>CAMAVO010000259.1 GCA_945861685.1 Chitinophaga pinensis | reverse complement strand
ATAAACATCCTCTTACCTTCCAGTTTCGGCATCATCTCTACTTTTGCATACTCTTCTAATCCGCTCGCAAATTTCAAAAGCAGGATTTCACCTTGCTCTTTATATACTATTGAACGTCCCCTGAAAAATACGAAAGCCCTTACTTTAGCGCCTTCTTCAAGGAATTTTATTGCGTGTTTCAGTTTGAAGTTAAAATCATGTTCATCTGTATTTGGTCCGAAGCGTATCTCCTTTACAACTACTTTTGATTGTTTAGATTTTATCTCTTTCTGCTTCTTTTTCTGTTCGTATAAAAACTTTTTATAGTCTATAATTTTACATACCGGAGGCACAGCATTTGGTGATATTTCCACCAAATCAAGACCGGCTTCTTTTGCTAAAGCCAGTGCTTTTGAAATAGGGTAGACGGCCGGCTCAATGCCTTCTCCAACTACTCGAACTTCTGATGCTCTTATCCTTTCATTTATGTTGTGCAAATCCTCTTTCTTAGGCGGCCTTTGGCCTCGCACAAACGGTGGTCGGGATGTAGGTATTATAGCGATACTATTTAAAAATTTAAGTTATTAATTCAGTTCTGTTTCTTTTTTAATCAATTCGGCAAAGGTTTCTACGGTAAATTTACCAATATCACCTTGACCGTGTTTTCGTGCCGAAACCGTATTTTCGTTCATCTCTTCCTCTCCAACCACCAACATATACGGCACTTTCCGAAGTTCTGCCTCTCTGATTTTTCGTCCTATTTTTTCGTTCCTTTCGTCAAAGAGGCTGCGAATATCGTAATTATTTAGTAATTGAGAAATATTTTTTGCGTAGTCGTTGTATTTCTCGCTGATGGGAAGGATGATTACCTGCTCCGGAGTCAACCACAAAGGGAAGTTACCCGCGCAGTGTTCAATCAACACTGCAACAAAGCGTTCCAGACTGCCAAAAGGCGCTCGGTGTATCATTACCGGGCGGTGTTTCTGGTTATCGCTGCCGGTGTATTCCAACTCAAAACGTTCAGGCAAATTGTAATCAACCTGAATAGTTCCTAATTGCCAGCTTCGTCCTATGGCATCTTTTACCATGAAATCAAGCTTTGGTCCGTAGAAAGCAGCTTCACCTAACTCAACTGTAGTTTTTAAATTGCGTTCTGCAGAGGCTTCAATGATTGCACGTTCGGCTTTTTCCCAGTTTTCATCTGAGCCAATGTATTTGGCTTTATTCTCAGGATCACGCAACGAAATTTGTGCAGTAAAATTCTGAAAATCCAATGCCCTGAAAACATAAAGCACAAGATCTATCACTTTTACAAATTCTTCTTTCACCTGGTCTGGACGACAAAATAAGTGTGCATCATCCTGTGTAAACCCTCGAACGCGGGTCAAGCCATGCAATTCACCGCTTTGTTCGTAGCGGTAAACAGTTCCAAATTCTGCCAAACGAATAGGCAGGTCTTTGTAGGAACGTGGTTTTGATTTATAAATCTCGCAGTGATGCGGACAGTTCATTGGTTTTAGAAAAAACTCTTCGCCTTCCTGCGGGGTTTTGATTGGCTGAAATGAATCTTTTCCGTATTTCTCGTAATGCCCTGAAGTAATGTAAAGATTTTTGTGTCCGATATGCGGGGTAATAACAGGCTGATAACCTGCTTTAATCTGAGCTTTTTTCAGAAAATTTTCTAAACGCTCACGTAAAGCAGCACCTTTAGGAAGCCACAACGGAAGTCCCATTCCCACTTTTTCTGAGAAGGTAAACAGTTCCAGTTCTTTTCCAAGTTTACGATGGTCGCGTTTCTGCGCCTCTTCCAACAGAACCAAATAGTCTTTTAAATCCTGTTGTTTAAGAAAGGTAACACCGTAAACGCGGGTTAATTGTTTTTTTGTTTCATCTCCGCGCCAGTATGCTCCTGCAACTTTGGTAAGTTTTATCGCTTTTATAAAACCGGTATCGGGAATATGCGGACCTCTGCATAAGTCAGTGAAATTGCCTTGTGTATAAAAGGTAATTGTTCCGTCATCTAAGTCTTTTAAAAGGTCAAGTTTGTATTCATCACCTTTCTCTTCAAAGTATTTTAGGGCATCTGCCTTTGAAACTTCTTTGCGAATAAACTGATTTTTCTGAGCAGCCAACTCAGTCATCTTATCCTCTATCTTCTTGAAATCTTCGGTAGATAAAGATTTCCCACCCATATCAATATCATAATAAAATCCTTTTTCAACGGGAGGACCAATACCAAACTTAGTCCCGGGATACAATGCCTCCAACGCCTCTGCCATTAAGTGAGCGGATGAATGCCATAAAACAGGCATTGATTCTTCATCTTTTCCCGTGAGTAAAACCAGCGAAGCATCCTCATTAATTGGTCGCAAAGCATCACGCACCTCGCCATTTACTTTGGCTGCAAGCACATTGCGCGCCAATCCTTCACTAATGCTTTTTGCAACATCTAATGAAGAAGTTCCTTTTTCATATTCCCTGACTGAGCCATCGGGAAGTGTAATTTTTATCATAGCAATCTATTTTTCAGAGGGGTGCAAAGATATTAATGGAATGCTGATATTTTATGATGTTGCTCAATTTTATCAATGAACTGTTTTTGTGGTTATCAACAATTGGTTGTTAATCGATTAGCGAGAGAAAAATATAACCTTAGTTTGAAAGCAGGCGTTAAGGTGGGTGTATTTAAAATCTAAAAAACTTAAAAATGAAAAATATAAATCTTACACCAGCTATTATTGTTGCAGCGATTTTTTCGTTAGCAATCTTTTCAAACTCTGATGCAAACGCTCAGTCGTCTGTTAAAACAGAAAAAGTAAGCTACTCTAAACAAAGTGTTGCTGCTATTAATTCAGAAATCCTTGCATTGGAGCGTGAGCTTGCTAGTCTTGAAGTTGTTGCCAAACAAAACAATGTTGATTTAGGCAAGCCATACGACTATGTGATTTTAAATAAAACTGCTTTTGTTGCAGTAGCTGACGAAAAAATTACAGCTAAGAATTAGTAAATTTCCCAACAAAGGGAAGAAATAAAAAGAGAGAGGCGGCACGCAATGCGTGCCGCCT
>CAMAVO010000258.1 GCA_945861685.1 Chitinophaga pinensis | reverse complement strand
AAGGTTTAGTTTTTTCCAGAATTTTTTATCAATCTGCAAATAAGCAGCAGCGTTTACATAAGAGTTTTTTCCTGTGCTGTCAATTCCTGAATACAATTGCGCCTGTCCTGAACTGTAGGTGCCCATTAAACCGGTTGTAAACAAAAGGTCGTTCATGCTTTTAACCTTGCGCTGAAATTGATATTCACCATAATATAAGGTGCTTTTATTTGCCTGATTATTGGTGTTTGCGTTGTTTTGGTGAAACATACGGGTGCGCAGCGTGTTGCGGTTTCCATTGATGCGGCCGTAGTAGGTAATATAAGGGTCAATGTTATATGTAATCTGGTCGGTGCGGGTATCAGAACCCGGGAAAGGGCGGTAAATTCCGGTAGTGTAGCTTTCCCAAAGCAGTGCGCCTTTAGAAATTCCTTTTGAGAAGTTTACATTAATACCATAAGCCAGCCCAACATGTTTTTTTGAGCGCCAACGTAATTGTGTATTTATCCTAAAGCGTTTGTTATATAACCCTTGTTCTTTTCCAACATTGCTGAAGGCTGTTGATTTAGGGTAAACAGCTGTCTGGGTACCCCATGAATTCCCCGGCAAAAGGGTGTCTGTTCTAGATGGACCAACATGTCCGTCATCTGCAAGAATATTACCACCGATAACTAAATCAAAATTCCCGATTTTGCGTGAGTGGAAAAAATTAACGTTTGCCATCATTGGGTTCATTCCTTCCCACCACTTAGTTTCTTTGCGTTTTGGTGTGTCATACATTCCCACCAATAAAGTAATTTTAGTTTGAGGTGTATCTTTTGGATAAGCTGTTCTGATATTAATCATTCCGCTAAGTGCTGCAGAACCATAAAGAACAGATGATGCTCCTTTTATTACCTCAATCTGCTCCAGATTTTCTACGGGAATAAATCCCCAGCTTGGGCGACCGGCATCACCACTCATCATAGGAAGGTCGTCAACCAAAACAGCTACACGGCTACCAGCTCCAAAACTATATCCACTTCCACCACGTATTTGTGGTTCGCTGTCTATAATCTGAACTCCTGGTGTTTGGTTAATTGCTGTTTCAACGCTGGTGGTTCCTTTGTTGGCAACCAGATCAGCGCTTATAATTTCCACTGATACGGTAAGGTCTTCAACTTTCTGTTCAAATTTTCCTGCTGATACTACTACAGCTCCAAGCTCTTTTGCTGTTACTGATAAATCAAAGTTTACGGTTGTGGTTTGTCCTGCAGTAATGGTTACTTCTTTTATTTTGCTGTTGTATCCTGTAAATGAAATAGCAACTTTGTGTTGTCCTGCGGGAAGTTTGAGGGAATAGTTTCCGTCAAAGTCTGCTGCCGAGCCTTTGGTTTTATCGTTTTCCAATGTTACACTTGCACCAATGAGTGTTTCACCGGTTTTGGTGTCGGTAATTACTCCTTTCAGAGTTCCGGTTTCCTGAGCAAAAGTTAATTGGCAAATGAATAAAAATGCTGCCGAAAAAATGAGTGATGAGTAACGCTTCATATGGATATTTATAAGTTAAATATGTTATTGAACGGGGCGAATTTATCAAAATATAATTAAGTCGGTAATCGGGCAGAAAACAGCGGTGGAAAACTGCAAGAATCAGGAAGTTAAAAATGCTGTTGAAACCATGGAAAGCAATAGATTTGTTCCATGATTTTGGATGAGGAAGAGAAAAATAAAAAACGAACACAACTAAAACTGTGGCTGAAACGAATTGGTTTCGTTGGCTTTTTGTTCTTCCTGCTGAAAGGATTGGTATGGTTGGCTGCTGCTTATTTTATTGTGAAGTAGATAACTACTTACTTTCCACTACCGGCAACTCTACCCGCGAAGGATACTGTTCCGTATGCCACACTTTAATCAATGGCTGACTGTTGGTCATAGGACGGAAATGATCGGCATCGGCACCAGAAATAGCTATACGGATTTTATGTCCTTTCTTAAATAAATATGAGACAGGTAGCAAATCAAATTTTAGCTCGGCAACTTCATTTGGAACTAAAGGTTGTGCATCTTTTTTCAGATAGGTGTGATAAGGAACAACATCTTTATATGGCTGAGGTTCGGTGCTAATTTTGCGATGCACAGCACGAAATAATCCTTCTGTAACATAGTGTACGTTTCCGTTTTCATCTACATCTTCAAGGTAAACAAAAAAGCAGCCATCGGTTTCATTGGAACTAACAAATAAATCAATGATGGCGTGTCCGCTTACTTCTACATCACTGCTGAGTTCAATTGTGTTGTAAACTAACAATGCACTGTCGCGTTGGGTGCGGTCGGGATAAACTTTAGGTGTGTGCAGTTGTCCCGCTACAGAACGCCAGCGTGAGTCTGCACCTGTGCCAATGGTTGTGTCAACTTGATAGGTTTCGTATTCATATTCGCGGATACCTCTGTTTTCTGTTTTTCCTCTTAGGTCAGTTCTGCGAACAAGCATTTTATTTCCACCCAGAAAAAAAGTGGTTGATTCAGCACGCGGAGGCCATATATCCGAACTTTTCCATTTCTCTTCGCCCATGGTAAAGTAGTGGATGTGGGGTTCTTTATCAATTCCGTTTTGAATTCCTTTCAAATGAAAATCAAAGAATTTAATAATCTCGCCTAAGTGGTCAAAGCCCGATGCTCCGGGATTGGCAGAACTGGTGTTATAATTCCCGCCATGCTCCCAAGGACCTAACAACAACTTGTTGTGAGGATTGGTGAGGTTTAAAAACCGTTTAACCGCAGCATGTTGGTAAGCGCCATCGCTCCAGCCGCTGTAGCTGTAAACGGGAGCTCCCGATTCATTTTCCTGTTGCATAAAGGTATGCGGACTAAAATCATCTGACTGCACACCGCCCACTTTTGCCACATCATCACGAAACGAAATGGTCATGGCTCCATCGTTTACATTCAGATTTCTTGCATGACTGGCAATGGCCTGAGGAAATAATTTTTTTCCTTCTTTGCCCTGCACGGGACTAACACCTTTTACGGCCGCCAATACTTTTTTATTTTTTGTTGGCAATTCGTTTTTATCCAATTTACTGTTGGCATAACCCCACACCGAAGTAAACCAGCGGTTGTGAACTCCTCCGGGAAACGCAT
>CAMAVO010000257.1 GCA_945861685.1 Chitinophaga pinensis | reverse complement strand
GTGTGCCAAAGTTCTGTTTCGTTTTTGAAGAGCGCGATTTCTTCTTTCAGTTTGTTGAGGTCGCGGAGGTAGAGGTCGCGGATTGGTTGGGTGAGCATGGTATAGGATATTATGTTGTTAATGCTTGGGCTAAAATAGTTTTTCCGCTCTCGGTTAAGCCATATTTGCCGTAGCCGGTGCGTTGAATAAATCCGCGCTTGCGAAGGGTTATCAGGAGTTTGCTCAATCCGCCTGCCGAGTAGCCGGTGAGTTGTTGCAAACCTGCATAATCGGCATTGCCCCCGTTATGAAAATGAATAAACAGTTGCGCTGCCGTTTGGAGCGTGCCGCTCTTTACACGCGTGAAACCCGCTGCCCCTAGTTTCTGTGCTACGGATGCAAACAGGGTGTTGGATGGAACAATCTGTTCGGGCAAAACTATAGTTTCTTGTTTCAGAGGAAGAGGTGTTGGCGATTCGGGATGAAGCGGCCTACTCATTCCCAAGTCGGTTGGCAGCTGGGATTGAGTTGCTGTGTTTAGTCCTAAGTCGGTTGGCAGTTGGGATTGTGTTGCTTGGTTTATTCCCAAGTCTGTTGGCAGTTGGGATTGAGTTGGCGTGCTTAATCCCAAGTGGGTTGACGATTGGGATTGAACTGACGTGCTTAGTCCCAAGTGGGTATAGGTTTTCCTATCAGTCGGATTATTTGCCTCAAAACGAAGAAGCAGTTGGGAGTAAGTTGCCTTAATAGCATCGTTTTGTTCCAACAACACATTAATAATCTTGTTGAGACGGGCAATTTCTGCCTTGAGGTGGGATGTTTCTTCTTGGCTCATGGGAATGGGATTTTGCTGTAAAAGTAAAAAAGAAGAGTTTAACCGCAAAGCACGCAAAGAAAAACCGCAAAGAAAAGGCAAAGGGTTGTATTGCTTTGCGCTCTTTGTGTTTAGGCAGCTATTAACCTTTGCGCACTTTGCGGTTAAAGAATCCTAATACCCCACCTTCGCCACAAACTTCTCTAACCTCAGCACCACCGTTTCGTGTGGCTTCACCGTAAGCGAAATACTTCCAGGCACAATCAGTTCGCCCGTTTGTCCCTTTGTTGGTTCAGGCGAAAGAAGTCCTGCTTCTTTCTGTTGCCAGACATCAACTGTTTTCCAGATGCCATCTATGTCCAGCATTTTGGTGTTGAGTTCAAACGTTTCTTCTTTTCCCGAAGTGTTTAAAACAGCAACCGCCCATTTTCCGCCTTCCAGCTTTTTACGGTACACCCATATTTTTCCGGCTTTATGTATTAGCGTTGCCTGCTCGCCCAGCTTATCCTGATTGATGGCAATAATCTCGGGGTTGGTAAGAATGTTCCTCGTAGCCTCGTTCATACTGCGCAAATCGCAGCTTGCCAGCAAGGGTGAGTTTAACATACACCACATACTCATTTCGCTCTGGTATTCGGTATCGTTCATGCCTTTGTACAGACCCTTTGCTGAGGTGGCTTTGCCCGTTCCGTAGTTGCCAACGGTAAGCATATCGGGGTCATTCCAGTGGCCGGGCCCTGCATATTTTTCCAAACCTTGCTGGCGTTTCAGAATTTTCATCACGCTCATCATCCATAGATTTCCGCCACTCCATACATCAAAAATATCGGGGGTGGTGCGCCAGTAGCTTCCGCCTGCTTCGGCACCCCAAAGCCAGGGTTTGCGTATGCCCCATTCACAAATGCTGAATACAATATCACGTCCCGAATTTTTTAAAGCTGTTCCCATTTTGGTATATCGCTCAACAGCTGCTTTGCGTGAAGCGGGAGCATAACAGTAATCGTATTTCAATAAATCAATTCCCCACTCGGCATAGGCTTTTGCATCAATCTCTTCATAATTATAGCCGCCAAATCTTCTGCCGCAGGTCATGTTTCCTGCGCAGGAATAAATGCCCAGTTTCAAACCTTTGCTGTGAACATAATCGGCAAGGTATTTCATGCCATGTGGAAATTTCAAGGTGTCGACTAATGGTTTGCCGTCAACAGCGCGCGTGTCGGCATGCCAGTAATCATCAATGTTAATGTATTCATAACCTATCTTGCTCATGCCTGTGCTCACCATGGCATCAGCAATTTCCATCACAATTTTTTCGTTGATGTCAGAAGCAAACACGTTCCAGCTATTCCAGCCCATGGGCGGAGTAGGACAAAGAACCTTGTTTTGCGCGAAAACAAACGAAGGGAGAATCAGAAGAATAAAAAGTAGTTTTTTCATACCTGCAAATATGCTCATGATTTTTAACATTTCTTAACAAGATTTAAGAATAGTGCTATCTTCGTGCGCCTCAACAAAAAAGGGGCTAACCGCTTGTCGGACAAAGATTGCCGCCAAACGTAAGTAACAGTATTTATATCTTTAAATCTCACGAATGCACTTCTCTTTTACCCGAATTACCGCCCTCGCCTTTTCTGTTTTTTGCATACTGAACAGCACCACTGCCCAACAAGTAAACCGGTGCGCAACCGATGAAAAAGTAACCAAACATTTACTGGAAAGCCCCGAAGCTTTACAAAACTATTCACGCCTTTTTGAAAATGCACGCATAATAAAAGAAGAGCGTGAAGCAGGTTTAAGAGGCGGCAATCCTTTGCGTTATATCCCCGTTGTTTTTCACGTAATACACGAAGGAGGCACGGAGAATATTTCAAAAGCACAGCTTGAAGATCAGATACGCGTATTGAATGAAGATTTTACCCGCACCAATGCAGATACCGTGAATACCCGCGATATTTTTAAACCCGTTGCAGCAAATCCTAATATCAATTTCCGTTTGGCACAACTTGACCCCGATGGAAATTGCACCGAAGGAATTACCCGCACCTTTTCAGCACAAACCAGCAATGCAGGTGATAATGTAAAAGGCCTGATCTGGTGGGACAATACCAAATATCTTAACATCTGGGTAGTTCGCACCATCGCATCAGATGGAACATCAGGAGGAGTTACCCTTGGATTTTCATCACTTCCCGGTTTTGGCGGTGGTGGCAACGATGGTATTGTTGTGCGTGCCGATTGTATAGGAACCATAGAAAATGTGAACCAGCAAATAGGCGGAACAGGAAGAACATTGACCCACGAACTAGGACATTACCTTGGTTTGTTTCACACCTTTC
>CAMAVO010000256.1 GCA_945861685.1 Chitinophaga pinensis | reverse complement strand
AAATTCGCCATAAAATACATTTGAAGGATCATACACATAATATCCAATGCCACTAGATCCATCACCGGTCCATAATACCCATTCTTGACCAGGCTTACTTAACGCGTTTTTATTCTCATCAAAAAAAATCTGATATTTATAATTTTTGTAGGAAGCCGAAATATATCCTGCTTTTTTCAGCATCACTTCCTGTTGCGTTTTATCGCTGTGCTCAACAAGAATTTTAATAGTAACCCCCATAGCTATTTTAAATTTTTCAGCAACGGCATCTAACCCAATGCCTGAAAGTGATTGGTCATTAATTTTTAATAATCTGTCATCTGCTGCAATGCCTGCAAGATATGCAGGGCTTCCTAAAACAACATTGTTTACAAATGGAATACCGCTTTCGGGGTCAAGTTTATAGGCTATTCCAAGTATTCCTGTGAAATTGAATTCAACCTGTGCATGCAACGTAGTGCACGAAATTACAAGTGATAAAAGCAGCAGTAGATGTTTTGTCATACAAATGAATTTAGCAGTAAATATAAAGATTTACCTATATCCGGTTTGCTGATTACAAAATTCATGTAGGTTTGTTGTCTAACCCCCAAAATCAAATATCATGAAAACAATTACTACTGCAACAGTTGCACTGCTTATGTTTTTTAATGCTTCTGTTTTTGCTCAGCAAACCGATAAATACGATGTGCTTAAAGGCAGCACGCTGGCCTCACTCGTTGGAACCACCAATGTTTATGAAGTGGATTTTAGGGGAACTAAATATGATTTTGTAGTGGAGGTTACCGAGAACCATTCTGAAAAAGGGCTTGGATTTGATTACAAGATGACCAATGCAAACCAAACTGCCGGTACTGTTTTTATGAGTGTAGAGGCAAGAAGAGATGCGCACATGCAAAACAATTATTTCAGCGGAGGCGAAATGGATTTGACTGATATGACTACCGTTTGGATTAGTGACAAGGTATATGACGAACTGGAAAAAAACGGTGAATCGAAAATTTCAACTGATGGCGGTGATACATGGGTTGTATTGAAACGTAAATACTACAACTATGATTTTCCGATACAAACAAAAGCCGGAATGAAAGCAGAATTTGGTTACATGTATTGCGAAAGCGATGACGGCAGCGCAAAATACTGGATACAAACAGGCGGAAACCCCATCATTCTTAAAATGGATTTGGGCTGGAGCATTACCTACAAGCAATTTAAAATGGTTGGAGAATAATGCAAAACAAAAACGTATTAATTACAGGAGCTACAGCAGGTATAGGCCTTGAAACCGCAAAAGCACTGGCAAAACAAGGTGCCAACGTTTATGTTCACGGACGCAATGCAGACAAAGCAAAGAAAGCAGTTGATGAAATCATACGTTTTTCAGGAAATAAAAACGTTGGATTTTTTACTGCTGATTTATCCAGCCAAAAAGAAGTGCACAGGCTGGCCGATGAGGTAAAAGCCAAACTGGACAGACTGGATGTATTAATCAACAACGCAGGCGGAGTTTTTCAGAAACATCAGCTTTCGGTTGATGGTATTGAAATGACCTTTGCCAACAATCACCTGAGTTATTTTTTGCTCACCCACCTGTTGCTTGATCTGTTAAAGAAATCAGGGCCTTCGCGTATTGTAAATGTTGCATCGCACTCGCATTACAGCGGCAAATTTGATTTTGAGGATATGAAGATGGAGCGCAGTTACAATATTATGAAAGCTTATGAGCGCTCTAAACTGGGAAATGTATTGTTTACCATGGAACTTGCAGAACGGTTGAAAGGAAAGGGAGTTACTGTAAATGCCTTGCATCCGGGTGTAGTAAAAACCGGAATTGCCGGAAAAAACACAGGTAAATTAGTAGTGTTGGCATGGAAGCTTTTTGAACTTTATCAGGGTGCAATCAGCGCTGAAGATGGCGCGAAAACTTCTATATACCTTGCTTCTTCACCCGATGTGGAAGGCGAAAGCGGAAAGTATTACGACCTCTGCAAACACAAATGGCATTCAAAATATTCGCAAACCGAAGGATTAAAAGAAAAAGTTTGGGCACTGAGTGAAAAGCTGACAGGGTTGAGATAGATCTATTGTCACCCTGAGCGCAGTCGAAGGGTTATACAATTACAAGTAGCTACGTCACCCTGAACTTGTTTCAGGGTCTTTTTTATAGATGCTGAAACAAGTTCAGCATGACGTATGTTGTTCATGACGGACCCACAGACTTTATTGTTATTTTTGCCCTGCATTTTCAAGGTTTTAGAATGAAAAAATATTTCGCGCTACTTCTCCTTCTTTCGTGTTCTCTTATCGTTTACCGCTGCACCAACAGAAGCAATTTACCGGTAAATGTTGATTTATCTTCAGCAGTTTTTCAAACGCTTTCTGAGTATCATTTTTTCAAAGGAGACATTGCTGAGCTTCTTCCCAATGCTGGCGTTGTTCCTTATGATTTAAATACACCACTTTTTTCTGACTATGCTGAGAAGGCGCGTTTTGTCTGGATGCCGGCAGGAACCACTGCAAAGTATAACGACAGCCTTGCGTTTGATTTTCCCGTGGGTACGGTGTTGATTAAAAACTTTTATTACCACAATGATTTTACCGACCAGAGCAAAGGCCGTAAAATAATGGAAACCCGTTTGCTGGTGCATACCGCAAAAGGGTGGGAGGGAAGACCTTATATCTGGAACGATGAACAAACCGATGCTACACTGGAAGTTGCAGGCGGAAGAAAAGATATTTCGTGGATACACAGTGACGGACAAAAACGCGAATTGAATTATGTTGTTCCCAACAAAAATCAATGCAAAGGTTGTCATGAATACGGTGGAAAAATGACACCGATAGGACCCAAAGCAAAAAACCTGAATAAAGATTTCAGCTATGGTGATAAAACCGAGAATCAGCTGGTGCACTGGGCTTCAGCAGGATATTTAGATTTTAAAGGAACGCCTGCAAGTGAGCCTAAACTTGCTGTTTGGAATGATGAAAAAACAGGAACACTTGACCAGCGTGCCCGTGCCTGGTTAGACATCAACTGCGCGCATTGCCACAATGCAAAAGGTCCGGGAAATACTTCGGGTTTACTTTTAACTTCTGAAGAAACAAATTTAACGGCAATAGGATTTTGCAAAACACCGGTTGCA
>CAMAVO010000255.1 GCA_945861685.1 Chitinophaga pinensis | reverse complement strand
TTTAATGCGAAGTTTCAGTGTGTCGTATTCAAACTTCAATGGTGTTTTGCCGGTGGCAGTAAGCAGAGAAACTTCTTTTATTTCAAAACTTTTTGCATCCAATGTAAGCGAATCGGTTGGATAGAAATACGGTTTAAATGATAGCGTTGCCTTGCCGTTGAGCTGTTGCTTTTCCCAATTAAAATTTACTTCCAGTTTGGTATGCAGCAAATCATTGATTCGTTTATTGGAAGCGCGGTAAGCACTTTTGTCCATTACCTCATCATAGTTTTTGAGCCACTCTTCCATGTCAAATGCTGCGGTGTCGCTTTCAGCATTTACATCAGAAAGTTTTTCTTTGGGTTTGCAGGCGCTGAAAAACAGGACTGCAGTTAAAGTAATAAGAGATAGTATTTTGTTCATGCCCTTTTTTTGATTTAGCGGGCGAAGGTAGGAAAAGAGTCCGTAGTTATTTAGCCCATAGTTCATAGAAAACAATAGCCATCTGACTATGGTTTATTGACTCTTTTCCTATATTCGTGCCTCTTAACTAAAAATACTATGGACGAAGAATTAGAATTGGCGATTGCCACAGCCGAAGAAGAAATGCAAAATGCGATTAACCACTTTGAATCTGAATTAACAAAAATCAGAGCAGGCAAAGCAAATCCGTTTATGCTGGATGGTATTCAAGTGCCGTATTACGGAACCATGTCGCCATTAAAAAATGTATCGGGTATCAATACTCCTGACCCTAAGACATTAGTTATTCAGCCGTTTGAAAAATCATTGCTGAAAGATATTGAGAAAGCTATTCTGGATGCTAATCTTGGATTTACTCCTTCTAACGATGGTGCTGTTATCCGCATCAATATTCCGCCACTGACCGAAGAACGCAGAAGAGGTTTGGTAAAAGTGGCAAGAACGGAGATGGAACATTGCAAAGTAAGTATCCGCAGCGCACGTAAAGATGCGAATGAATATATCAAAGGCTTGGTAAAACAAGGCATGCCCGAAGATATGGGCAAAGGTGCAGAAGAAAAAGTTCAGAACCTTACCAACTCGTATACGGCTAAGACTGATGCGCATCTTGAGTCGAAAGAAAAGGAAATTATGACCGTTTAATTTGTTGCCAAAGGCTTCGACAGGCTCAGCCTGACAGTCACACTGAGCTTGTCGAAGTGTTTTTCAATTCAATAAGATTATTCTAGTGGAAAAACGCTGGCTCACAAAACCAAAACCTGATTCAAGTCTTGTTGACAGCCTTGCAACAGATTTAAACGTTGACAACAAACTTGCTTCGCTGCTTGCACAGCGCGGAGTAACAACGTTTGACGAAGCCAGACATTTCTTTCGTCCTGAGTTTAGTGACCTGCACAATCCTTTTCTGATGAAGGATATGGACAAGGCTGTGGCACGATTGGAACAAGCCATTGCTGCGGGAGAAAACATTTTAGTGTACGGTGATTACGATGTGGACGGCACAACTGCCGTTGCATTCTTCTACACTTTTCTTTCCACATTTTATAAGAATACCGACTACTACATTCCCGACCGTTACAAAGAAGGTTACGGTATTTCGTTTGCCGGAATTGACTTTGCGGAAGCCAATAATTTCTCACTCATCGTTGCTCTTGATTGCGGAATACGCTCTAATGATAAAGTAGATTATGCGCGCGCAAAAGGAATTGATTTTATCATTTGCGACCATCATTTGCCCGGAGAAGAAACACCGGCAGCTGCTGCTGTGCTTGATCCCAAGCAAGCAGATTGTAATTACCCGTTCAAAGAACTAAGTGGATGCGGTATTGGTTTTAAACTGGCGCAGGCTTATACACAGAAAAATAACATTGCATTCACGGAACTTGAAAAATACATTGATTTAGTTGCGGTAAGTATTGCTGCCGACATTGTGAGTATTACCGATGAAAACCGTGTACTTACTTATTACGGTTTAAAAAAACTGAACGAAAATCCGAGCAACGGATTGAAGTCAATTATAGAACTCAACAACCTGAAACGTGAACTTACGATTAGCGATATTGTGTTTATCATCGCTCCGCGCATTAATGCCGCAGGGCGCATTGCCAGCGGAAAGCAGGCGGTTGAATTATTAATTTCTTCTGCAAAAGATAATCACGGTGCAATGGCGCTGGGCATTAATCAAACAAATACACAGCGACAGGTTTTAGATAAAGACATTACCGAACATGCGTTGAACATGGTAGCTGAGAGCAAGGTGTTACAAAAACGGAAATCAACCGTTTTGTTTCATGAAACCTGGCACAAAGGCGTTGTAGGCATTGTTGCTTCGCGCCTGATTGAGACGTATTACAAGCCTACTATTATTCTGGCAGTGGAAGATGGTTATGCAACAGGCTCTGCACGCTCGGTGCGCGACTACAATGTGTATGAAGCCATAGAAGCATGCAGCGATTTATTAGAACAATTTGGAGGACATAAATATGCAGCAGGATTGAAAATGAAAGTGGAGAATGTGGCTGCTTTTTCGGAACGCTTTGAGCAGGTTGTTGCAAAAACCATTACCGAAGAAATGCTTATGCCCTGCATTGAAATTGATGATGATCTGAAATTAGACAACATCAACGAAAAATTTTTGCGCATACTGAAACAGTTTGCTCCCTTTGGTCCTGGGAACATGAACCCGGTGTTCATGACCAAAAATCTTTCGTGCAAAGGTTTTCCACGCGTGATGAAGGATAAGCACCTGAAGTTAGATGTCTTTGATTCCGATAATCCTTTGGGCACTATTGAAGCTGTTGCCTTTAATATGGTTGAACATTTTGAAAGCCTGAGCAGCAAAATGCCTTTCACTATTTGCTATACCGTTGAAGAAAATAACTGGAACGGAAAGACGAGTGTGCAGCTGAATGTGAAGGATATCAGGTTTTAAATTTAAATTAGAATAAAATGAAAAATACACTACTTGCATTGCTGTTATTTTCCTTAAACACGTTTGCTCAACCCGGTTGGCAAACATTAAAAGCGAAAGAATATTCCATAAAACACCCTGCCGATTGGACTGCTGATAAAACAGAGCAAATGGGTGCTGCTTTCTTTTTATTTTCACCTTTAGATTCTGAAAGTGATGCCTTCAGAGAAAATATAAATCTGATAGTACAGGATTTATCGGCCTACAATCTTGA
>CAMAVO010000254.1 GCA_945861685.1 Chitinophaga pinensis | reverse complement strand
GGTTTTCCTACATCACCGATTGAAATGGGAAGTTCATCAACATAAACACCAACACGGGTTCCAACGCCAAAGTTAAAACCGCTACCTCCTCGTATTTGAGGTTCGCTGTCAAGAATAACAAGTCCCGGAGCCTGTTCCAGTGCAGTCTGTATACTTTTTGTATTTTTATTTTCAACCAGATTTGGCTTTATCACCTCCATTGAAACAGTTACTTCACCATAGCTCTGTTCAAATTTTCCTGCAGAAACAACGGTTATACCAAGTTCCTGAGCAGCATCGTTCATCTCAACGCTAAAGGTGGTTACTTGTCCTTCTGTAAAAGTTAAGGTAAGCGTATCGCTCTGCATCCCTGTGAAGGTAAAAATTACACTTTGCTTTCCAACAGGAAGTTTCAGTTCATAATTTCCGTTAAAATCGGTGATTGTTCCAATTTTAGGGTCGCTTTTCAAAACAACACTTGCGCCTATAATTGTATCTTTAGTTTTTCCATTAGTAACTGTTCCTTTTAGTGTTCCCGTTTGCGCATATGAAACGAAATTGAAAGCAAGAATCAGAAAGCAAGAGGAAATGAAATGGTTTAGTTTCATTTTTTTTCAGATTTTAGTTAATAAAAAAGAAACCCGTCTTGCTTGGGGCGAGACGGGTTCTCAGTTAATCCGTTTAGCGGGTAACTGCAAATTTACCCGTGTGCAAAATTTCTGAATTGTTATCTGTAAACGTGTAAAGATAAACTCCCGGTGAGTATGTTGAAATATTGGTTCTTGTTGTGTTAAGCCCAATGTTTAGTTCATTTACTTTTTTACCGGTTACATCGTACACCTGCATTTTTGCGGATTTGTTAAGCGGATTTTTTACAAATAATTCATCGGTTGCAGGATTTGGATACACATTGAATGCATATTTAGTATTGTTTTCGTTAATACCTGTTGTGAAAACAAATTCCAAATCATCAAACTGTACAACACTTCCTACTACAGGAGAATATCCTGAACTTGGCAATAAAATAACTCTTGACAACTCAGGATTTCCTGATGAAAAATATACAAAAGGCACAGAAAAGCGGAACCATTCTGATGCTGCAACCGGCTGATCAAATCTTGCACGGGCAACTGTATCTGAGGCATTCGCGTTCATCAATAGCACCTCGATATAAGCTGTGTCAGTATTTACAGGTGCGTATTTCATCCAACCTACAACGCTGTCAGGACGTTCAGTATAAGCAATACCACCTTCAATTACCTGAGTAGTTGTATTAATAGTTCCTGTGGTAACAAGAGCCGGTGCTGCCTGATTAAAAGGTGCTCCTATAAATTTTGTTTCGCCACGCAAAGAATAGGAGCCGCTATGTGCGTCAATTGATTTTGTAACGGTAACTATTCCAAGAAAAGAAGTAGAGGAATTTAAGGTGCTCCAGTTATTCGGATTGTCATATCCTGAACCTGCTGTCCAATTTTCAAAACCCGGATTTGGCAAGGCTTGTGCATTAGCTGAGTAATTAATAACAATACTTGAAAGTATAAGTGTAAATAGTTTTTTCATTTGTATAAATTTAGTTAAAAGTTTGGTCAAAAGTATAAATTTTTCAATACGACTAACTGAACACTTGTTTGATGTTTTCAACACGAAATGAAAGATGAAATTTATGCCTAATTTGGCCGCATGAAAGAGCGGATAATACTTGGCATTGACCCTGGAACCATAGTGATGGGCTATGGAATTATCCGCATCAAAGGCAACGAACCTGAGTTACTGGCTATGGGTGTTTTAAAACTGGACAAGTTTGAAGAGCACCACGACCGTTTGAAAAAAATTTTTGAAAGAACCTCTGCTATTATCAATGAATACAAACCTGAAGAAATGGCAATTGAAGCGCCATTTTTCGGGAAGAATGTGCAGAGTATGTTAAAGCTTGGTCGGGCACAGGGAACAGCTATTGCTGCCGCTCTCAATAAAAACATTGAGGTAGTCGAATACTCACCACGCAAAATAAAACAGAGTATTACCGGAAACGGAAACGCCAGCAAAGAGCAGGTCGCTGCTATGCTTTGCACTATTCTAAAACAGAAATCATTCTCAGGTCCGCTGGATGCAACCGATGGATTGGCTGCTGCTGTGTGTCATTATTTTCAGACACGACTTGGGCTTACTAAATCAAATCAAAAGATTGAAGGCGCAAAAAAAACAGGAAGAAAAAAAAACTATTCGGGTTGGGAAAGCTTTTTGTCGGAAAATCCTGACAGAAAATTATAGTTCTTATAAAGAACTATTCAACAACTTGCCTGATTCAAGCAACTTGTGCAGATAGGGCTCATAAAGAACACGTGTACGTATGGCTTCCAAATGTTTATCGTGGTGCATATCGGTTCCCAATAAATCAATCATTCCGAGGTCCACTAATTTCTCTGCAGTTATATTCACCTCTTTTGAATAATACTGCGTTAATGACAAAATATTGAGTTGCAACAAAGCACCCATGTCTTTTATTCGTTGATATTTCTCCATGTTACCATGCCAATATGGATAGCGCTCAGGATGGGCAAGAATGGGTTTATAACCGGCAACAATCAAATTAAAAATTGCAGTCTCCAAATTATCGGGCGGGTTAAGGAACGAAACTTCAATTAAGATGTATTTACCCGAGAATGTAAGTAGTTCTCCCCTTTTTAGCCTTTCACCAAACTCAAAATCAACATAATATTCACTTGCAGCTTCCAACTGAATGTTGATGTTATTTTTCTTCAGTTCTTCACGCACCTTTTCCAAACCACCCAAAATAATTTCCGGTGTGTTTTTATAGTAATCACTCATGGTATGAGGAGTGGTTACAATTTTTTGGTAACCCAACTCTTTCATGCCACGAATAAGACGGATAGAATCTTCCATTGTCTGAGCACCATCATCAATTCCCGGAATAAAATGCGAGTGCATGTCGGTTTTTAAAACAGATAGATCTGCAGGAGATGAGGTTAACTTTTTCCTATTGAATAAACCTGAAAAGAATGACATGAGAAGGATTAAACCTGTTCAGGTTTTCTTGTTTTAAACCAATTAAGTGTTATCTCCAAGCCTTTTTCTACCTTAGTGGTTGGCTCATATTCAAGATATTTTTGTGCTTTACTGATATCTGCAAGCGAGTTGCGAATATCGCCTTCACGCTCATCACGGTAAGTGGGAAGAATTT
>CAMAVO010000253.1 GCA_945861685.1 Chitinophaga pinensis | reverse complement strand
TGCCATTTCTCTTCTTCGTAACCAGTTGGTCGTGTTTCATTCTTTACCGAATAGGGTTGACAAAAACCAAATTGTGCAGCATTTTTTTTCAGCCAGTCGTAAACCTTTTTCCCTTCAGCAGTAGTGAAGTATGCATTCTCAAGGCTGTTCAAATCCATGTCCGTTCCCCAGTGGTGACGTGATGTTCCAGGCATGGAACTGTAACGCAAAATAGTTTTTGCTCTTTCAACCGGGTCTTTAATTGTTTGCGAAAGATTTTTGCCGTTTACTAATCTGCTTCCATTCCACTTTGCTTCCCAAATATATTTTTGATCGTTGAAGTTTCGTGTAGCTGAAATTATTTTCAGGTTTACATCTTCCTTTTTTGCGGCATCATACATCTTGACAAAAGCAGCTATGGTTTCTTTGCGCAGATACATTCCTTCTTTGCTGCAATACTTCATTGGAATTAAAGCAAATGATGTGTCCGTTTTCGGATTGAATTTTCCGAGAAGATATTCGCTAGAATAAACCTGATTTTGTTTTTTTTCTTTTTCCTGAAGAACTTCGCTTTTAACTGTAGTATCTGTGTTTTCAGGCTTCCCGGAACAAGAGCAGATTTCTAGAGTAAGTAAAGCAAACAGAATAAAACGAATATTCATTCTCTATTTCTTTCCTGCCTGTTGATTAACAAAAAGGTTCTTTTTCATGTCGCCTTCCTGCACCAGTTTGCCAGCTTTATTGTACAGCTTTCCATATCCGTTAATGGTATCATTAACCCATGTGGCATGCAATACATTTCCGTCAGTCATGTTGATAATTCCTTTGCCGTTGCGCACGTTGTTTTTAAACTCTCCCTCAAATTTCATTCCGTTGGGCCAGGTGAAAACACCAAAGCCCTCCCGCTTATCGTTTGCCCAATCACCATCGTAAGTAGTGCCATCTGCATAACGTGAACTGCCTTTGCCATTGCGCTTTCCTTCAATCATACCACCAACGTAACCTCTGTCGTGATTAATCTCAAAAAGATAGGTATCCGGATTTTTCATCTGTTTCACCAACTTAAATTTCTCCGGGTTTTTCTGAACGGCAGGATACAGGTATCTACCTGTTTGACCAAACCCCAATTGTTCAATCACCAGATGCGTTGCTCCCACTTCTTTCATATTATTGATTAGACTGTCGGCATTAGAAGAATTGATGAAATTAGTTACTGTGCGGTCGGCATAGAGGTAAAACAATTCGGGTTTACGACAGACAACAATAGCATCTTTAGGAAGGCTGCTTTTGGCAAACTTTGCCAGTTCAAAGTAATTGGTGTAAGCAGGATTCATCATTCCCTTAGCAAACGTTTCAAGATAGGTTATGCCTTTTTTCTCCACCATAATAAATGCGAGAAATACAAAGGGAAGAATAACAACACGAAGATTTTCGCCAAGCTTAACTTTCTCTGTCAGCCAATTTAAACCTTCATAAACAGGAAAAACAAGTAACAAATAAATAAAAGGAATGGCAGGCAAAATAAAACGTGTTCCATACCAGGCATCGGGCCACAGAGCAACAATAAAGGCTGTTCCTGCAAGATATGCTATAACCAGCCATCGGTATTTTTTGAGTGTGAACAAACCTAAAATGCCCAACAACGAAAGAAAAATTCCCAGTCCCCATTTGCGGTCTTCCGGTTTTGCCTTGTTGTAATTTTCAATTTTATAACACAACACAGAACTTGGAATTTCCATGCTTACATAACGCTTTACATTTTTTTCAATGCGGGTAAACCAATCTTTTGCCTGCATTTTACCCAACTCAGGGCGATAAGGATTTATCATCATTAGCTGACGCTCATAGCCGCCACCGCCCAATGATTTGCTTCTGATATACCAAGGCATTGCCAACAGAATAAAAGTTCCGGCAACAATGCCGGCCAACTTCCATTTGCGCTCAAAAAGGAAATACAAAATAACACCGCCCACCAGCGACAGCCCGGCTGTGCGTATGTAATAGCTTGTCATCATGAACAGAAGCATGAGCCAGAAATTGTAATCCTTGAGTGAAAATTCTTCCTTGTTTACCCGCATGAGAAAGAACACGGCTGCCAGCGAAGTGAAGAGAAATGGAATCTCCGACATGGCAATGGTGGAGAAATTAAGCAAATGTAAATTCAGCGCTGATAAAAGGGTGATAACAAACGAAAGGTGTTTGTTTCCGGTGAGGTTGATTAAAATAAAGTAGAGCAACACCATGCTGCCGAAAAGGAAATAGCCGTTTGCCTTGTTCATCACTTCAATATCATCTCCGAAAATCTTCATGATGCCGGCAGAAATTACAGGATAGCCGGGAGGATAGTGATTAGCAGGTTCTTTTGAGGGCAGGTGGATATTGGTATAACCTGCACCCTTCATCAATGATTTTGCGGTGATGTAATACACCGCGTTGTCGCCACCGAGGTATAGTTTATTATCATAGACCTGATTGTAAACTTTTACAATTGCAAAAAGTAAGGCAATGATGTAAATCGTGTGAATCCACCACGCTTTTATTTCAAATGATTTTTTCGCCTGTGATGTTTTTGATTTTTCTTTTGTAGCCATAAATTAAATTTTCACCGCTAAGGCGCTAAGGCGCAAAGCAGCATATATATTTTGTGGTTATGCGAACTGCTATTTTTTCAACTGGAAAAATCCGTGGTATTCTTCTTCTTTGATGCGGATGATGTAGAAATACGTTCCTTCATCGGCATCGCGTTTTCCGTTGTATAAGCCATTCCAGCAATCGCTTGATTTATCCGTTTCAAAAACCTTGCGACCCCAGCGGTTGTAGATAATCATGTAAAAACATTCGTCATAGGCAGTGCCGATACCAGTGATGAAACATTCATTCAGCGCATCGCCATTGGGCGTGAAAATGTTGGGAATAGAATCAGGGAAGATGTTGATGAGTTGAATTCCCGAAGTGTCGAAACGCAAGGTGTCAGCACAACCGAGTGAGTTGATGGTAATGAGCGTAATGGTATCGTTGTTGTCAAACACATCGTAATTGTGACCGGGATTGGCTTCGGTAGAAGTTGCTTCACCGCCAAAGTCCCAGAAATACTGAACCGCATCGGGTGTGGTATTGGTGAAACTTGCATGAACACCTTCGCAGGCGGGTGTAAGTACAACTGTAAAATCAGTAGGTGCTTTTTCAACAACGGTAATCGTTACCGTATCACTTCCACTGCAGTTCGGGTTGCTGGCTTCTAAAAAATAAGTGGTGGTTTCATCGGGAAAAGCAAGCGGATTAGAG
>CAMAVO010000252.1 GCA_945861685.1 Chitinophaga pinensis | reverse complement strand
CTACTTCAATAAAACTTGTTCTGCTTATATTATTTTTATCGCGTGTAGCATAATAAATTCTCCATACTTTATCGCTGATGGCATCTACTACCGGAACCTGAGCATGGCTTTGGTTCCAATTGTATTTTTGGTTTGGTGTGTAAACCAACCCCTTTTTCAACCAACTCATTTTGCAAATATTTTGTCTATTTCCTGTAAACTTGGAAAATCAGGAGTTATAAGCGTATCAACCGGTTTGTAGATGTAAGCATGTGCATACTTTCGTTCTTTAAAAGTTTCATCATCCAAATCATTATACCTGAAATGACAGCTCCAGCGCGGGCTGTCCGTAATATTTTCACCGCTTTGGTGAATAAGAAAACTGGAAAAAATCAGCGCATCGCCTCTTTTAACTTCCACTGTGACTAGTTTTGATTTTTCTTCAGTATTTAGTTCCACCATGCCAAAACCATTGTTAATATGGTCTGTTTTCAATCCTTGCAAATGGCTGCCCGGTAAAATTTCTAAAGCACCTAATTGTTTATTGACATCGACTAAGGGTAGCCATATTACAACAGAATTAAGCGAGCCTTGCATACTTCTCCAATCTTGATGTGCATCAACTTTATAGAAGATTTTCTGTTTAGCTAATTTCGGATGATTAAAATACAAAACCGGCCTTGTGCTGATTACCGGAGTGGTTAAACCTACGGCATTAAGCAGTTCAACGACCTGGTTGCTGATGGAAAGCGAATGAAGGCTGATTAAATGTTGTGCCTGTTTACCACAGTTAGAAAGGCATTCTAAATCATCTACAAAAAGACGATATATCATATCATTAAATGAGGCATCATTGATATCATCCAACGTAATAATGTTGGTATATCCTTTTTTGATAAATTGTTTTAAAAAAATATTTTTTGCATCTTTAAGGATTGAAGCTACAACTTCTTTTTGAAAAAAATCTTTTAAAAAGAGGTATCCATTTTTCTTATAAAACTCGATTTCTAAATTCATGAGGACTATAGATCTAAAGTTGATTTATCTGACTTTGTTCCAGGATTACCTTTATAAAAGCCCCAGGCCTCGGTGTTTTTAATTATACATGCCCCCATTGCAACAAAAGTTCCTTCAGCAATTGTTAAGCCATCCCGTATTGTTGAATTTACACCAAATGTGCAATAATTTTCAACTACACAATGACCGGAAAGAACCACTTGTGAAGTAAACGTTATATGATCCTTAATCGTGCTGTGGTGTCCAATATGGTTCCCGCTCCAAAGCACTACATTATTGCCAATATTAGTAAATGGTTGTAATGTGTTATCTTCAAGAATAAAGCAATTATCACCTATTTTATTATTAAAAACTGTTGCTTGGGAACTAATATAGCTAATCAGTTCATAACCTTTGGATTTTATTTCATTGTAAACTTTTTCGCGCAGTTTGTTCATTTTCTGAGGAGATAGTGGGGCAAAAAAAGAAAACCCGGAAGGTGGATAAATGGCTTCTATACCTTCAAATGCAACAACAGGTAGTCCCTGAAACATTGGGTTTTCAGGAAGATAATCTTTATTTACTGCGAAGGCTACAACTTCATGGTTACTATCAGTAGTAAGATAATAATGGGCTAACTCTGCAAAATCCTGAACTCCGAATATGATTATTTTAGCCATTTATAGTAGGTTGTTTATATACATAAACAGTATATTCATAAAGCCCGTAGTCATTTCGAATTACAAAATTGCGACTTAATTCTTTACTGATAAAAGCAGCAATCGTATCAAATGGAACATGAAATAAATCATCCCTTTCCCAATCAACGTGCTTTGTCATAAGATTAAATGCAATGCCTTTGTTTGATTTAGAGTAAACAATCCTAAGCATAGACTTAAGATAATCAAACATTTCATCAAAACTCATTTCTCTTTTTTCGGTGAATGCGCCATTTATTACAATATAATCAAATGAAGGTAGCATTGCACTTGATTCAAGAACATCAAGATGATAAAATGTTTGTGTGGGAAACTTTTCCTGAGACAATGCAACAAATTTTGGTGAAATATCAAGTCCTGAATAACTGATATTTTCGATTTTCTTCTTGTTAATGTATCCAAGCAGGTGAGCAGCACCGCATCCTAAATCAAGAAGACTTCTATTATCAAATTCTTTTTCATGAATAAGAATCAGTTCAAGCATTACCTGGTATCTTTTGTCCACATCTTCGGCTTTTGGCCAGTCAACACCAAGATGTGAGTCTCCGTGCTTTTCAAGACATTCTTCATAATGTTTTACTATATCAAGATATTTTTTGTTAGAAGTCATATTAATTCATATTGATTTAGAAGGTTTACAATTTCTTGTTTATCATTAAACATCAGCACATCAATAATGGAAAGCCAAGGTATGAAATCATTTCTGAACTGCGGGTATGTTATAGATTTTGATTTTAAAAACTGTAATTTAATATTCCGTTGGGCAAAAAAATATTTTGAATATATATCCATTCCACCTATGGGATTAATATAGATGGTAGCATCTTCCTGCCCACAAACATCAACGATGCGGTCGGCACCTTTAATATGTTTATTGTTGTAAATAGATGACGAAGCAACAATTTCTGTTTTTAATGAAAGGTAGTTTGCTATTCTATTTATACTGTTCAATAAATAAAGATTAAGTTTAACTTCTTCATAGTTTATAATTTCCATTATCATGCTATAGATAACCTCAAACTGTGGTGCTTTTTTGTAATTCTGTTCAACAGTTTTAAGAAAATTATTTTTCCACTTTATCTCTGGTGATAGCTCAATTTCATTGATCAGTTTATTTTGACTTGCTTCTTTTAATGGTATACTGAATAAATAGGTTTTCCCATTCACGAGAAGGTTGTTTCGGTTTATCCATCCCCGTTTGATAAAGTTTACATCATCAAATAACACAAATTTATCTACAGCATTTATCAGTTGAAAATAACCAATATACGGAAAAATATAAGGTTGCATAATAGCAATTCTAGACACAGTATTGAAGTATTTATATCTGATTAGGACTATACATATTTTTCTCCAATTTTTCTTTCCCTGATTACTTTTGCAGGTGTTCCAAAAGCCAGTTTTAAATCAGGAATATTTTCAAGAACTACTGAACCGGCACCAATAATAGTATGCTTGCCGATTGTTAGTTTATTTGATATACAAGCTGACAAGGAAACAGAACTGAATGCGCCAATGGATACATTTCCTCCAGTTGTAGCGTGAGGTGCTAAGCTTGAATACTCTTCCATTCTGCAAT
>CAMAVO010000251.1 GCA_945861685.1 Chitinophaga pinensis | reverse complement strand
GCCTTTAGGAACCAGCAGAGTAACATTGCCATCAGCATCCGAAACACCGTGGTAAACTTTACTGCCATCTTTTTCATTGATAAACACAGGCTCGTTTGCCAACGGATTTTTATCCAAATCCATAACCAGCATTTTTATTAAAACCCTTGAGTTGCTTGGTTCTGCATCTGCACCTAATTGTTGGGTAATGGTATCGCCATTAACTGTTTCATTCAGTTGTGTGGTTGGTGTGTAAATGAATTTTTTAGTCATCCCCAGATTAGGTTTATTAGGAATACTTATCTGACGGTAATTTTGCTCCGTATCTACATTTATCTCGTAGTCGTTATTTATAAGCACAAGAAAACGGGCTTCACCGGTGATGTCTGTTTTTGAATTGTATAGTTTGTTGGTTTTACGGCACAGCATGCTTACAGCAAGATTATTTACAGGCCTTTCATTTTTATCAGAGACCACAATTTTTATCAGCGCCTCGGTAGCAGTTGCCGTCTGGTTGCGCGAAAGGGTTTGTGTTATGTTTTCAGGATTTTGCGCTGTTGCTGAAACTGAAATCAACAAGAGGATGAAAAGAAGTATACGGTTCATGATTTCAAAAGATAAGAGGTTAATAATTGAAGTAGCTATACTTCAATAACGCTGCGAATTCAAATATATTACAATTTCCGGAAAGAAATTTTATTGAAGCAGTTGTTTTAGCTTTGAAATTGCCTCTTGATTTTCGGGCAATTTAACAGATTCGCGGATGCGAATTTTTTCTTTGGAGGTAAGATGCCAGCTCATGGAGATATTATTAACGTCATGACTTTTCAATTGCAGGTCAATTACATCAATAGGGCCGTCAAACCAGGAACCTGCATACTGTATCAACTGGTCGTGATTAAAATCCTGCATGTTAAACATGTTGGATACTATATTACCAACAGGGTTTGCTATAGTATTCATCAGTGAGCGCGATGGATTGTTTTCAATAGAAACTTCCTTATGTGTATCACGCGTTTGAATAATAATAACACCGCTGGTGTTGGTACTGATCCAGTTACGAAACGTGTATACATATTTCAGTGCAATGCTCATTCCGTAATTATCGCGGAAACCTGCATCCATAATTTCAATGGCAGGGTTACTTGGCAGACTTACAACAGGAGCAATGAAGGGGAAGGTTGAATTCATTCTGAGGGCGCTGCTAAACCAAAGACTATCGGCTCCCTGGTTTTTGAAAAAGCGGCTGAACTCTATTCCATCGGGCAACATGGGATTATTTACTTGTTGTTCCGATTGCTTTGAACACATGTACGAAACCGGCTGAGATGAAATGTACAGCATGCGACCGTCATTGATAATAGTAGGAGTGATAAACATCATGGGTATAATTGCTTCCTTTTCATAGGCTGCATAATCACTCAGGCGTTTATTCATTAATTGTCCGGTGTTTTCGTGCAATTGTTTTTCAAAAGCATAGCCGCGGTCTTTACTGTATGAATTTTTTCCGTCTCTAAAACTCTGAAAGCGTATAAACATATCATTCATAATAAGACTTGATGCAACAGGATTGAGAAGGTCGCGGCAAATATTTTCGTAGTATTCGTTACTGTAAATATTAATGGCACTGTCGGTTTGCTGCCTCAACATCAGTTCGCGCAGGTATCCCGAGCCCAGCATTCCGCCAGATGAACCAACAATAAGTTGTGTGTGTTTCAGCAGTTCTCCCTGCATCAAACTGTCAATATGTTGCATAGAGTAAAAGGTCCATGCTGATGAGCGTTGTCCGCCACCGCTGCAACTGATAATAATAAGCTTGGGTTTTTTATTTATTTTAGTTGCCGGTAAAACTTTTGTGTTCTTTTTTCGCCACTTATCAAGTATGGAAATGGTTTGCACAAAATCATTTTCAATATGCTCACTGTTGTTGTTTAACTCTGCTAACTGTTTGATTGAAAATTCGGCTGCTTCAGTTTTGTAATTCAAACCGAATGCTTGGCTCTGTTGATTGAAAAAATCTTTACCGGACAGATAGTTAACAAACAGAATAATTGCAATAAGGAAAGTAATAGCCCATTTGCGAAGCCATGCCTGTATAGCGCTGGCAATCATCAGCAGCATGGTTAAAAATAGAAAAATGCATGAGCCTGCCGGAATTTGAAATGCCGGATACTCTCTGAAGGCACCAATAATAAAGAACGATACAAGAGCTATTGCTACAAACAGAACACCGGTCAGGTGATTTTGCCTGAAAACATCGCGCAGCATGGTGCGGTCGTAGTGATCTGTATCACGTGCAAGGGAAAGTTTAAGAGGGTTAACCAGATAGGTTTCCACTATCCACTCATCGGGTTCAATTCTTTTCTGATTGTGCTTACGCCATTCCATATTCTTCTTTAACATGATTCGAATGGGCTTGGCTATTTTTGTTTTTCCCTTTATATCATCTTTGTCATCAACCGAAATACCAAAAAGATGTGAGATGTCTTTATTGGCTGTAAAGAAATAGCTGAGTGAGGTGAGGATGAAAAGTGTTACACCTACTACAAAGCCAAGTGAGTTGATAAAAATTTCTTTGCCACTTAGCATTTCATTCTCATACTCAAAGGCTATAATCTGCCAGAGGTAAATGATGATGAACACAAGCGGGACAAACGAATTGTTTACACAGTATTTATAGAAGGGGCGCGAAAGGGTAGCCAGAAAGTGGAAACGGTATGAATTGGCAATATAACTTGCAAGGTGATAAGCCATAATAAAACCACCGCAGGAGAAACCAAGAATAAAATACGACCAGTAATTTACTTTGCCCAGATACTCGGGGTCAAGCAGTAAATAGGGGATACCGTATTTAACACCAAACCAACGGCAAGAGAAGCCAATCAGCAAAACCCAGAACAACAGCAGGAGTTGATTGTTGCGCAAATGCAGCAGCAAAAGCTGAAGAGGAAAGAAATAGTAAAGCCTCCTGAACGTTTGATTTTTGGTGAATGGGAGGGTCATGTTTTGTTTAGTTATTACTTAAACTGTTTTATGGTTTAAATTGTTTTAACAACCATAAACATTTAAACAGTTGAAACAATTTATAAATGCGCGTATTATACTGCCTGGCAGCAATTTTTGTTTGCTTTTCAGGCATAAAGTTTTGGTTTAATAAATAATTTGTATCATTGCAGCGCAATACTCATTCTTCTTATTGCTTTTCCGGTTCAACCTTTTCTTCTTGAAATTTTTATCAAAAAACCATTGAACGCATTTAATGCCGCTTAGAAACAGGCATTTTCTTTTCTCTCTGAAAACAGAAACATCTATTTTACCATAAAACCTCAATAAATTTATTTTTACAT
>CAMAVO010000250.1 GCA_945861685.1 Chitinophaga pinensis | reverse complement strand
CATAAGCGGTAGTATCCGTTTCCATGCGGAAATCCTGATCTTGGTCAACCATTATTTCAAAGTACTGGTTGTTCGGCAGAATAACGATGTAAATACCTCCGGGCAACGTTTCATCTCCTCTGAAAACAAAGGCTCCGTTCTGTGCAATTACAGTGTCTTTGAGGTATTGCTTGTCGGCAAAGTAATAAGCCAGTTTGCATGTTTTGTCCGGTATGCCGACTACTTTAAATTGGAGGTTGTATCCTGTGCTTTCTTTTTCACCGTCTGCAAAAGTTACGGTTGATATTCCTAATAATACTGCGAAAAACAGAAGCGTTTTTTTGAACATCATTTTGTTGCGGAAAATTTAGTTGCCCGCAAATTTAGCAATTGTGTATTGCCTCGGATGTTAATAGCTTGTTAAAACGAATAAGAGAAAAATGGAATAAAATATCCTATCCTATTTTTAACCCCATCAGACTTCTTTTATAAAAGGTGGCGTTGTTGCTGTCAACTTTTGCTTTCACTCTTATTTCCATTGGAGCAGTTCCGGTAACGGTTACAACACCCATGGCAGATACCATACTTCTTTTTACCATTCCTCCGAAAGTGCGTTCAGTAGTAGAGTTCGCAGTGCCATTGGTGTAAATGGTAACGGTGCAGGAATTTGAGTTATTTCCGTTTATTATATCAGACGAAAACCAGATCATGTAAATACCGGGAGGAACTGAAATAACCATTCCTATTACATCAACATCTGTTGTGCTGCTTATGGTTTGTGATGTTATACTACT
Source organism: Chitinophaga pinensis (assembly GCA_945861685.1). Classification (GTDB taxonomy): domain Bacteria; phylum Bacteroidota; class Bacteroidia; order SXHM01; family SXHM01; genus SXHM01. The sequence goes on along the minus strand of CAMAVO010000250.1, from coordinate 2,575 downwards.
GGCGCCCTGACTTACATCGAAGGTTGCTACAGCGGATGGAATAGTACCCCATGAGAGATTTCCTGAGCCATCATTTGTAAGTAAGGTGCCGCTTGCTCCCTGCGCTGTGGGCAGCACATAAGATATATTCGTTGCTCCCTGTGCACCAGCTTTAATAGATGTTTTACCGGTTGATGTGCCTTGCAATTTTAATGCGCCTGCAGTGCCTGAATTAGAGAGCGTGAAGTCACCATCTCGGATATCGAATTTTGAAGCCGGTGTTTCAAGTCCAACTCCAATATTCCCTGCATTGTCAATAATAAAAGGACTTGAATCGGTATCGGTTCCGTCATCATTTACGCGAAATGATTTCCCTGCTGCTGCATTTGTTATCATCAATGCTACCCCTGTGTTCAACGTTCCGCTGTTGCTTACCTTTAATACATTTCCTGCATTGGCTGCGTTGCTTCCCGAAAGTGCGAAACTTCCGATAGACCCTGATGAACCTAAGGCTGTGGATGAAGAACTTACATTTATCCCGCTTCCTGTTGTAAGGGCGTTTGCTGTTACGTTTATTCCTTTACCTGTTGTGGTGGCGTTGGTAATGTCAAGTGTATTGTTTGCTCCTGCAGTCATCCCTATTCCTATTTCGTTTGCTGCTGCATTTATTTTCAGTCGTTCTGCACCGCTCGTTGCTAGGCGCAATGGTTGCGCATCTGTTGTGCCTAAAAAATTAAGAGCCGGGTTGGTTCCTGCATTTCCCAATAATTGCCATTCTGTTCCGGCTGTGGGCGGTCCCCAGCTAAGATTTCCTGTGCCATCATTTAGTAATACATAGTTAGCCGCAGCAGCTTGTGTGGGTGGTAAAACCAGTCCGTAACTGATGCCCGTTGCCCCCGGTGAAATGGTTACTGTTTTGGCATTGGTGGCATTATTGAAAATTAAAACTCCGTCAGCTGTTGAAGAATTGCCTATGCGTGTGGTTCCATATACATGCAGCATAGAACCAGCTGCGGGTGGATTGGAAGAGCTGTTTGAAATGGCTACTCCCTGTGAAAAAACGTGTGGTGAAAACAGAATAAGTAAAAGAATTAGTATGCTGTTACTGATTTGATTTGCGTGTCTGCTGCTATCGGTTTCCATGACTAAAGGGTTTTAGAGGTGCTTGCTTTTCTATATCCTTCTACGTGATTGTTGCGTTTTGATATGCTGTTAATCGATATTCACCTGTTAGAATTTATCAACACCTATTTATCAATACTATACCTTCGCGCCCATGAAAAAAATTATCCTCAACAAAGGCAAAGAACATTCACTCAAACGTTTTCACCCCTGGGTTTTTTCGGGAGCAATATCTGAGCGCAGCGAAAAAGTAGCAGATGGCGATATAGCAGAAGTGTTTTCCGCATCAGACGAATACCTGGGAACGGGTTACTGCTCACAGGGCTCTATAGCGGTGCGTATTATATCGTTTGAACAAACGGAGATAAACATTGATTTCTGGAAAAGAAAGATTGCGGATGCATACCAACTGCGTCAGCAGATTGGGTTAACCGAAAGCACAACAACTACAGTTTTTCGCTTGCTGAATGCCGAGGGTGATGGCATTCCCGGTTTGATTATTGACTTTTATAACGGCACAGCTGTAGTACAGGCACACTCGTTTTTTATTCACGATAATCTTGCGCTTATTTCCAAAGCCTTGCAAAGTGTGCTGGGCGATAAACTGAAAGCGGTGTATGATAAAAGTGAAGAAACGCTTCATTCCGTCATTGCGAGCGAAGCGAAGCAATCTCTCTACGCTTTCGGAAAAGCCGAAACCAACGATGTTGCCGAAAACGGCAACCGTTTTTATGTAAACTGGGAAGAGGGGCAGAAGACAGGTTTCTTTATTGACCAGCGCGAAAACCGCAAATTGCTTGGCAACTACTCAAAAGGCAAACGAGTACTAAATACCTTTTGCTACTCGGGCGGTTTTTCGGTGTATGCTTTAAAAGCAGGTGCTTCGTGGGTGGTTTCTGTAGATGCTTCGCGCAAGGCAATTGAGTGGACCGACCAGAATGTTTTGCTCAATGGTTTTGATGATAAAATGCATCTGTCGCACGTGGGCGATGTGCAGGGATACATGAAAACAGTTGCCGATAATTTTGATGTTATTATCCTTGACCCTCCCGCTTTTGCCAAACATCAGAAGGCAAAACACAATGCCGTGCAGGGCTACCGCAGACTGAACGAAAGCGCTATCCGCAAAATAAAATCGGGTGGAATAATCTTTACCTTCTCGTGCTCACAGGCTATTGACCGCTCTATGTTTGAAAGCACTGTTATGGCTGCTGCCATTGATGCCGGGCGCAGGGTGCGCATTCTGCATCACCTGAGCCAGCCAGCAGACCATCCTACCAATATCTATCATCCTGAGGGGCAGTATCTGAAAGGGTTGGTGTTGCAGGTGGGATAGCTATAGGAGTTTGACCCGTCCTAAAAAAAGTTTACGGTTTAGTAATTAAATCCTGATATAAGTTTACAATAATAAGTTAATCCTGCAATAGGTTTACAGGGACCGCTTTTTTGTGATAGTAGTTTTTCCATTGTTTGT
>CAMAVO010000249.1 GCA_945861685.1 Chitinophaga pinensis | reverse complement strand
CAGCTTTGCAAAAGAAAATAAAATAGTTTGCGTTAGCCCTGTGTTGAAGAAAAGTGACATCGCGCAGGATAATCCTTATGTGAGCAAAGTCCTGCCTTCCGAAGAAATTCAGATAAGAGAACTTGGTGATTACATCGGTCGCTGGAATTGCAAAAAGAACATTATTGTTATGTACTCAGGTAATGAAGATTCCCTGTTGATTGAAAAACTAAAACTGGGAATAAAAAGCCGTTGCGACTCAGCAAAAATTCATTTTCTGAATACCAAAGGCAGAGGTGTTAAACTGGTTGATTCACTTATTCATCCCGGTGTTGAAAATATTGTGATGGCATTTTCACATGACGAGAGTTATGTAAGCCGTTTGGTTTTGCTCCTTGAAAAGAAAAATACAAAACAGCGTGTGGTTACCCTTTTCGGATTGGACGAATGGCAGGATTTTGAAAACATAGAAGTAGAGTATTTTCAAGATCTGAATTTGCATTTACCTGTTGATTTATTTGTGGACTACAGCAAACCGGAAGTGAAAAACTATCTGTTAAAGTTCAGAGATAAATACCTTGCCGAGCCCGGAAAATACGGCTACTTAGGTTACGATGTAATGCTGTACTATGTACAGATGATTCAGAAATTCGGCAATGACTTTTACCTGCATCCCGAAACAATTCATGCTAATGGAGTGCAAAGCAGTTTTGATTTTAAAAAGGTAAGCACCCAGGGTGGTCTTGAAAATCAAAGCACTTTTATTCTTAACTACACCGATTACCGTTTGGTAAAAGTGAACTGATGCTTACTAAGGAAGAAATTGCTGATTGGTTAAAAGGTTTGCAAAGCAGAATATGCATTGCTTTGGAACAGGCAGATGGTGGAGGAAAGTTTAGCGTTGAAGAGTGGGAGAGGAGCGAAGGCGGTGGCGGAGTTACACGTATTCTTCAAAACGGAAATGTGATTGAAAAAGGTGGTGTAAACTTTTCAGCTGTTTCAGGAAAACTGCCCGCGAATATTTCCAATGCATTAAAACTTCCGCCATCTGATTTTTTTGCAACAGGGGTTTCTATAGTTATTCATCCGCACAATCCTCATGTGCCAATAATACACATGAATGTGCGCTACTTTGAAATGCTCCCCCTTTCTCAAGGTGGAGATGCCGAAGGCAGAGGGGATTATTGGTTTGGAGGAGGCATAGATCTAACACCGCATTATGTGAATGCTGCCGATGCAACATTTTTTCATAACGCATTAAAAGCTACCTGTGATAAATTTGATGCAGACTATTATCCTGAATTTAAAAAGTGGGCAGATGATTATTTCTTTATTCCTCACAGAAATGAAACACGCGGAGTAGGTGGAATATTTTTTGACCGCCTGAGCAATACTGAAAAATATTCAAAAGAAAACCGCTTTGAATTTTTAAAAGCAGTTGGCGAAACATTCGCACCGGTTTATACAGAGTTGATGAAACGCAACAGCGTCAAACCTTTTTCTGAAAAAGAAAAACAATGGCAACTCATCCGCAGAGGACGTTATGTGGAGTTCAACCTGGTTTATGATAAAGGCACCAAGTTTGGTTTAGATACCAACGGCAGAATAGAATCAATACTCATGAGTTTACCCGCTCTTGCATCGTGGCAGTATAATCATACTCCCGAAGCGGGAAGCGCTGAAGAAGCTACACTAAAGTTGTTGAGAAAAGGAGTAGAGTGGGCTTAAGAAATCTTGATAGTAGAGATTTTTGTCATCCTTACCATAATTGAAGAGTAGTCAATTAAACTCTTTATTACTTTTGAAAAAAATACTACAATGAAAAAACTACTTGCCCTTTTATTAATTGTCAGTTGCCAGTTATCAACTTTTAATTCATTCGCACAAAACGGAGTTATTATTGATTACAAGATTTCAGCCGGAGACACCAAAGGTTCCGTTTCGGGAAACACCAAAATGTACAGTCAGGACGGCAATACCCGCAGCGAGATGCAGATGAACATTCAGGGACTTCCGATGGGCGCAATCAATACGGTTACACTTACACGAAAAGACAAACCTAATACCATTACTACCCTGAATTCAGGAAATAAAACTTATACCGAAATGAGTTATGAGCAGGCGGAGCCCGAAGAGCGCAAAAGCACCGAGCCGTTTGAAGTAACCGTTGTGGGTAAAGAAACAGTGAATGGTTATAGTTGCACACACGTTATTGCCAAATTCAAAAATTCAGGTAAAATGCGTAACGAGTGGTGGACATCAAAAGATGTAGTAGGCTTTCCTGGCTTTTCAGGATTGAAAGGAACTAAATACCTTGACGATGATAATTTCTTCAGCAAAATGGCCGAGAAAGGTGCTGATGGTTTTCCGGTGCGAATGAAAATGAGTGAGGCAGGGGCAGCAGGCCTTTTTCAGATGGACTTGGTAAACGCAGAGAAGAAAAATCTGGAAAGTTCATTGTTTGAAATACCTGCGAGATATACAAAAGCCGCTACAGTTGATTTAAGTAACATGCCGAAAAGCATGCAGGAAATGCAGAATATGTCGCCTGAAGAGCAGCAGAAAATGTTGCAGGAAATGATGAAAATGTATCAGGGGCAAATGCCTGCCGAAAAGCCGTAATCAGGAAACAATCATTCCGTCACGCATCGTAAGCACACGGTCGGTCATGCCGGCCAGTTCATTGTTGTGTGTTACAATCACAAAGGTTTGCCCGAATTTTTCGCGTAGGGTAAAAAACAACTGATGCAGTTCTTTTGCAGAAGCAGTATCTAAATTCCCTGAAGGCTCGTCAGCCAGCACCACATCAGGATTGTTAATTAAAGCACGGGCAACCGCTATGCGTTGTTGCTCGCCCCCCGAAAGTTCAGAAGGTTTATGATTTTTGCGTTGTTCCAGACCAAGAAAGGAGAGGAGCTCCATCGCTTTTTTCTCCGCTTCTGCTTTCTCTGTTTTGGCAATAAAAGCCGGGATACAGATATTTTCCAGTGCCGTAAACTCAGGCAACAGGTGATGAAACTGAAAAACAAAACCAATATGTTTGTTTCTAAACGCAGAAAGTTGTTTGTCTTTAAGACTGTTGATGTCCATATCATTTACCCTCACTAAACCAGAATCAGGTTTATCCAATGTGCCAATAATATGCAGCAGCGTTGATTTACCTGCACCGGAAGGGCCAACAATACTTACCACTTCTTTGCGTTGAATTTCAATACTAACACCTTTCAGCACGTTTAGTGCACCGTAAGATTTATGTATGTTTTGGGCTTGAATAAGCATGATGCAAATGTATTTTATTTATCTTTTGTATAATTCTGTTCATTCATGTATGTTTGCACCCCCTTAAAAAAATATGGCGAGGTAGCTCAGGTGGTTAGAGCGCAGGATTCATAACCCTGAGGTC
>CAMAVO010000248.1 GCA_945861685.1 Chitinophaga pinensis | reverse complement strand
TGTTTGTCATTTATCATTTTCACAGACATATCCTGTTGGTTATGTTTATACTACATGGAACGATCCTGAACGCAGCCGCGATGTTACCTGCTGGATTTATTATCCTGCAGTTTCGGCAACGCAAAATGCAAGCCCGGCATCAGGTTCATTTCCTGTAGTTGTTTTCGGACACGGGTTTGTAATGGGATATGATGTTTACAGCAATATCTGGAACGCATTGGTTCCAAAGGGATACATTGTTGTATTGCCCACAACGGAAAGCGGTTTTTCTCCTGTTCATGCCAATTTTGGTGGCGATATTGCTTTTCTTGCAGCTAAGATGCAGAGCGAAGGCGCAAGCAGTTCATCTCCATTTTACCAGCACGTAACTGATAAGTCAGGAGTTATGGGTCATAGTATGGGTGGAGGAAGCTCATTTCTTGGAGCTGAAAACAACTCGTCTATAACAACAATGGTAACGCTGGCAGCCGCAGAAACTAATCCTTCTTCAACATCAGCAGCGGCAAATATTACTATTCCCGCATTAACTATAGCCGGTCAGGATGATTGTGTTGCTGCTCCTGCCACCAATGCTTTGCAAATGCACAATGCACTTTCATCTGCCTGCAAAACATATATCAGCATTAATAATGGAAGTCATTGTTTTTTTGCACAGAATAATTTCAATTGCAATTTTGGTGAAGGCACCTGCAATCCTGTTCCGGATATTGACCGCGCTGACCAACAGGATGCAACTGCTGATATGTTTACCCTCTGGTTTGACCATTGGCTGAAAGGAAGTTGCCAGGCCTGGGAAGATTTGCAGGATTCACTGGCTGTTTCACCACGTATTACTTCACAGCAAAGCTGCACACAGCCCACACCTTCCATAGGAATGAACGGTCTGTATCTGGAAGCTACACCTGCCGGAACATACTATCAATGGTATTATGAAGGCAGTATTATTATCGGAGCAAACGGACAATTACATCAACCCGATTTGGAAGGCAACTATACCGTTGAGGTAAACTATATTACCTATTGCCCTGTGATGTCGGCTCCCTATAATTATAATACAACAGGTATTATTAATTATCAGAGCGAAGAAATTAAGTTATTCCCGGTTCCTGCCGGTGATGTAATTCAGGTAAATCGCACAAATGGAAAAGGAAAATCAGAGGTGAAAATTTATGATGTTGCCGGAAAATTGCTGCTTCAAACTTCAATTATAAACCCACAAGCGGTCATTAACATTTCTTCACTTTCTTCAGGCTTGTATTTCATTAATTTTACCTCCGAAAACGCCTCGCCTGCCGGCAGGCAGGGAACTAACCAATCACAAAAATTTGTAAAACGATGAAAAAAATTACGTTGTCTGTTGTCTCTTGTTTACTGTTTACTGTTTATTGCTTTGGGCAGATAAACCATGAACTTATTCCTTATGTAAAAGAAGGAAAATATGGTTTTGCTGATAAGAACCGCAAGGTTGTTATAGAACCTAAATACCAAGCTGCTTATCTTTTTTATGACGGTCTTGCTGCTGTAAAAACGGGTGATAAAATGGGTTGCATAGATACTAAAGGAACGATGGTGATTCCAGCAAAATATGATGCCTGCGGAAATTTTGCAAACGGTTTTGGTCAGGTGCAAATTAGTGGAAAGTGGACTGCTGTTGACAAGACAGGGAAAGAACTTACAGCATTGAAATATGAGATGATTTACAAATTTAGTGATGGTCTTGCCCCTGTTCAGTCGGGAGTTAAATTTGGTTTTATAAATGCAAAAGGAGAAGAAGTTATTAAGCCGGTTTATGCAACTGTTACTGAATTTAAAGACGGTTCAACTGCAGCGATGGATGATGAAGGTAAAATCAGTTATCTTGGAACGGACGGTAAAAAACTGTTTAATAAAAGTTTTGATGACGCTTTTGCTTTTTCAGAAGGACTTGCTGCTGTAAAAACGGATGAAGATAAATGGGGATTTGTTGATAAAACGGGTGCACTTGTAATTCCTGCTGTCTATGATTATGTAGGACAATTTTCAGAAGGACTGGCAAGTGTAAGCAAAGAATATAAATTCGGATTTGTAGATAAAGCCGGCAAAGAAGTTATTGCACTGGATTATGATTGGTCACGCGATTTCAGCAATGGTTTTTGTGTAGTTGAAAAAGACAGCGCCTTTGGATATATTGACAAAAGCGGAAAACCAATTACGGATTTCATTTTTGATAAAGCTTTTAATTTCAGCAGCGATGGATTGGCTCTGGTTTTTAACAAGGGATTTATGGTCATTAATGGAAAAGGAAGTGTAGTTGTAAACAGAATGTATGATCAGATAGGTGAGTTTAAAGAAGGTCTTGCTGTTGTTAAAAAAAGGCGAGTTATGGGGCTATGTTGATGTTAATGGTAAAGAAGTTATTCCAACTATTTATGAGAGTTCAACTGATTTTGAAGAAGGTCTGGGAGTTGTTCAGTTGCTTAACAAAAACCTTTACATTGATAAACAGGGAAATTTGTTTGGTGAGTAAATGACCAGAAAACAATTCATAAAAGGTTCGGCAATTGTCGGTCTTGGATTGGCAAGTGCACCTGTGCTGAAAACTGCCTCTGGAATGGTGCATTCCAAAATATATCGCAAAGTTTATCGCGTGTTGAGTGCCAGTAAGCAAATGGTAGGAACACTGCCGGTGTTGCGTGCTTTTGCAGGCGATCACACTGATTACGTTTCTCCATATGTATTTTTTGATGAGTTTGGCCCCGTAAATTTAAAACCTGGAACCCAGCCTCTGCGTGTTGATGCACATCCGCACGCGGGAATAATTCCGACAACGTATTTTATTGCAGGAAGCGGGCATCACAAAGACAGTTTGAATTATGATTTTCAGATTGGAGTAGGAGAGTTCATGATGTTTCATTCAGGCAAAGGTGCCATTCACATGGAAGAAACAGGTAAGCAGTTATTTAATGACGGTGGAGATTATCATGGTTTTCAGATTTGGCTCAATCAGCCAGCACGATTGAAACATACAGCCCCGGAAACCTATGTTCACCGCGATGAAAAAACTCCAACCCTGGTGAATAAAGATTATACCGCCAAAGTTGTATTGGGTGAAATGCTTGGTGCAAAATCAAAAGTTGAAATGCAGTTCAATGCCTTTTATGTTCACCTGAAACTGAATGCCGGTTGCCGTCTTGATATTCCGGTTGAGGCAACGCACAATGCTTTTATTTATGTTATAAAAGGCAAGGTAGAAACTGAAGGAGCGCGTGAAGTAAAAGCCAATCAGGTTGTATTGTACGAGCGTGGCGAAAGTCTTATTAATCTATTTTCTGCTGAAGGTGCAGAACTATTGCTCTTAGGCGGACAACCGCTGAATGAACCACTTTATTCTTACGGGCCGTTTGTAATGAA
>CAMAVO010000247.1 GCA_945861685.1 Chitinophaga pinensis | reverse complement strand
AATTCTCGATTCACAGATTTATTAAGCAATAAAAAATCACATCTTTTCAGGCGCCTGAATACCTAACAATCTTAAACTATTTTTAATTATTCTACCGGTTAATCCGGTAAGTTGTAATCGAAAAATTTTCTTCACTTCATCCTCTTCTTTCAGCACAGGAAAATCATGATAGAACTGGTTGTATTCCTTTGCCAGTTCATAGATATAATTCGCCAAAAGTGCAGGGCTATAGCCTTCACCTGCTTCTTTCAAAACAGCAGGAAACTGATGAATAAGTTTTATTAATTCCTTTTCTTTTGGCAGAATAGATAATGTGGAACTTACTGCTGTTGCCGAATGCGAATCTGCTCTGCGCAACAACGATTTAATCCTTGCGTGGGTGTATTGAATGAACGGCCCGGTGTGACCATTGATGTCAATGCTTTCCTGAGGGTTGAACAGCATTTTCTTTTTCGGGTCAACTTTCAGGATAAAATATTTGAGCGCAGCCATACCAATCATTCGGTAAAGTTCTTCTGCTTCGGCACTCTCCTCCCCTTTTCCTTTTTCCAACGAAATTTCTTTGGCGGCAGTAATCATTTCCTCCATCAAATCATCAGCATCTACAACGGTACCCTCGCGCGATTTCATTTTACCTGAAGGCAAATCAACCATGCCATACGAAAGGTGGTAACAGTTTTTAGCCCACTCAAAACCCAGCTTCTGAAGAATAAGAAACAACACCTTGAAATGATAATCCTGCTCTGTGGCAACGGTGTAAACAATGCCACTTAAATCAGGGAAATCATGGTAGCGCAAAATAGCAGTGCCTATGTCCTGTGTCATATACACCGCAGTGCCGTCTGAGCGCAGCAATACCTTTTCGTCCAATCCTTCTTTGGTTAAATCCACCCAAACCGATTGGCCTTCTTTTCTGTAAAAAATGCCTTGATCCAGACCTTTCAGCACCTCGTCTTTCCCCCGCAACCAGGTCTGGCTTTCGTAATAGAGTTTGTCAAAATCAACACCTAAGCTGTTGTAGGTAACATCAAAACCTGCATACACCCAGCTGTTCATCATTTCCCAAAGCGCGTAAACTTCCTGGTCTTTAGCTTCCCATTTCAGCAGCATGGCTTGTGCCTCCACAATTGAAGGTGCTTGCTTTTCGGCTTCTTCTTTTGTTAATCCGTTAGCAACTAGTTCAGCAATCTCGGATTTGTAATGCTTATCAAACTCCACATAATATTTACCTACCAGCTTATCGCCTTTCAGTCCTGATGTTTCAGGCGTTTCACCATTCCCCCATTTCTGCCATGCGAGCATAGATTTGCAGATGTGAATACCGCGGTCGTTAATCACCTGCACTTTTAATACTTTGTGCCCATTGGCTTTGAGTATCTCAGCCACCGAATAGCCCAGCAAAATATTACGGATATGCCCAAGGTGTAAAGGCTTGTTGGTGTTTGGTGAAGCATATTCCACCATCATAGTTTTACCTGTGTTGGCAGGCGCAAAACCAAACTGTTCCGTTGCAGAAGCAGTATTAAAAAAGTCTAGCCAAAACGAAGAAGAAATAACCAGATTCAGAAAACCTTTCACCACATTGAAGTTCTCTACTTCTGCAATATTTTCTTTCAGGTAAGTACCAATATCGTTGGCAGTTTGCTCAGGTGATTTTTTGCTGATGCCAGTAAACGGGAAAACAACGATTGTAATATCGCCCTCAAAATCTTTACTAGTCTTTTGAAAAGCGATTCGTTTTTCGTCAGGTTTCTGGTTGTAGAGTTTTTCTATTCCGTCAACAATAGCTGATTTTAACTTACCTTCTAAATTCATTACTCTACACTCGTTAATTCGTTAGTTACTTTTCTTAAAATTTTAAAGGCATTTTCTGCCATGGTATTTTCTCTGTCAAGCGTTGGATTTACTTCCACCATTTCAAAGCAACAAACCTTTGGGCTGCGCACCAGACGCGATGCAAAACTAGCAGCCTCAAGTTCAGTTAGTCCTTTTGCAACTGGAGTTCCGGTTCCTTTTGAAACCGAAGGATCCATACTGTCTACATCAAATGAAATGTAAATCAGATCGCAATGAATAAGTAATTTAAGTATGTGGTCTGCTGAACGACTGATGCCTTTCTTGCGCATTTCAGCTACGGAGAACCGTTTCATCTTGTGTTTTGCAATCAGAAATTCTTCTTGCTCCTCGGTATCGCGCAAGCCTACATAAACAATGTCGTTATACTGAATCTTGGGACAAATACCGCCAATATTTTTCAGCTTATTCCAAAACATTTTAGTTTCGCCAATAGGCTCATTCTCTTGACACTCCAGATTATCTTCACCCAACGAAAGCGCCAAGGGCATTCCGTGCATATTTCCTGATGGTGTGGTGTAAGGCGAATGAATATCGGCATGCGCATCAATCCAGATTACGCCTAATCGTTTGTTAGGAGCAGCCATTTTTATTCCTGCAATAGTTCCTCCGGCTGTGCTGTGGTCGCCCGCCAGAATTAAGGGGAACTGCTTTCGCTTTATTACTTTACCTACCTCTTTACTTACCCGTAAATAAATCTTATAAACGGCATTTATATGCTTTGCGTAGTGATTGATGATGGGTTCAAACAATTCTTCATTCTCCGTTTCAATTTCAACAGACTTCAGCTTTTTGAAATACAAACTTTGAAAATCCATAGCAGCAATCTTTATGGCATCTATACCAAGACTTGCGCCACGGGTTCCTGCACCAATTTCGGATTTAACTTCTATGAGCTTAACGGTTCGCATACAGGGGCAAAGTTATACAAAGAAATTCAGAGCAAAAATTCATTCATAAAGGCTATTTTTGCCCTGAAACAACAACACAATGCCCCACAAAATCCTTTTAGTTGAAGATGAAGAAAGTCTGCTTGACATCATCAAGCTCAATCTTGAATTGGAAGGGTATGATGTTACTTCGGCAAGCAACGGGAGGGTTGCTCTTAATGAAATTCGCAGTAATCGTTTTGACCTTGTTATTCTGGATGTGATGCTGCCCGAGATGGATGGCTTCAGCATTTGTCAGGCGGTGCGATTAGATAATAATCAGGTTCCCATTCTGTTTCTGACTGCTAAAAATTCGAGTGAAGACCGTGTATTCGGATTAAAAATCGGTGGTGATGATTACCTTTCCAAACCGTTTAATCTGGAGGAGCTTTTATTGCGGGTGCAGTTGCTTTTAAAGAGAAACACAAGTGCATCAGCTAAACACGATGATGTGGTGAAATTTGGCAACTGCGAAGTGAATTTTATCACTTTCGAAGTGAAAGGGCATGACGGCAAAAAGCATCAGATCACCAAACGCGAAATTTTGCTTTTAAAACTTCTTGCCCAACGCAAAAACGAAGTTGTTGCACGCGAAGAAATATTAGAAAAAATATGGGGCGAGGATGTAACCACTACTACCCGAACCATTG
>CAMAVO010000246.1 GCA_945861685.1 Chitinophaga pinensis | reverse complement strand
AGCAGGTTTAGCTTTTTTTCGAAAGAAATGTTTTTCATGGGCTGCAGAGTGTATTGCAAGAACAGTAATGGTACTCATTTAAAGTTTCGGTATTACGCTTACTAAAGAATAGTTTTATTTTACATATGAGTATTATTTAGATTATTTATGTGAATTGGTAGACCTATCCTGTTGTTTTTGTATAAAAAAACAGAGTTAATTATAGTTTTCAAAGTGTGCGGTGGGTGATTTGGCTCTTTTATGTTTGGCTTTGGGTCGGCAAGTGGGTTGGCAGACAAAACTAAATGTGCCAAATGTGCGAGGGCTTGTCGGAATTAAAAGTCCGCCCGAATGTGAGTCAGTGACGCCAAGAGTCGGCAAACAGAGTCCGCCCGAAAGGTTAGTTGCAGTTGTGGTTAATTGTCGTCCTGCGGTTTGTGACAAAATCATCTACATATCGCCCATATAAAGCAACCTTCAATTCTTTTTTTAGGTATTGGTCAAAATGGTTCATATAAAAATTGGCAAATACTTGGCTGGTTAAATTACCAATAGGCAAGCCCGTTGAAACCCCAGTCTTCGATGGTTAAATTACCACCTGTATCTCTTACAAAAACAGGTCCGTTGTCTCTTACCCAAACATCATTAGTCTGCAATAATCTGAAATCAATATTGGTTAAACTTACGCTTGCTGCGGTAAGCAAATTTATAATGCGTGTTTGCTGGGTTGAATTGTAAGCAATGATGTGAACGTTTTCACTTTGCACTAAGGCTGCTGTCATTGCAACCCAGGTAGCATCTAAACTGTTGCGGTAGCCTACACCATACTCATACTGATGCGGCCATTGCAGCCATGTTCCTTCATGAGGCAAAGGTTCGGCAGGCATTTGATAGGTCTGTGCAACTGATGATAGTCCTATTGTGAGTAAAGTTAAAATTAATGAAAAGCCTTTCATTTGCAGATTATAAATGTGTTTTGCACTGCACAAAATTACAATATATAGCAGAACTATATTCCAGCAAATGGGGTATATTCCACTGCTTTAAATTCAAAATACTGGAAAGCAAAACTTACTAACGCAGAAAGAATAAAATAGATTGACAGGATGGTTGTTCCCTGTGGTATAAAATTATCCAGCGCAAACCAACCATTATAAAAATAGATAATACCAAACGCAAAAGAGCAGCGAACTATTTCTAAAAGCGAGGCATATCTTGATTTGTCCATCAACGATGTGTAGCTGAATACCGTGATGAAAATAAAAGAAGCGTAAACGAACAGGGCTGTTTTGGGAATTACCGCTATTTGGAGAATTAAAAACATCATTAATAGAAATGTTGTGTTTAACTGCGTCCATGCCCAAACTTTCAAATAAATACTGGCAGAAGGCATATATTTTTCTTGCTTTTCAGGGTCTTTGGTGGAATGCACCGGGTATTTCTCAACCACATCTGCCGGTCTCCATCCGGTAGGCATAAACCAAATGCGAAACTTGTCCCAAATGTTTGATGTATGCCATGCATCTTTCACTAGCAATGTGATGTGCTGAAAATTTATGTTGATAGGGTTGTATGTATTTACAGGTCTGGTTAAGCCATAGACAGGTTTTACATCGGGCAGTTCGGCTTGAAAAGTGCCAAACAATTTATCCCAAACTATTAATATCCCGCCAAAATTTCTGTCAATGTATATAGGATTGATTGCATGATGAATGCGATGATGAGAAGGTGTAACAATGATTTTTTCCAGGAAACCCATTTTATCAATAAGCTGCGTGTGATACCAAAAACCACCAAACAGCATTACAACACCCAAAACGATAATAACATCGAGGCTTACACCAAAAATTGCAGCGGGTAACAGCAGGAATGTAGCCGGATTTACAATGTCAGAAATTGTTTGCCGCAAGGCAACAGGTAAATTATACTCCTCGCTGCTGTGGTGTATCAAATGTTCGTTCCAAAGAATGTTGTATTGATGCCTCCACCGGTGCCACCAGTAGACATAAAAATCAAGGACAATAAATCCTATAAAATAGTGCAGTGCTATTGATTGAACCTTAAATACAACAAAGTGCTCCAATAAAAAATCGTAGCTGAATATATAAACCGTCAAACCTAATGTCTTAAAAAGAATGTTTGTAAGTCCCGAAGTCAGGCTGGAAACAGCGTCCATGCTTTTGATTACGTCTTTCTTTTTATACTTTGCTACAATCAGTTCAATGACCATGAGCAAAATAAAAATAGGTAATACAAATTTTAGTGCACCTGCAAAAGTTTCCATTTTGTTAATATGTTAGTTGAAAGTCTTTTTTCATTGAGTTTAGTGACAGGGTAACCAAACGGGGTTTATTCAACCCCTATTCTTTTGTATGATATTACATTTATCTCAACACGTCTGTTCTTTGCTTCTTCTCCTGCTGTGGTTGGATTAGGAAACAACATTTTTGTTGCACCATACCCAATTGTTGACATTCTTTTTTCCTTAATACCTTTTTCTGCCAGATAATTATAAACCATTTTTGCTCGCTCGTCAGACAGCCATTGGATAAAATCAAAAGCATTCATTCCCGGAGGAACGTATCTGTTCGACTTCTTAACCGTCTGTTTTGGATTAGGTAAACTGTAGGGATAGTTTACGTGTCCTTCAATTTGTATGTTCAAAGAACTGTTTCTTTTCATTAATTTGCTAAGCGCAACTAATGACGGAAGTGAAGCTGCAATCAGTTGAGAAGTGTCACCTTCAAAGTTCATATTTTCAAGATGATACTTGCGGCCTTCTTTTAATACCGGCAAAATTGTTTCAAGATTTCTGTGTGGTTTTTGAGGGTCGGATACGTTAATGGTTTTAAATGAAATAAAAGAGGAATCGTTATAATAGGTTAACCCATAGTCATCTTTTCTCTTAACTATTGCTTTTAACTTATACTTACCGTCAGCGCTGCTTGATGCAGTGCTTATTTCTGTGCCGTTTTTGTCGGTCAATGAAATTTCGGCAATAAGCGCCTGCTTATTTTCTTTAAGAACTGTGCCGGTAACAGTGATTTCAATTTCGTCTTCTGCCAGTTTTGCAGGTGCTTTTGTAACCAGTTCAATTTCTACACACCTGTTAAGGGCACGCCCGTTTTCGTCAGCGCTTTTATTTAATAAAACCCGTTCGCCTAAAGCTTTGATATCCATTAGTTGGGCGGCAACTCCGTTTGAAAGAAACCTGGCCTTTACCTGGTTAACTCTTTTTCGCGAAAGTTCATCATTAAATTCAGTGTTGCCAATGGTGTCGCAATGGCCCTGAAGGTATATTTTTTCAAAGTTGCTGATTTTAGAAAGACTGTCGATGATACGAATGGCTTTAGTGTCGAGTGAGTAATCATTGGTTTTAAAGTAAACCGAAGTTTTCTGACAAATTCCGCTGAAGGCAGAAAGAATAAAAAGAACGGACAGAACAAACGTGCCGGCTATAT
>CAMAVO010000245.1 GCA_945861685.1 Chitinophaga pinensis | reverse complement strand
GGTTGTAAAAGTAGTAAAAATATATATCCTGCCAAATCCGTTGGGCAGGGTTTTCGGGGTTTTCGACTAATGAAGGATTTCTTTGAGGAAGACGGACTTGTCCTAAAATAGGTTTAGGCAAAACTTAAGACAAATGCGAAAAAATATATAGATTTTAAACTTGCCCAGCCTTGATTTTTTTATCAGGGCAAGGAAGTGCTGAACGTTTATTCCTTTTCACCCATTAAAATGAAATAGCCAACGATGTTGTTATAAAATAATTTTGTGCGGCCGGTTTGTTGTCCAATGAAAAGATGTTGTCTTTGCTTGCAAAAGCTCTGCCTTCAATTCTCCACATAATATTTTCACGAAACAGGTAATCAACGTTAAGTGAATAACCCAGCGTTTGAAAACCATTGGGAGTGCCTGTAGCAATTAGTACACCTTTTGAATCGCTGTAGTATTCGCCTCTTGCAGCTATATTGAACTTAGAAGAAGGACTTACTCTCAACATCAACACAGGAGTGTACCAGGTGTTATAATCACTGCTGCCTTTTGCAGTTTGCTCGGCACCGAAATCAAATCCGGCAGTTATTGCAAATTTTTGGTGTACCTGGAAGATACCATAAAAATTATGGAAATAGCGCATCTGACGGGTGCTGTCGGGTTTGTCGCTGCCAATAAAAGAGCTGCTGTTGAGTGTAATTTTTGAATTGGGTTTGAAGGTAACCTGATGTCCGAATGCGGGCATGTTATTTCCGTTTACTCTGTAGATGCGCTGCCAACCGTTAAGCACCAGAGCACTTAAAAACCATTTTTCGTTATCGGAGGTGTAGCCAAGTTTTACACCGCTTTCGTAGTAAGGTGAGTTGTCAGCCAAAATACCTCGAGTTAAATTCCAGCAATCTTTACCTATGGCACTTTCAAAGCCAATGTGGGAAGCGAAAATACCGGCATCTACCCACAGATTTTTCTTTGCTGAAATTTTTATACCTGCATTTGCTTCCAAAATATTTTTCAAAACTCCGGGCTCTGCGGCAAGATTATCATTACTGTATGTACCCGCCATCAGTGCAATGTTGGCTCTTACTCTGCCTTTGTTGTAAGCCAGTTTTACGAAACCGAGATTTAAGTTAAACTCATTGTGGCGGTTGAATGAATATGCAAACGGTTGGCGGTTGTGGTTGCCGGGATTTGCAAAATCATAACTGTAATAGGTTTCTATATATCCTGAAAAAGATAGTGACCGGGTGCTGTCTTTTTGCGCATGTGCAGAATTGGAAATTGAAAAAGCAGAATTGAAAATTATATATGCTGCGGTGATTTTGTAAAGATTTTTCATGATGAAAATTTATTTAAAAATCTTTCGCTCTTCTTATCTCGCCCTGCTTCTTCCTTAATTACTTGGCGGTATATTTATTCCTGAACTTGCGGTAAAGTTGTTTCTGGTGGTTATCAAGGTCTAACTTTTTACCTTTTATAAAAGCCATTTCCACATTGTTGGTTCGCATGTCCAAGGCATCGCCCGAAGAAACAAAAAGGGTTGCGTCTTTGCCGCCTTCCAGCGTTCCTGCTGTTGCGTCAATGCCCAGAATTTTTGCAGTGTTGAGGGTAATTGCTGAGAGCGCTTGTTCTTTGGTAAGTCCGTATGCAACGGCAGTTCCGGCTGTAAAGGGCAAGTTGCGCATTCCGGCAGTTTCCATTCCGCCCATGTAACTCAGGCAATAGAGTACACCTGCATCCTGCAATATTTTCGGGGTTTTGAAAGGAAGGTCAATATCGCTGTCGGGAGAAGAAGGTAAATCGTGAACACGGTCTAAGACCACTGCCACGTTATTGTTTTTCAAAACATCGGTAACCAATGAAGCGTCTTTAGCACCAACAATAACCAGATGCGGAACAGCAAAATTTTTGGCAAAATAAACTGCTTCAATTATGTCTTTGGCAAGTGTGGCATTGATGAATAATCTTTTCTCACCACTAAATATGCCTTTCATGGCTTCCATGCGGATGTCTAATTCGCTTTGTCCGTTTTGGCTGTAAGCTTTTGCATCAGCAAAAAATTTCTGAAGCACAGCAATACGTTTTTCATATTCTTCGTTTTTCTTCATTGGCTCGGGTTCGCCCCACCAGCCGCCTGCGGAGTAGCGTGCCGGCCAGTTGACAAAAATGCCGTCATCGGTTTTGTAAACGGCATCTTCCCAGTTCCAGCCATCAAGAGTAAATACGGAAGATGTTCCTGAAATCAGTCCGCCCCGCGGAGCAACCTGTGCCAGCAAAACCCCGTTGGTGCGGATGGTAGGTATGATTTTAGAATCGGTGTTGTAAGAAATTTTGGAGCGCACATGGGGATTGATAAAACCCACATCTTCAAAATCGCGGGTGGCACGTGCCGCTTCAATTTCAACTAATCCGAGCGTGGTAGAAGGAGCAATAAACCCGGGATAAACCTGTTTTCCGGTGATGTCAATTACTTCATCACCGAGTTGTCGGGTGTAATCTTTCGCATCGCTTACAAATAGGAGTTCACCGTTTTCAAAACCAATTGCCGATTTTTCAATAACAGTTCCGTTGCCGATGTGTGCTGTACCGTTCAGCAGAACGGTAAGTCTTTGCTGTGGCTTTGCAGGGGTTTGAGCGAATATCTGTGAAGCGGAAAGCAAACAGATTAAAGTGTAAAATAGATTTTTCATTCTTTTATTTTTAAGCCCTTCGACTAAGCTCAGGGTGACAAACGCAAGTTTCTTTAATTATTAATTTTCGTTTTCCATTGTATCGCAGTGATACAATTTCTCTTCTTTCTTTTCAGGTTTTTTTGTTTGCTCACCGCCTTTTTTTGCGACAATCATTTTTTGAATCAGTCGTGCGCGTTCTTTGCGTACTTCATCGCGCAGTTGTAAATCTTTGTCTGCATCGTAGTAGCAAACGCCATCCACAAATGTTTTTTCAGCACGTGCATAAATTGAAAGCGGGTTGTCGCTCCAAAGCACCACATCAGCATCTTTGCCTTCTTTGATGCTGCCCATGCGGTTATCCAAATGCAAAAGTTTTGCAGGATTAAGCGTTACCATTTTCAAAGCATCTTCTTCGCTCATGCCTCCGTATTTCACAGACTTTGCCGCTTCCTGATTCAGTCTTCTTCCCATTTCGGCATCATCGGAATTGATGGCAACTGTAACACCTTGTTCATTCAGAATTGTTGCGTTGTAAGGAATAGCATCAACCACTTCGTATTTATAAGCCCACCAGTCTGAGAACGTAGAAGCACCCACACCGTGTGCTTTCATTTTATCTGCGACTTTGTAGCCTTCCAGAATGTGCGTGAAGGTGTTTACTTTAAAACCCATTGAGTCGGCAACGTGCATGAGCATATTTATTTCGCTTTGCACGTAGGAGTGACACGTGATGAAACGTTTTTTATTCAGAATTTCAACCAAGGCATCCAGTTCCAAATCCCTCCGCGGTGTAAGCTTCGATAGAGTTTTATCGTTAGCACTAAATAA
>CAMAVO010000244.1 GCA_945861685.1 Chitinophaga pinensis | reverse complement strand
CTTGTTATAAACGCGATTTGCTTCAAAATAACGAACGCTATTTTTTCAAACACTTTACACAAAAGTATTTTTCAGCCTCCGGCTAATCGCTTTAAATTGATTTATATTTGAGGGCGAAACGGAGTTCTTAGACGAACTGACGTTATGCGTAATACTCAAAAGCTAATCCAATCATAGCTATGAAATCAATATTGAGCCAGCTGTTTATCGGATTTTTGCAACTTTCATTCTTAACCGTCTTAGCGCAGCCATATCCAAAAGGAAACCAAGTGTATTCTAACCCGCTTGCAGGCAAAGAAGATACAACAGGTTGGCGTATGGAAGGTGTAGGGCAGGTTGAATTTTCAAACGGATGGATGAAGATGTTCTCTCCCAATGAAAAAGGACATCATGTATTTTGGTGTCCGCAGGAATTTCCCGAAAATTTTATTGCCGAGTGGGAAGTTCAAAACCTGCATACGAAAGCGGGTTTGTGTATCGTATTTTTTGCTGCAACAGGGCCTAACGGGGAAGATATCTTTGCAGCATCGTTACCTAAACGAGATGGAACGTTCAGGCAATATACAAAGGGGGCTATCAACAATTATCATATTTCTTATTATGCTAACAGCAAAGATCACCCCGGCAGAGAAACAGCCAACCTGCGCAAGAACAAAGGATTCCACAAAGTGCAGTCTAATGAACCGGGTATCCCGCTTCATTCAAATGACATACATAAAATTCAATTGGTAAAGTTTGAAGGAAGGGTATTGCTTTATATTGATTCGCGAAAAGTGATTGACTGGTTGGATGATGGCAGGCAATTCGGTAAGATTTTAAAAGGCGGCAGAATTGGTTTCCGTCAAATGAAATGGACACAATTCGCTTATCGAAATTTCAACGTTTGGGAATGTGCTGCACAGCCTGAGCATAAAGAATAGAAAAAGTTCTTGCCCCCTTGAGCCTTGGCTGTCAGGTGCGTTAATCGTAGCGTCTTGTGCTGCGCTTGCATTAACAAGCCTGCCTGCCGGCAGGGCTTCCAGTCCTTGGCAGACAATAAGTATTGATTTATTTGAAAACAGTAATTTAGTTGCGCCAGAGGCGGTATTATTAACGGCATCATTCCTCAGCAACATTTATAACACCCACTTACTCCATTTTTAAAATTACCAACACTATGAAACAGTTTCTTTTTTCAATTTCCATTTTTGCTTTATGCATCACTTGTAAAGCCCAAACCGCAAATACAATCAACATCGGAAAGATTGATACTATTCAATCAACCCTGTTGAATGAGAAAAGAGGGATTTGGGTATATAATCCCAATGAGGGCAAGGGTGACATCTATGAGAAACAACGTTACCCGGTTGTATATTTATTAGACGGAGATGCTCATTTTTCATCAGTGGTAGGTATGATTCAACAATTAAGTACCGTTAATGGAAATATGATTTGTCCTGAAATGATTGTGGTAGGTATACCCAATACCGACAGAACCAGAGATTTAACGCCATCACATGTTGACATAGCGCTGCCACATATGGATAGTGCTTTTTGTAAAACATCAGGTGGTGGTGAACAATTTATTTCTTTTATTGAAAAAGAATTGATGCCCTATATTGACAGTCATTACCCCACAGAACCTTATAAAATGCTTATTGGTCATTCATTTGGTGGTTTGGCGGTGATGCAAACTTTTGTGCATCATACTGATTTATTCAATTCCTATATCTGCATTGACCCCAGCATGTGGTGGAACAATAAAACATTGTTACAGCAGGCTCAAAAAGCATTGGCCGAAAAAAAGTTTGAAAATAAAACACTGTACCTTGGCATTGCCAACACCATGGATGAGGGTATGGATATAAACAAAGTACTAAAAGATACTGCTGCTGAAAACGACCATATACGTTCCATATTAGAGCTGCAGCGTGCTTTTGAAACCAACAAACAAAACAGCCTTAAATACAGAGGCAAATACTATGCTGATGACACCCACGGTTCAGCACCGCTTATTACGGAGTACGATGGCCTGCATTTTATTTTTGACTTCTACCCGATGAAGCTTTCTTTTAAGGAAAGTACTGATAGCACTGCAACGTTGGTAGATAAATACGTAGCACATTTCAACCGGGTATCAAAACAAATGGGCTACACCGTAAAACCATCTGAAAGTGAAATCAATTATATGGGTTATGAGGCATTAGGCTCTGAGCACTACAAAAAAGCGGAAAGTTTCTTTAAGCTCAATATTGCCAATTTCCCAAACAGTTTCAATGTCTATGATTCGTATGGCGATTTTTTTGTTGCCCAAAACGATAAAGCAAATGCAGTTATTCAATTTAAAAAGGCTTTATCCATTAAAGAGAATGCTGATACAAGAAAGAAATTAGAAAAACTTTAAGAGGCTGCCGCTGGTCGGGATTTGTAACTAAGCGAAGCGTTCTCACCGAAGGTAATCCCCGCTGCGCTTGCATTAACAAGGCTTCCAGTCCTTTGCACATAATACGTATTGCTTAATTTAAAACAGTAATTTTATGCGCCAGAGACGGTATTATAAAAGGGCGTAGCGAGAGGCTACGTCTTAACCGGGATGCTGACAAAATTTTTTCGGGCGAAGCTAAAACTGATTTTACTGTAAAGTATTAATCAGGCTCTAAACATAACTCAGGCTCTGTTTGTTAAGAGGCTATGAAAAATAAAATCTTAATTATTTCTGTTGTAATTTTTTTAACGATTACGCTCATTATTACACTTTCAAAACTCATGGCACAAACACCACAGCAACCCTATAAAGAAATCCGGAAATCCGGCAAACTCGAATTCAGATATTATCCACAAGCCGTTATGGCAACTGTCAGCGATAATGAAACCTCCTACAAGAAAAGTTCAGGTAATAATTTCCGCAAACTGGCCAATTACATTTTTGGCGGTAATACAAAAAACACAAAAATAGCCATGACCGCACCTGTGCATATGGATTTTAGTGGCGCAAGTTCTTCCATGAGTTTTGTAATGCCCGAAGGCTATACCCTTTCAAATTTACCATTGCCCGAAAGCAAAGAAATTGACTTGCACGAAACACCTGAAGAATATGAGGTGGCATTGAGATTTGGCGGCTATGCATCGGATGAAAAAATTGAGGAAGCTAAAAATGAATTGCAAAATCTGCTGAAACAGGCAGGAATAGTCGACAACGGAAATTTCCGTTACCTGGGTTACAATGCTCCCTGGGATTTTCTGTTTCGCAGAAACGAGATTGTTGTGGGCATAAGCAAAGAAATTGCAGACCGCGTAAATTGATTCTCTTAAGAGTGTTTCTGCCCGCATAGCAAAACAGGTTTTTATTTTAATCTCTTATAGGTTTATTTCCTCGAGGCTTGCCTCGTAAAAGAATATCTATCTTGCCTTACGATGCCCCAAGATAGTAAATACCTGTATAAGATTTATAATGTTACAGTATTGTTGTATCATATTGTAAGCAGCGCAAAGTATATAAGAGTAGTGTTTACAGATGA
>CAMAVO010000243.1 GCA_945861685.1 Chitinophaga pinensis | reverse complement strand
CTTCCTGCGGTTGTAAACGTTGGTGATTGTGAAATGGAATTGATGCGCACTTTTTTGTCTTTACCATAATGGTAACCAAAGCTGCGGACAATTGATTCAAGTAATGCTTTTGCATCAGCCATGTCACCATAATCAGGAAACACGCGCTGTGCAGCAATATAAGTAAGAGTTATAACAGAGCCCCATTCATTAATAGCATCCATTTTTTTTGCGCACTGCAAAATACGGTGAAGTGACATGGCACTGATGTCAAGGGTTTTATGAAAGAACTCGTAACTTAAATCGGTGTAAGGTTTTCCTTTGCGCACGTTTGGCGACATACCTACAGAGTGTAAAACGAAATCGATTTTTCCACCCAACACTTCCATAGATTTAGTAAAAAGTGCTTCAATATCTGCATCCAATGTTACATCGGCAGGAATAACTTCTGCGTTGCAGGCCTCAGCAAGTTTTTTAATAGTTCCCATGCGCAAAGCTACGGGTGCATTGGTGAGTGTGAAGGTTGCGCCTTCTTCTTTACATTTCATTGCTACCTTCCACGCAATTGAATTTTCATCCAGCGCTCCGAAGATTATTCCTTTTTTCCCTTGTAAAAGATTTTTTGTCATGGTAATGAATGATTTGATGTTTCGCGCAAAGGCACTAAGACGCAAAGTAAAGCAAATCCTACTAATTCTTTACTAAAAGCTCTTTTGCATTTTTAATAGCCGCTTCGGTTGGCGTTCCTGAACTTAACATTTTTGCAATCTCCAGAATACGCTCGTCCTTGCTTAACTTCTTTAAACGGGTATACGTTTTACCTGCTTTTTCTTCTTTGTAAATCTGCAAATGAAATTCTCCCTTACCCGAAATCTGTGGCAAATGCGTAATCACAATTACCTGCATATTTACCGACATGCCTTTCATGATAGTTCCCATTTTGCCGGCAATTTCACCGGAAACACCTGTATCAATTTCATCAAAGACAATAGCAGGAAGATTTTTATGTTCGGCAAGAATTGATTTAAAAGAAAGCATCAAACGTGAAAGCTCGCCACCCGAAGCCACCTTATCCAACTCTTTTAGTGTCTCGCCTTTGTTGGCAGAAAACTCAAACAGCACATTGTCTTTTCCGTAATCATCAGGCTCAGGCTTTGTCGAAATTTTTATTTCCAGTTTAGCATTAGGAATACCGAGTTTAGCTAGCAACTCACAGACTTTCTTTTCAAGCTGTGGTGCTACTTTTTTTCGTTTTTCAGAAAGTGATGCTGCAAGTTCACCTACTTTTTTCCGGCTTCCCTCCCACTCTGCTTTAAGTTCAGAAATTTTATCATCGTAAGATGAAATGTCTTTCAATTTTCCTTCCAACTCACTTTTTAAGTTCAGTAATTCTTCTGCAGTTGTCAGTCTGTGTTTACTTAACAGATGATTGATGACATTAATTCTATCATTCAACTCTTCCATTTTTGCAGGATCAAAAATGGTATCGGCTTCTGCTGTTTCCAATTCAGCGGCAATGTCTTTCAACTCTATCAAAACGCTTTTTATCCGCTCTGCAAACGGTGAAAGTGCACTGTTATATTTTGAACTTTGAGCAACTAAACTCCTAACCTGTTCCAGTGAAACGAGAATGTTTTCATCAGCGGAGGAAAGCGCCAGAAAAGCATTTGAAAGACTTTGTTTTATTTCTTCGGCATGAGTTAAAACGGATAATTCATTTTCAACACTCTCCTCCTCACCTGCTGTAAGTTTGGCTTCATCCAGTTCATTATACTGAAAACTGAAATAATCTTCGTCACGCTTTGCCTGTTCCTGTATTTGCAACAAATCATCCAATTCTTTTTTCAGCGAACGGAATTGATTTATTTCATTTCTGAATTCCAAAATCAGTTTTTCATTTCCTGCCATTGCATCCAACAAATCAACACGAAACGAATGTTCTTTTAAGGTGAGCGCCTCGTGCTGCGAATGAATATCAATCAGTCGCGAGGTTAATTCGCGCAGCAAATTCAGATTTACAGGAGTATCATTTACAAACGCTCTTGATTTTCCTTCGGGATTTATTTCTCTGCGAATGGTGGTCAGTTTTTCGTAATCGAGTTCATTCTTACTGAAAAACTTCTCCAACTTATAAGGCGAAACATCAAACACTGCTTCTACAATGGATTTCTTTGTTTTATCTTGCAACACACCTGCATCTGCACGTTGTCCGAGAACCATAGACAGGGCATCTACAACAATGGATTTCCCTGCACCGGTTTCGCCTGTAAGAATGGTCAGGCTTTCACCAAAATCAACATCTAACTTATCTATAAGTGCGTAGTTGCTTATGGAGAGATGTTTCAGCATAAATTTTCTAAAAAACTACTGACTGTTAGTTGTCAGAATTTTCTTGTACTTAGCGATATTGCCCGGATCAGTTTCAGAAAGAATGGCAACCACTTTTGCTTTTACATCGGGAAAAGCGCTGGAGTAAATATTTACAAGTTCATCGGATTTGGCATTGAACCAAAGCCGCAGCAGATAGGCATTTTGCTGATCCGTTCTTACTTTCTTAATATTCTCCAAACACTCTGTTATTGCCTGTCTTCCTGTTTCCATATCGCCAGTCATTACATCCATACCCTGACGATGGTATTTGTAATAACTTTCACGCATCAGTTTAAAACGAGGATTTAGAAAATTTTCAATAAACCAGTAGCGATTGTTGGTGCTTTCAAATTGCTTCCAGCCTTTTTCAACCGCGCCTTGAGCATTGTTTACTATTGCCAATGATTTCTGAAAATAAATCTCTCCGCCATTTGGTGAAAACGATTCATAATCAACAGCAATAATCATATACGCATAAAATGCCAGCACAGATGTAAGGTTGGAAAGCATGGTAGCCTCAGAAAACTGCAAAGGCTGAAACTCTATGTATTTAAATTGAAAATCCTGATCGTTGGTATTGAGAAGTGTTGAGTTATAAGAAGTTTTGTAAACAGGTCTGCGGCTCTGAACCTGAATGGTAGCCTTAAACTCATCAGCCGAAACACGTTCTGTAATATTGATGAACATACTGCACTCAATGCGTTCGGTTAACTGATATTGATCATTAGTCCATTTGGTGGTATTCACAAATTCATAAATAGCTTTTTGCAGCGTTTCAAATATTCTGCGGTCGCTTTGCTGAACCTGCTGCGAAACAACCTGCACCTGACAGTTAAGTTCCTGCGCAGATGCAGAGAAGAAAGCAAGAAAGAACACTATCGTCAGCAGCTTATGCATGTTTTATTTTATTAATCAGATGAGCAATGATATCCCGTGCAACCTCATCTTTATTTTTCAACTCAAAATTACTTATTTTATTGTTGCTGTCAATAATTGAAATTTTGTTGGTGTTATGTCTAAAGCCAGCATTTTTATCTTTCAATGAATTAAGCACAACAAAATCAAGATTTTTATTTTTCAATTTCTTTTTCGCGTTTTCAACTTCATTGTTAGTTTCAAGCGCAAAGCCAACCAATAGTTGGTTTTTTGTTTTCAATTTCCCCAATGCTGCAAGCGTATCAGGTGTTGGCT
>CAMAVO010000242.1 GCA_945861685.1 Chitinophaga pinensis | reverse complement strand
CCCTGCTACATCCAACCAGATTGTTATGACACTTGCGCAGCCTATATTGGTGGTTGCTTCAAATGACACAACGGTTTGTTCAAGCACACCTATTTCTTTAGATGCACAGGCTACAGGTGGTGACGGAATTTACAGTTATACATGGGATAATGGTGCAGGAAACGGAAGCACAGTAAATGTTAATCCTCCGCAAACAACAACCTATTCGGTAACGGTAAGTGATCAGTGTGGTTCAACTCCTGCAAGCGATGATGTTACCGTAACCGTTAATCAGCCGGTAGCAAGTTTTGGATTTACTCCCGAGTTACCCGATATGAATGATTCGGAAGTGCGTTTTGAAAACCAGTCGCAGGGAGGCGTTGATTATTTTTGGGATTTTGGTGACGGAACCACCAGCACGGATATAAATCCTGTACACAATTTC
Source organism: Chitinophaga pinensis (assembly GCA_945861685.1). Lineage (GTDB taxonomy): Bacteria > Bacteroidota > Bacteroidia > SXHM01 > SXHM01 > SXHM01. The sequence goes on along the minus strand of CAMAVO010000242.1, from coordinate 3,181 downwards.
GGTTCGCCCGGTGATTATACCGTTACGTTAACGGTTACTTCTTCGGGTGGCTGTGTTGAGACTACAACGTATATTATAACGGTTGAAGATGTAATGGCTTTCTGGGTTCCAAGTGCGTTTACTCCAAACGGTGACGGACTGAACGATACCTTTTTTATGAACGGCACAATGGATCATGCTTATGTGATGCGTATTTACAATCGCCTTGGCAACGAAATTTATTTTACCGATAATTCCATTCCCTGGAATGGCGCTATATTTAATGTTGGCGATGTGGTTCCTAACGGAGTGTATGTCTATGAAATTGATTTAGACGATGCCGACTTCAAAGGAAAAACTCTTGTAGGAAGAGTTAACGTTATCAGAGACGGCAGGTAATTTTAAACGCTATTTTTTCACGAATTTAGAAATCACACTTTTGTGATTGTTACTCATTTTCACGTAATAAATTCCCGGTGAAAAAGTATCAACTAAAATGGAGGAAGCATTATTATAATCCTCATTCTTATAAACGATTTTCCCGGTCAGGTCATAAATAAACAGTTCTGTTTTTCCTGTTAAATCAGTTTTCAGTGTAAGTGTATTTTCAACAGGATTTGGAAAAACTAAACCAGCTGCTGATGTATTTTCTTCCAGAGAAGTTGAGGTAACACATCTCGGATGATTATTAAAAAACTGAAGAATTTCGGAATTAGCGCTTATATCTTGCGTGGTAACCCCAATAATAAGAGAAGCTCCGGGCCAGGTATGTGCGCCACCGTTGATTTTAAACGTTATCAGTTCGGTTGAAGCATCGCACGAAGTATGATGGATTTTAGTAACCGTTGCTCCGTCAAGCGGGTCGGTGTCGGGCAAATCCTGTGTGATGGCAGCACCCAAACACGAATTGCGAGCTGCCCAGAAATTGAAATTTTCATCAACGGAAGTAAAAGCCGTTGTTCCGTTGTAGGGAACTGTATTGTCTGCTGTTCCGTGAAGTTCCATTACTGCCACTGCACGGGTATTCTGGCAATAAAACATCATGCTGTCGGTCATGCTTCCGGTTACGGAAGCTACCGCAGCAATTTTATTCTCCAGCTCGCAGGCAAGGCGGTAACTCATAAAGCCACCGTTGCTCATTCCGGTTGAAAACACACGACAGTCATCAATGTTATAGCCTTCCGAAATGGTGTCGATTAACGCAGATAAAAAACCAACGTCATCAACTCCTGAATAGTAAGGGTTATTCCAGCCGCTGTTCCAGGCATTGGCAATTCCGTTGGGATAAACCACAATGTAGCCTGCAGTATCGGCATCGGAATTAAAGCCTGTGTAGAGCATTTGTTGTGATGCATTAGAAGTATATCCGTGCAAATTTAAAACCAAAGGAGTTGGTTCAGATGCAGTGTATCCGGGCGGAACGTGCAGAATGTAATCACGCAGAACACCGCCAAAAGTAAAACTGCCGTTTATGTTTTGTGCAGAAACAAATTGAGATGAAACAAGCGCAAGAATAAGTGTAAAAGTGTTCTTCATGGTTGGATTATTTAAGTCTAAAATTACAAAATGATTTCAGGTAAAATGGATTTAACCATATTTGCATGATTTTTTAAAAAGATAAAAATGATGAATAGAATCTCTCTTGCAATTAATGCAGTTCTGGTGGTAGCAGTTGGTGTACTTTATTATTTCCATTTCTCATGCAAAAAGGATGAGGTGGTTACCGATGCTGATTTACTTGCCAACCGCGACAGCATTTCGCGCAACCTGACCATGGTGTATGTAAATATCGACAGCCTGTTAACCAATTATGAATATGTTGATGATGTAGAAAAACAACTGGAAGCAAAGCGAAATACGATGCTGTCACAAATCAGTTCAAAATCAAGTCAGCTGGAAAGCACATTGGGCAGTAAAGCAGAAGCACTGCAACGCAAAGCACAGGAGTTTGAAGCAAAAGCTGAAGGGATGAGTCAGGCCATACAACAAATAAAAATGCAACAATTGCAGGAAGAAGATCAGGCTTTACAGCAACAAAGTATGGAAGCGCAACAAGCCATCGGACAATTGAAAGAAGAATTGGGTGCGCAACTAATGCAGGAAGAAGCAAATCTTAACGAAGATGTGCAACAGTTAATTACCGAGTATCTTGAAAAATATAACAAAGACCATAACTACACATTTGTTCTTGCTAAAGGAACAGGTGCCGGTGTATTACTTGCAAACGATGCCTTAGATATTACTTCCGAAATTCTTACCGGACTGAATAAAGAATACGAAGAGAAAAAGGTTCAGGAGAAAAAGTAATCGGTAATCTGTAAACGGTAACCAGTGGCAATACTATCTTTTCTCCGCCTCATCCGTTTTCAAAATCTTGTAATAATGGCGCTCACCATGCTTTTGGTGAAGTGGTGCCTTATTGATACACTTCTTGGTTTTGAGAATATTGTTCCGGCATTTTCCAATCTCGGTTTTGCGCTGTTGGTTAGTTCCACATTATTGGTTGCAGCAGGAGGTTATGTGGTGAATGATTATTTAGATACCGATATTGATGCAATTAATAAATCGGATAAAGTCATTGTAGGAAATACGATTTCAAAAAATGCTGCATGGAATAGTTATGTTGCTTTAAGTATTACAGGATTGCTTGCTGCTGCATTACCTGCCTGGGAAATTGGCAACGTAAATTATGTGTTGATACAGGTTGTTTCCGGAGGTTTGTTGTGGTTTTATTCATATTCCTATAAACGACAAGTGCTTATTGGAAACCTTGTTGTAGCTGGTCTTTCTGCCATTGTTGTTCTGCTTCCTGTTTATTACGAAGCAATGGCAGAAGAAAAAGTGTACCATACCATTTCTGTCAATTTATTTTTTGTGAAAGCCTATTTTGCATTTGCTTTTCTTACCACTTTTTCGCGTGAGCTGATTAAAGATATGGAAGATATGGAAGGTGATAAAAGTGCAGGTTGCAAGACCTTTCCTATTGTTGCAGGTGTTGTTCCTGCAAAAATTCTGGCCATTGCTTTTACCTTAACAGTAATGGCAGCTGTGGGTTACATCCAGTATTACCAGTTCGAAGCACAGGATTATATTTCCATGATTTATTTTTTAATTGCGGTGCAGTTGCCATCGCTTTGGTTGGTAATAAAAACAGCTCGTGCAAAAGAGAAAAGTGATTTTCATTTTGCAAGTACACTTTCAA
>CAMAVO010000241.1 GCA_945861685.1 Chitinophaga pinensis | reverse complement strand
TTCGCGCTCATTTGCATATTTCACGGCTGTAGTTACAGCATTTTTTGAACCACCAACTGCTGCAGCAGCTAATTTTATCCTTCCGATGTTCAGAATATTTACGGCAATTTTAAAACCGTTCTCTCTTGTAGAAAGCAGGTTTTCTACCGGCACTTCGCAGTTATTAAAAAATACCTGACGGGTAGATGAACCTTTGATACCCATTTTCTTTTCTTCGGCATTCAAGGTAATTCCACCGTAGTTTTTCTCAACGATAAAAGCACTCAGGTTTTTATCATCATCAATTTTTGCAAACACAATAAAAAGGTCGGCAAAACCTGCGTTGGTAATCCACATTTTTTGTCCATTGATAATCCATTTCTTTCCGTCATCAGAAAGTTTAGCTTTTGTTTTTCCTGAGTTTGCATCAGAACCTGAACTTGGTTCAGTCAAAGCATAAGAAGCTTTCCACTCACCTGTTGCCAGTAGTGGAAGATACTTAGCTTTTTGTTCTGCATTACCATAATAAAGAATTGGTAATGTTCCAATACCGGTGTGCGCTGATAAAGCAACAGAGAACGAATGTCCGCCACCTGTAGCTTCAGTCAGCAACATTCCTGTTGCAAAGTCTTTTCCGAAACCTCCGTATTCCTCAGGAACACTAACACCCAGCAAACCAAGTTCACCGGCTTTAGTAACCAGTTCGGGCATCAGGTCAGGGTTTTTCATTGAATCGATTTCATCCAGACGGGTAGCTACATTAGCAGCAATAAAATCGGTGCAGGATTTAGCAATCATCCGTTGCTCTTCGTCAAACTGTTCAGGAATAAATACGTCCTGTGCATCAGTGTCTTTTACCAGCCACTCGCCTCCTTTAAGCGCGGCTTTTTTTGTTGTTGTTTCCATTGTTAATTTTAGATTTGAGATGTTAGATATTAGGTTTAAGATTAATTCAATAATTCGAAGATACCTGCAGCACCTTGTCCTGTTCCAACGCACATGGTAACCATTCCGTATTTCTGTTTGCGTGCGCGCATTTCATTAAATAGCTGAACAGAAAGTTTTGCGCCTGTACAACCCAATGGATGTCCCAGTGCAATAGCGCCACCGTTTACATTCACCAAATCAGGATTAATTCCAAGAGTGCGGACAACAGCTAATGATTGAGAAGCAAACGCTTCATTCAATTCAAACTGCTCGATGTCTTGCAATTTCATTCCTGCTTTTTTTAGTGCTACCGGAATTGCTTCAATCGGGCCAACACCCATTACGCGCGGCTCTATGCCTGCAACACCGTAAGAAACCAAGCGTGCAATTGGTTCAATATTTAGTTTTTTCAACATTTCTTTAGAAACGATTAATACAAAAGCCGCTCCGTCTGAAGTCTGTGATGAGTTTCCGGCAGTTACCGAACCTTTAATATGAAACACCGGTTTCAATTTTGCCAATGCTTCAATGGTGCTTGCGCGTGGACCTTCATCCGTATCAACAATGTATTCTTTCTCTTTACGTTTCTCCTGTTCATCCAGGTAAACCTGCTTTACTTTAATCGGAACAATGCCTTCTTTAAACTTTCCTTCTTTGATTGCTGCCAAGGCTTTGTTCTGTGAATTAAGGGCAAAGATGTCCTGATCTTCGCGTGAGATTTTATATTCTTTCGCAACCGCTTCAGCAGTGAGACCCATTCCCCAATACCAGTCAGGATTATTTTTAGAAATATCATAATTCGGAGCAACTTTCCAGCCACCAAAAGGGATTGGGCTCATGGTCTCCACACCACCTGCAATAATACACTCGTTCAAGCCTGTGCTTATTTTTGCTGCTGCAATAGCAATAGTTTCCAAGCCAGAAGAGCAATAACGGTTTACAGTCATTCCCGGAACTTTAACAGAATTCAATCCCATTAAAGAAACCATCCTTCCGATATTCAATCCCTGTTCTGCCTCTGGTGTGGCATTACCGACAATCACATCGTCAATCCATTCTTTGTCAAGCGTTGGAACTGATGCTGCAAGGTGACGGATTACATCCGCTGCCAGATCATCAGGGCGTGTGAAACGAAAAAGTCCGCGGGGGGCTTTGCCTACAGCCGTTCTGTATCCGGCTACTATGTATGCTTCTAATTTCATTGTTTAGTGTGTTAAAGTGTTAATGTGGTATGTTGTTCGATTTTTGAATTTGCTGGTTTTGTTGCTGAAATCTTTTCTGCAAACTTTCCTGGCTTTCTTTTACTTCTTTGTCCTGTTGTTTTAAATCGTCATGGTTTACCGGCATTCCGTTTTGCATAATTAATAACCCTGCATCTCCGTAAACATAGGTATCTACCAACTCGCCTTTTGCATTGTAATGTTTCCATTCTCCTGTTTTGAATCCTTTGTTGTAACGACCTTCTGATTTCATCTCACCCGTTACAATATGGTAGTAAGTCCACTTACCATGTCGTTTTCCATAACTGTAAAATCCCTCTATTTTGATGTCACCGGAATAATAGTAAAGACGGTATTCCCCATCTTTTTTTCCCTCAAAATATTCGGCTACTTCTTTTACTGTTCCGTTGTGCGGAAAATAGATAGTGGCCATACCGTGCTTAACATCGTGGCTGTAATTAATCTCGGCAATCAATGTATGCGTGTAAGAGTAAAACTTCCATGTCCCGATTTTGCGCTCATATTCATCACGCAGGTTACGGTGCTTACCACCAAAAGGCATGTATTGCGGACGCTCCTCATACGCAGGACGCAAATCCGGATCGCTTTTCTGCGACAGGCTTACCAGCGGTGCTATGAGCAACGAAATCAATGTTATTATTTTAAAAGTTCTATTCATTTTTTGTTCTCTCGCGCATTAAGCGCGATTGAACGTATTAGTTTCTTAAAGGTTTGCCTGAGGTAAGTATGCTCTGCATGCGCTCCAATGTTTTCTTTTCACCGCACAGCGACAGGAATACCTGACGCTCCAAATCCAACAAATATTGCTCGCTCACTTCAGTCGGTTCGCTCAAATCACCACCGCAAAGTGCATACGCAAATTTGCCTGAAATCAGCCTGTCGTGTTCTGAAATGTATCCGCCTGAAACCATGCTGTATGCACCTGCTTCAAACATTCCTAATCCCTGCTTACCAAGGACTTTTATGTCTTTGCGTTTTGCAGGCATGGTGTAGCCTTTATCAAACAACTCAATTACAGAGCGTTTTGCATCTGCAATTCTGCGGTCGGGGTTCATGGATATTTCATCAATGCCTTTGCGGTAAATGCCCATTTCAAAAGCTTCAGCAGCTGAAGTAGCCACTTTTGCCATTCCGATAGTGAGGTAACGCTCTTTCAATTGGTTTAAAAGAATTCCTTCTTTTACGTATTCATCAGAAGCACGCAGCGCAAATTCTTTTGTTCCGCCACCTGCAGGAATTAATCCAACTCCGAACTCAACCAAACCTGTGTATGTTTCAGCAGCAGCCTGAACTTTATCTGCGTGTAAAGCGATTTCGCAACCGCCACCCAGAGCCAGTCCGTGAGGAGCAACTACAACTGGAATAGAAGAATAACGCACACGCATCATGGCATTCTGGAATGCACGAACCGCCATATCCAACTCATCCCACTCCTGCTCGATGGCGAGCATAAATATCATTCCAAGGTTGGCACCGGCAGAGAAATTTTCT
>CAMAVO010000240.1 GCA_945861685.1 Chitinophaga pinensis | reverse complement strand
GAGTAATAAAATATGAAGCGGAAGAAAAAGTAAATAAAATTAAAACGCGAACGCTTATTCAATGGGGACAATACGATAACTGGATTTTACCAGAAGACGCTGAAAAATTCAAAAAAGATATTGTTGGGTCAGAAGTAAAATACTATTCCGCAGGTCATGTACCAATGGAAGAACTGCCTGCAGAAACGGCAAAAGATGCGAAAGACTTTTTGAAGAAATAAATTAAATTTTTAACAGTGAATCTTAATTCCAGACGCGACCTTGTTTTCATCACTCTTGCCGGGTTCTTTATCACCAACGCAATTGTTGCCGAACTGATTGGTGGTAAGCTTTTCCAAGTGGGGCCATTTGTTCAAAGCATCGGCATAATGCTTTGGCCGGTTGTTTTTCTTACTACCGATTTGGTAAATGAATATTATGGTCCGCAAGGTGTGCGCAGACTTACGCTCCTTACAGTCTCATTAATTGGTTACACTTTTATTCTTTTGGCGCTTGCCATGTTGGTTACAGCAACACCTTTCTCACCTGTTTCGGGCGAAGCTTTTCAAACCGTTTTCGGACAATCACTTTGGATAATTTTGGGCAGCATTATCGCTTTCCTTACTTCGCAGTTGATTGATGTGAGCGTGTTCTGGGCACTAAGAAATAAAACAGGAAAGAAAATGATTTGGCTTCGTTCAACAGGATCCACTGTTGTTTCTCAGCTTATAGATACATTTATCGTTCAGGGAATTGCTTTTGTCCTTCCAGGAGTGTGGACGATTAACGAATACTTAAAAAATGCTTCAGCTGGTTATGCTTTTAAACTGATGGTTGCAGTTGCAATTACACCGCTTATTTATTTAATGCACTTCTTGATTGACCGTTACATCGGAGAAAAAGAAAGTGATAAACTTATTAGAGACACAGCGGAAGAAGCGCTGCGCCACAAAGTTAAATAGTAAATTATTTCAAAAATTTTTCAATCACAGACCAAAGTTTATCTGCAGTTGCATCCCATGTAAACTGCTTGCTCTGCTCCTGTCCTTCTCTGATTAATTGATTTCTCAGGTGTTCATCTGTTGTTACTTTTTTCATAGCAGCGGCAATTTCATCTACTGCAAAAGGATTAACCAATAATGCAGCCTTGCCTGCAATCTCAGGCAATGAAGTTGCATTGGCACAAATTACAGGAACATTGCAACGCATGGCTTCCACAACCGGAATGCCGAAGCCTTCAAAATAGGATACATATACCAACGCTTCAGAAGAAGCCAAAACATTCACTAAATCTTCTTCCGAAAGTCTTCCGGTAAAAATAACATCGTCCTTATGCTGCATACCGGAATAGGCTTCTTCCATTTCAGAAGTCCACCATTTTTTTTGTCCTGAAATGAGCAACTTATAATTGCTGCCATCCTTTTTATATTCATCAAAAGCGCGAAAAAGATTTTGCAGATTCTTGCGCTGGTGCTGCGCTCCCACGTAAACAAAATAGGGACAAGCCTTGCTGAACTTCTTTTTTGTTATCTCCTTTATAGTTGCAGTAACAGGTTTAAAATTCTCATTACAGCCGTTGTAAACAACATCAATTTTATCGGACGCAATTCCGTATTGCTGTGCAATATCATTTTTAGAAAACTCCGAAACAGTGGCTATGCGCGCAGCTTTCTTTGCATACTTCGGAAAAAAGTGCCGGTAATACTTACTATATAAATAAGGAAGGTCCTGTGGATAATGCTCAAAATTCAAATCGTGGATGACAGGGATTTGCGGCACATCCGATGAAAGAGAAAGGTAACCATCAGGTGACAAGAATAAATCAGCCTTATATTTTTTCAACGCGGCAGCAACAGAAAACTCAAACCACAAGTACCACAGAAAAGGATGCCGCGACTGTGGAAAAAGCGCAACGGGTGTAATATTATCAGAGAATATAAATTCCTCGTGCCATGGACGGTCGAAAAAAAAGATGAACTGATGTTCGGGATGATTTCGTGTAATGCGTTTAAGCGTTTCAAAACTGAAACGCCCGATGCCTTCCAGTTTGTTATGAAGAAGTAATCTTGTATTTACTGCTATGTTCAATTTGCATTTCAATATTATCGTCATGCTGAACTTGTTTCAGCATCTTAAAACAAAGACCCTGAAACAAGTTCAGGGTGACGTTATCCTATCTCCAACCAGTAAGAACCTCCGTGCTTTTCAATTCTGCTGTCTAATTTCTGCCACAAAGGATTAAGTTTTGTAGCAAGTTCAGCCGTTTCAGAAACATAAAAACAAGGCATCAGTGTTTTGTAACGTTGCGGATTAGCAGCAATCATTGCGCCCAACACATATTGCTCGTTATAAAAACGCTCGGTCATAAACTGCGGATAATCATACGGCAGATAAATATCATGAACATGCACAATAACGCCCGGTTTCAATTTCGGTAAAATTTCAAGGAAGACAACAGTTACATCCGAATTGGGGAGGCAGCGATGTGAATTATCAATAAAAAGAATGTCGCCTTTTTCTAATGAAGAAAAAAGAGAAAGATTAGTTGTCTCCAAAGGTTGACGGATTACTTCATCAGCAAGTTGATCTATTTCTGCTCTTGGCATGGGGTCAACAGAAGTAATTTTAGTTTGCGGACTATTCTTCTTTTTTGCACTAAAGGCTACTTTGGTGGAGTTGCCGCTACCCACTTCCATGTAGCGTTTAGGTTTGTATTCTGCTATAATGGAATACAGGCTAACGATATCTAATCCCGGAAAAAAGGAGTTGTTCCAGTAAGGAGTTTGTGCATTCTCTTGCTCATACTTCCATGCAGTAAAATCATCTGAATAATTTTTAAATTTTTCTAACAAAGAAGCATAACGCTCGTTTCCCGAAACAATAGCTTCATTCAAAACAGGAATTGGATTTTGCTTGCTGTAACGCGGAACCGCCTGAACAGGATAGTCGAGATGAACGGTTTGGAATCTCGGGCTTAGAAAACGATATAAATCTTTTAGTTTAGTTGCCATAATAATTGAAGGACAAACATAAGAATTTAATTTACGCTACTTTTGGCAATTACCTGAAAATACAATGCTCAAAATCCTCGGCATATCTGCATTTTACCACGACTCGGCTGCTGCCATCCTTGATGACGGCAAAATAATCGCTGCAGCACAGGAAGAGCGTTTCACACGAAAAAAACATACTCCTGATTTTCCGGTTAATGCCATAAAATTCTGTTTTGAGCAAAGCGGCTTGTCAATTGATGAACTGGATGCCATTGTCTTTTACGACAAACCTTTATTGAAATTTGAACGCCTACTGGAAACATATTATGCCTTTGCACCCAAGGGTTTGATTTCATTTCTTACCGCTATTCCTGTTTGGGCAAAAGAGAAATTGTTTCTTAAAAAAATGATTTATGATGAACTTAAAAACGTGGGCGAATACGATAAGAAGAAAGTAAAACTACTTTTTCCCGAGCATCATCTTTCACATGCAGCCAGTGCATTTTTTCCTTCACCTTTTGAGGAAGCTGCAGTATTGACCATTGACGGTGTTGGCGAGTGGACAACCGCTTCCATTGCCCATGGAAAAGGAAATGAGATAATTTTTTTAAAAGAATTAAAATTCCCGCATTCAGTGGGTTTGCTATACTCTGCTTTCACGTATTACCTTGGATTTACAGTCAATTCTGGCGAGTATAAACTAATGGGATTGGCTCCTTACGGCAATCCCCATGCAGACGAAACAAGGCATTTTATAAAGCTTAT
>CAMAVO010000239.1 GCA_945861685.1 Chitinophaga pinensis | reverse complement strand
GATTATGCCAACAACGGCTATTTTTATGTGAATTACACCCAAGCCAGCGGAGGAGCTACGCGTATTTCACGCTTTTCAAGAAATCCTGCCGACCCGAATGATGCGTTGGAGAACAGTGAGTTGAACATCATTACCATTGCACAGCCTTACAGCAACCACAATGGCGGACAAATCCGTTTCGGACCGGATGGTTATTTGTACATCGGTATGGGCGATGGCGGAAGTGCTGATGACCCGCAAGGCAATGGGCAGAACACAGCTGCTTTGCTTGGCAAAATGTTGCGCATTGATGTAGACAATGGTTCACCTTACAGCATTCCTGCAAGCAATCCTTATGCAGGAATGACTAACCCTAAACCTGAAATATGGGCAATAGGGATGCGCAACCCATGGCGCTTTAATTTTGACCGCTGCACAGGTGATTTGTGGATTGGTGATGTAGGACAAGATATTTATGAAGAAATAGATTTTGAGCCGGCAGGTGATGCAGGAGGTAATAACTATGGCTGGAGATGTTATGAAGGTAACAATGCCTTTAATACCAGCGGCTGCGGAAATATATCTAATTATACTTTTCCAATTTATGCATATTCTCACAGCACGCCTAACGGATGCTCTATTTCCGGGGGTTTTGTTTACCGTGGCGGAATTTATGGTGGTATGTTCGGTTGGTATTTATTCACCGACTATTGCAGCGGAAGAATTTGGGGCAGTTACCCGAACGGAAGTGGCGGATTTACTACCAGTGTTTTAACCACTAATACTACCATCACCAACAACCTTTCAACCTTTGGTGAAGATTATGTGGGTGAACTTTATCTTGCAGGGCAGAGCAACGGAAGAATTTACAAAATAACGGTGAGCACTTGCACTGCTGTAGCCTATATCTGCGGTGGTGATGTAACCATCTGCGAAGGTGATGAAACACCTATTACTGCCACTTATGGTGTTGGAAATACCTATCAATGGAGATTAGACGGAAACGATATTCCAAATGCAGATTCAGACAGCTATCTGGCTACAGAAGCGGGAACGTATACTGTTTTTGTAACCAATCCCGGCACTTGTTCGGCTGTGTCAAATGCGGTAACGGCAACTGTACTTGCTGCACCTGTTACATCATTCAGCGGACTGAATGCAAACTACTGCGTTAATTATTCACCCTCTACCTTAACAGGAAGTCCTGCCGGAGGAACCTTTTCAGGTCCGGGTGTAAGCGGAAATACATTTGATCCGGTAACTGCAGGAGCAGGAACACATGACATTGTTTATAGCTATACCGACAACAACGGTTGCACGGGAACTTCAACACAAACAGCAACCGTTAGCACCTGCACGTCTATTGACGAAGCCATGTTGGGTAACATGAATTTGTATCCTAACCCTGCTGAAAATTTGCTGAACATTGAGTTTTATGTTTCAGGAAAAATGGATGTTGTTATAACTATCTACAATGCAACCGGTCAATTGGTGCAAGCAGAACAAAAATCGTTTGCAGGCGGAATGAACAAAGTGCAGACCGATATTTCTGCACTTGCTTCCGGAGTTTATGTTGCCGAATTGCAGGGCGCAGCAGGTAAAGAGCAAAAACGTTTTGTAGTGCGCAGATGAGGAAATTAATTTTTCTGTTCTTCGTTTTTTTCTTCGCTAAACATTCGTTTGCACAGCAACAGTTTACGGTTGACATAGAAGAAATTGCTATTCCAAATTTTCCTGCGCTGCACTCGGGAGCGCATGCCGAACTGGATGGCAAATGGATTTTTATTGGCGGAAGAAACAACGGACTTCACGGTTTTCAGACGGCCAACTCTTTTCCGTTCAACGGAATTAATAACACCATTTACGTTGTTGATTTTGAAACGCAGGATATTTTTTCTTACTCCTGCGATTCGCTGAGTGAGGATATTCGTGAGGCAATTACTTCCAGCAACATGCAGTTTTATCAGGACGGCAACACGCTCTATATGCAGGGAGGTTATGGCTGGAATGAAGCGCAACAGGAATACATTACGTTTCCGACTTTAACAGCAATTAATTTACCCGGCTTGGTAGATGCGGTGATGAACGGAACAAGCATCACTTCCTATTTTCGTCAGGTTGCAGACGAGCAACTTGCTATTACCGGTTCGCATATGCAGAAGCTGAATAATAAATTTCATATTGTGTTCGGGCACAGATTTGACGGCACTTACAGCCATAATCAGGTGGGCAATTTTTTTACACAAACCTACAGCAACTCCCTGCGTTCGTTTACGATTAATGATGACGGAACTAATCTTTCGGTTTCCGATTTTACAGAACAAACCGACACCAATAATTTTCATCGCAGAGATTATAATTTAGTGCCGCAGATTTTTCCAAACAGAGAAGAAGGGTTCACCGCTTTTTCGGGTGTTTTCCAGAAAGGGATTGATATTCCCTACTTCACTACCATTGATATAAACAGCGGTGGGGCAACGCATGTTCCGGGCTTTAATCAGAATTTGAGTCAGTATCACAGCGCAGTTGTTCCGCTTTATGATTCAATAGGTAACACCATGCACAGTTTGTTTTTTGGAGGTATGAGTATGTATAAGTTAGACACTGTTACAAGTGAACTTATAACTGATTCGCTGGTACCGTTTGTAAGCACCATCAGCAAGGTAACACGCAGTGCCGAAAATACGCTTACAGAATATTTGCTGCCTGATTCTATGCCCGGTTTTTTAGGTTCCAATGCACATTTTATTCCGCTGCCAACTATTGAAAAATACAACAACAGTGTTCTTAAACTTAATGCTATAACAGGGCGCACACTTATAGGGCATATTGTTGGCGGTATTGAAAGTCCTGAAAAAAACATAAGCGAAACCGACCCGACTATTAGCATTGCCAGCGCCCGCATTTTTGAGGTGTATATTGAAACGCAGCCCGATGCCGTTGCTGAAATTAAAGTGAAGGAACCGGTAGAGCTTGCTGTGTATCCTAACCCGGCTAATGATTTTATTACGGTTGAAATTAATGCTGAGCAAAAAGAAAATGTTGAAATTCTTTTGCTGAATTCACATGGGGTAGTGATTGAAAAATACCTTTCTCAAAAATCATTTTCAGGCAGTAAAAAGCTGACTAAAAATATTGCTGCGCTGCCGGCAGGGCTGTATTATGTGGCGCTGCAAACTGATAAGTTCAGCAGGGCGCAAAGGCTCATTGTCAAATAATAATAACTGAAAATAATGGAAAAACAAACGCAGTCCATTTTTGATAAAATCAATAATTGGGCTAGAAGTTCAGTGACTTTAAAATTGATTTCTATCGGCATTCTGATTCTTATTTTGCTGATACCTTCTTCCATGCTTAGCTCGCTTATTTATGAGCGCCAGAGTGTGCGCGACAGTGCGATTGATGAGGTAAGTTCAAAGTGGGGGAACAGTCAGGTGGTGGGCGGCCCGGTGATTTCGGTGCCTTATCAAACGGTTACAACTGATGTGAACGGGAAATCAATTTACGGAATTTCTTACGCACATTTTCTTCCCGATTTGATTGATATTTCCGGTACGGTGAAACCCGAGAAACGCTACCGCGGAATTTATGTGGTGGTACTTTATAACACGGTGTTAAAAGTGAGTGGAAAATTTTCGGCTCCTGATTTTGATAACCTTGGAATAGCGAAAAGTAGTTTCATGCTTGATGATGCAGTGCTCTCAATTGGTCTGAGCGATATGAAAGGAATACGCGATGAGATTAATATCCGGATGAATGATAC
>CAMAVO010000238.1 GCA_945861685.1 Chitinophaga pinensis | reverse complement strand
TGCTTGTATTAACGGGGTTTTTGAGATATATTGCTCATAAGCAATATACTTTTTGGCTTTGCATGAGAACAGCATGGAACTCGCAGTTAGCAGTAATAGATAAAATAGTTTGTTTTTCATTTGTTTTAGGTTTTAGGTTAATTGAGAGTAAGCATTACAGTATACTTATTTTATCGGCAATCCGCAAATAAATAAGCTAAAAGCAATTTATTTGCCGACAAATATATAAAGCATATTGGATAAACCAAACGAAAAATAACGGAACTAAAAAAACTACTCGCTTTTTGGCGCCTGCGGGTCTTCGGGTTTCTGCGCCACCGAGTTGGCAGGTGGCTGAACCTTTGGTGGTTCTGATTTAGGGGTTTCGGTGGTTTTAGGCGGGACGTTGCGCTCACCCTCTTCAATGCTTTTTTCTATCTCACGCTGTATACTGCCCGAAGCATCTTTGAACTGGCGCATACCTTTACCGAGGCCGCGCGCCATTTCAGGAATTTTATCTGCCCCGAAAAACATAACTATTACCAGCAGAATGAGGACTAACTCACCACCGCCAATATCTAAGAATAGTAAAGTCATGCTTGTTATATTATGTGGTGTCATGCTGAGCGTAGTCGAAGCATCAATTATTAATGCCCTTCGTCTACGCTCAGGGTGACAGCCTAAAGCCTACTTCGCCTCAACTTCCTTGTTGCGCTGGAAGTCAATTACAATAGGTGTAGAAATGCAAAGCGAAGAATACGTTCCGATAACACGGCCTATCAACAGGGCAAATACAAACCCGCGGATAACCTCGCCACCGAAAATGAAAATCACCAACAGAACAAAGAATACGGTAAGCGTTGTATTGATAGTTCTGCTCAGCGTTGCGTTCAACGCTTCGTTAATCACAACTTTATCGTCCATCACTTTGGTTTTGTGCAAGCCAAGGAACTCACGGATACGGTCAAACACAACTACCGACTCAGTCATGGTGTAACCCATTACCGTTAATATAGCCGCGATAAAGTGCTGGTCAATCTCCAACGCGATTGGAATAACTCCATTCAGCATCGCATAGAACGAAAGAACGATAAGCACATCATGGAACAAAGCCACCGTTGCACCCAATCCATATTGCCATTTTTTGAAACGGATAAAGATATAAAGGAACATCAGTCCGCAGGAAATCAATATCGCCCAAACCGCGCCTGTTTTAATATCGTTGGCAATGGTTGGTCCTACTTTTTGTGACGAAACCAGGTTAGTTGATTTGAATGTTTCCACATCAGGCGCTGTGTTGTAAAGCGGGGCTAACCCTTCATACAGCTTTTCAACCACCGTGTTATCGGCATTTTTAGCGCTGTCGGTAATCAGGTAGGTAGTGGTAATTTTAAAACGGTTGTCGGTTCCCACTGTTTTTACCTCAGGAGCATCGCCAAATGATTTGCTCAGGCTTTTAATAAGGTCATCGCTTGAAAGCGCTTTGTCCATTTGCACCACATACGAGCGACCGCCTTTGAAATCCACACCGTAGTGAAGACCTTTGGTTGCAAAGGCAATAACTCCACCCATAATAATAAGCGATGAAAAGAGGTAATAGTATTTACGGTTTTTCACAAAGTCGAAGTGAATGCCGCTGTAAATTTTGTCTGAAATGGAATTAGAGAAAGAAACTGTTTTACCATTTGCAGTCAATGCTTCCAGGATAATACGGGTAATCAATACCGCAGAAAACAAGGATGTGATGATACCGATACCCAGTGTAACCGCAAACCCTTGAATAGGTCCGCTACCGAAAAGACCCAACACAATAGCAAGAATAAGCAGCGTAATGTTCGAGTCAAGAATGGATGACATGGCATGTTTGAAACCATCGTCAATGGCAAGGCGCATTCCTTTACCTGCACGAATTTCCTCACGGATACGCTCAAACAACAGAATGTTGGCATCCACCGAAAGACCAATGGTAAGAATGATACCCGCAATACCGGGAAGTGTAAGCACCGCACCAAGCGAGGCGAGCACACCCATAATAAAGAATACGTTGGCAAACAAGGCTACGTTAGCCACCCAACCTGCTTTCATATAATATAGTCCCATGAAAAGCAGAATAACAATAAAGGCAACGATAAAAGAGATCAAACTGTTGCTGATTGCTTCGGCTCCCAATGAAGGACCAACAATAGACTCTTCAACAATACGTGCAGGAGCAGGAAGTTTACCGGCTTGCAGAATGGTAGCCAAATCCTTTGCTTCATTAATAGTGAAATTTCCGGTAATAGAAGAACGACCACCAGCAATTTCGCCATTTACGGTTGGGAAAGAATAAACATAGTTATCCAAAACGATAGCGATTGAACGGTCAATGTTTGCACCTGTCAGTTTTTTCCAACCGGCAGCACCAACGTTGTTCATGCTCATGGAGATTTCAGGTTTTCCACCAAACTGTCCGAAACCCTGACTTGCACTAACAATCACATCACCTTCCAAAGGCGCTTTGTTGTCGCGGCTGTTGATTTTAATGGCAACTAATTGTAAAGTTGTTCCTTCTGCATCAAACGCTTTTACAGTCCACAGAAATTTTGAGTTGTTAGGGAACAAGCCTTTTACCTGCGGAATAGCTAAGAATTTATTTACCTCAGCAGTATCACGGATTGCGGCATAACCTACAACCGGACCCGGAGCATTCATATATTGTTGCTGCTCGTTCTGATAAATATTAGGACGCAGTTTTGCGAACAAAGGATTTTCTTTTGCGAACTCCTGAAACTGTGCATCTTTTGATGTGTCTGCCTTTGCTGTGTCTTTAGTCAAACCGGCTAATGGGTCAGTAGCGCTGTCTTTCAAAGCAGCTAATGGGTCAGCAGCTGGAGTTGCAGCAGTTTTAAGAACGCTGTCGGTTTTTAATGAGTCGATTGCTGAAGAAGATGAATCTTTTGCTCCGCCTGAAATGCTGCGCAGGTATTCATTTGCTTTACCAAATGATTCAGCGAGTTCACCATTTTCGTATGTTTCCCAGAACTCCAGTTTGGCAGAACTTTGCAACAGTTTACGTGCACGATCCGGTTCTTTAATACCCGGAAGTTCCACTAATATGCGGTCAGAATTCTGAAGGCGTTGGATGTTAGGTTGAGTTACACCAAACTTGTCAATACGTGAACGCAATACATCAAATGATGAGTTGATGGCGCTTTGCGCTTCATCGTTCAGCACTTTCAGAACATCAGCATTGGCAGTTTTATCACCAATCTTTTCTTTCAATGTAAAACCGAAGATTTCTGGTGAAGCCAATTGTTTTCCGGGAGCAACTTCATTAAACGCTTCGCCAAAAAGCGTTACAAAATCTTTAGTTGAAGTGCTTTGTCTTTGCTTTGCCATATCAAGAGCCTTGTTAAACTCCGGGTCGATACTGTTGTTTGAAAGAGCTTTCAAAAGGTCGTAAAGCGATACCTCAAGTGTAACGTTCATTCCGCCTTTCAAGTCAAGACCCAGATTAATCTCGCGGTCTTTGCACTCGCGGTAGGTATATTGGATAATACCAAGGTTATACACCTCTTTGCTGGCGATTGAATCTAAGTAGTTTTTCTCTTTAACTACATCTCCGGCAGCGTATTCTGAGGCATCTTTATCGATGCTGCGAGCCACCCAGGTGAAGGAAAGCTGGTATAGACAAACGAGAGCTAATAGTATGGCAAAAAGTTGAATGGCGCCTTTGTTCTGCATAATTTTTTTAGGTATTACCGTTTTTTTTGAGCGTGCAAACGTACAAATTTTTAATTATCGCAAAACAAGTATTTTAG
>CAMAVO010000237.1 GCA_945861685.1 Chitinophaga pinensis | reverse complement strand
AATATCGTAAAGGAATTTAATCAATACAGACTCAGTGTTTTTATCCGAAGCATGGTAGGTGCCGCTAAAATAGCTTTATCAACGCTATTGGTTGCCGGCATCTGGTATCCGTCATTAATACTTATACCCGCCCTGCTTTTGGCGCTGCTGATGGCAGCTGCACAATATTTCCACTTCAAAACCGGCAATCCCTGGCAAAAGCGCATACCATCGTTATTGCTGCTTTTACTTTGTATTTTTATTGCTGCCGTGTCACAAAACTTATTGTAGCACTTAACTAACCCGACCGGCAGCTGCGTTAATCAAACAAATACCTTCATTAATTGTTAGTATAGGTTAAACGTAAATAACCATGCAACAATATTTAATAGTAGGAGCTTCCAGCGGCATCGGCAAAGAAGTGGCAAGGCAACTTGCAGAAGCAGGCAAACAGGTTGTAGCAACCTACAATAAAAACAAACCGACTGACGAAAACCCCAATATACGTTTTCATCAGTTGAATGTGTTGGATGATACAATTACTCCGGATTTTCTACCCGATGAGTTGGCAGGATTTGTTTACTGCCCGGGCAGCATAAACCTCCGTCCTTTTGAACGGATTAAACCTGCTGACTTTGAATCAGATTACAGACTTCAGGTAATAGGTGCCATCAAACTACTTCAGCTTGCATTACCACGATTAAAAAAATCGGCCAATGCTTCCATCGTTTTATTTTCAACCATTGCTGTGCAAACCGGCTTGCCGTTTCATACTCAGGTGGCAACCTCTAAAGGTGCAATAGAAGGGCTAACCAGAGCACTGGCATCTGAATATGCACCTGCTATAAGAGTTAACTGCATTGCACCTTCATTAACCGATACGCCACTGGCAGCTTCCTTATTAAACAACGAACAGAAAAGGGAGGCCAACGCACAGCGGCATCCGCTGAAAAGAATAGGTACTACCGAAGACATTGCAAACATGGCAGCCTTTTTACTTTCTGAAAAAGCCGGTTGGATAACAGGACAAATTTTACATGTTGACGGGGGTATGGCTTCCCTGAAAAGCTAAATAATTGCAGGATATACTTTTTACAACAAAATAAATTGACCCAAAATTTTTTATCAGCTCACTGGGAAAATCTGATTATGGCAAATTATGCCGTAAGTCCTGATTTATTAAAACCGTATCTGCCCAATGGTGTGGAGTTGGATTTCTATAAGAACAAAACCTATGTAAGTCTGGTTGGGTTTATGTTTAAAAATACCAGACTGTTCAATATACCCGTGCCTGTTTTGGGAACGTTTGAAGAAATTAATCTGAGATTTTATGTAAAACGGGTTGAAGGAAATACTGTAAAAAGAGGCGTAGTTTTTATAAACGAAACCGTGCCGTATAAAATGGTAGCATGGGTTGCCAATAAATTATACAAAGAACATTACATCGCTGTTCAAACAAAAAACAAAATTGAAATTACAAATCATTCTAAAAGTATAAAATATCAGTGGAAGATAAATAATGAATGGAATCATATAACAGCAAACACGGCCATAAAAAACGAGACAATGCTGCCGGATAGTATAGAAGAATTTATTTTTGAACATTATTACGGATACACTAAAGTAAGCAACCTGATTTCTCAGGAATATAAAGTCAATCATCCAAGTTGGCAAGTAAATAAAGTTTCAGATTATTCTATTCAGTGCAACTTTAAAACAATGTATGGTAACGCATTTTCTTCTTTAACTAACCAGCAACCGGATTCGGTTATAGTTGCCAAAGGTTCACCCGTTACCGTTAAATTGAAACGGACAAATTTTTAAATACGGAACTTATGGAACACAGAGACGTTGACCGGATAATTGAAATGGCCCCGCTGAGCGTAGCTTCCGATAGCTATCGGTATGCAATTCCTGTGCGCTGGCAATCGCTTTAAATTGATTTATATTTGTTGGCTTAACGTAGGTTCTTAATTACCTGCCATTTTAGAACCACAATGCTCACTCAAACTTTAAAAAGAGATTTAACGATAGGGAGTTGATGGAGCAGATGATAAATAAAAGGGATTATTTTTCCATTTGCCCCGACTGCCAGGGACGCGGCAAAAGAAACAGGAAAATCAGCAGGAGAGTGCGGCTCCGCTATGAGAATGCATTCAATCAATTTGAAAAAGCGCAGGGCGAAGGCACGGCTCCAGTTCCTCCTGTTGGTCACTTAGATTTATGTTTGAACTGCAATGGCTCAGGCCTTATAAATGCGGCCAGCGCTCCTGTAGCGGATAAAGAAAACTACCCACACGTTGCTATTATTGGTGGTGGCATAGGAGGAGTGGCCCTGGCTGTAGCTTGTTTTCACCGGGGAATTCCTTTTACGCTTTATGAACGCGATGGCGGCTTCGATGATCGCTCGCAGGGCTATGGTCTTACCTTGCAACAAGCCAGTAATGCAATTGAGGGATTAGGCATTTTTTCGTTAGAAAAAGGGGTTGTCTCAACAAGGCATGTGGTACATACTACAGAAGGAAAAGTGATCGGTGATTGGGGTTACAGAAAGCGGTTGCCAGCGGATGTGAAAAGGCCTCCCAAACGTATCAATGTGCATATCGCACGGCAGTCTTTACGCCTGGCACTGCTTGAGCAACTCGGTGGTGAGGATGCAGTGCAGTGGGGACACCAGTTAATTGATTTTAAAGAACGCGAGGGTGAAGGTGTTGAGCTGAGCTTTCTGGTGAATGGTAAGATGCAGAGCGCCAGGGCAGATCTTTTGGTAGGAGCGGATGGTATCCGTAGTGTTGTGCGCAGGTTGTTGATTGGTGAAGATATTACCCCTTTACGTTACCTGGGCTGTATGGTAATTCTTGGTATTTGTCCTTTGGTAAATCTCCGGAAACTTGATAATCCGTTGCTGGATTCGGCCACGGTATTCCAAACCGCTAATGGTAATGAGCGGATTTATATTATGCCATATTCGTCAGACTCGGTAATGTGGCAGCTTAGTTTTCCAATGCCTGAAAAAGAGGCAAAGGCCTTGAGTGCCTTGGGAGCTAAGTCGCTTAAGGATGAAGCGTGTCGCAGAACCCAGTGGCACGATCCCATTCCTCAGATTTTAGCAGCTACGCTGGAAGCTCAGGTTTCCGGTTATCCGGTATATGACAGGGCATTGCTTGAGCCGGAATTAGTAGGCAAAGGAGCTCAGGTTACGCTGATAGGAGATGCAGCTCACCCTATGAGTCCATTCAAAGGACAGGGCGCAAATCAGGCGCTGCTGGATGCGCTGGCACTGGCCCGGGGAATCTCAAAAGGATGCAGACCATTATCACCATGGAGGCAAACCGGCCTGAGAGCAACTGTGTTAAATGAGTTTGAATCAGAAATGTTAAAACGCAGTGCTGCCAAAGTAAAGGCTTCAGCAGATGCTGCAGAGTTCCTGCATTCCGAAATTGTGCTCCATGAGCGTGATGGTCCGAGAAGACGGTTTAGAAAGAAAAAAGATGAATAACAAGAGGTAGAAAAAACAGAACAGAAGAATTGACTTGTCCTGAAATAGGTTTACACAAAACCAGGACAAATGAAAACAGACCGAAAACTATTTAGTGAAACATTTAAGCGTCAGGTAATCGCAGAAGTATTATCAGGTCGATTAACCAAAGAACAGGCACGCAAACAGTATCAGATTAGAGGCAAGAGTTTAATTATAAATTGGATTCGTAAATTTGATTTACCAACTCCGATTTATATGAGCGAACCATTATTGAATGAAAAAGAACTTCAGACAAAAATAAAGCGACTGGAGCGAGAGCT
>CAMAVO010000236.1 GCA_945861685.1 Chitinophaga pinensis | reverse complement strand
TTAGAACCGGAAGTAATATATCTACTTGCATCTAAATCACCTGTTATATCAATTAGACTAGAACCTATATTTCCATTAATCAAAGGCGAAATAATCCAATTTGTACCGTCAAATTCCATAAAATTTCCGTTTACCTCACTTGATATTGAAATATCAGTTCCATCAGCCGCATTATCCTGAATAGTTGCAACACCTGCATTTGTAATTGCAACATCACTACTCATGGTTTGTTCCTGAGCAATATTTGATCCATCACCAATCCATATTTTTCCGTTGGCAAGAGAAGCAGTTCCTGAAACCGTACCGCTGCCTCCAGAACCTACAGGTTGCCAAGCTAAACCTGTCCAATAATAAAACCCCGGAGTTAAACCTCCCCCGTTTGTAGTATTATAAATTAATAAGGAAACAGCTCCTGCGTTAATACTTCCTCCAAATGAGGTAACATCAGTAGTATTTGCCAGCGCTACCCTTGGAGCAAGAAAACCTTTCTTTGCTGTGGCTCCAAGACCAGAGACATCTAAATCCAAAATTGCATCTGCATCGGGAGCTGTACCTGTTCCTGTTCCATTGATACTCACCCCTTGTGCGGATACCTGATTGGAGAATAGCAAAGTGCAAGCAATTACTACACTTAGACTTAAAAATTGCTTTCCGAGTTGGTAAAAACGTTTTTTCATATTTTGAAATTTGTAGCGAAATATTATTTTTTCGCTGGTGTTAAACTAGATTTGAAAATTTCTGAAACAAATATAAAGTATTATTCTGACTTAGAAATTACAAAGATTCGTATATTTTTAAGTTTCCAATGAATTGTTTAGTGGGCTCAAATATATTATTTATTTGCAAAATCAGTAGTTTCCATGTTATTTTTGCGCAGAAAATTAATAATTAGTTTATTCCCCAAGTATTGAAATGAAGAAAGAAAACTCTCTTTTTGAACTTATTCATTCATTAAATAACAATGAAAAAAGATATTTTATGATTGAGGCTACATCCAAGCGAAAAGACAGTAATCTTACTCAATTATTTGAATTTCTCTCCGATCAAAAAAAATATAGTGAAGATGCTATTATTAAAAAGTTTTCTTCTGAAATTTTTTCAAAACAACTTCATGTAACTAAAAATCATTTATACGAAGCTATTCTCAAATCCATGAGGGCTTTCAACATTGAAAAATCTCTAGATCACAAGCTAAAGAGCATGTTGCACGATGTTCAGTTTCTTTATGATAAGAGGTTGGTTAATCAGGCAAAGACCATATTAAAAAGAGTGAGAAATCTTGCTGAGGAATATGAGAAATATACCACTCAATTAGAAGTTTTGGATTGGGAATCAAAAATTCTTGCATCGCAGTTCTATGTGGGCGGCATTGAAAAAGACATTGACAACATTTCCGACAAGTATTATGAAATACTTGAAAAGATTCAGAATTCAAGAGAATACAATGATTTGCAGTCAAAAATGTTTAACAACTACTATAAAGAAGGTATTGAGCGCAAAAACGAGAACTACAAAACTAATGACCAAATCATTAATCAGTTTATTCTGAAAGATGAAAATCGTGCCCTGTCATTTAAAGCTCGTTGTTGTTTTTATAATATTCACTCTATTTATTATAAAATAAACAACAACTGGGAGAAGGCATACGAATACAGAAAAAAACTTTTGCAGTTATTTGAAGAAAGTGAGAGGATAAGCCCGGAAGAAATGAATATGCATTTTGCTGCAATCAATAATTTATTGCCGGTAAGTCTGCATGCAGGCAACTACAAAGAAGTTGAAGACTTATTGGTGAAAATGCGCAACATCACCGAAAATTACCCTAAAGTAAAAGTTTCAGAAGATCTTGAAATGAAAATTTTTACACATTCCAATATTGCTGAACTAAGTCTCTTTGTGAGGATTGGAGATGTTGATAAAGGATTGGAGCTTATAGAAACAATAACTCCTTTTATAACCGAGAACGAACGGATAATCAGGAAATTTCCACTGCTACACTTATATTATAATATAGCCTATTTCTATTTCTCCATTGGCAAATACTCTCAAGCTAATCAATGGATGAATAACATTCTTAACGAGAACAGCCTGAAATCAGTAGAAGACATACATTCCTCCTCGCATATTCTTACTATGATTTTGCAGTTTGAGCAAGGCAGGGATGAATTGCTCAGTTATCTGGCACGCTCAACACAACGTTACCTGAATAAGCTTGAAGGGCTTTATGATTTTGAAAGTATATTACTTTCTTTTTTGAAGAAAAACACAACAACAAAATCAAAGAAAGATTTACATAAGAACTTCAAAAAATTGCGCGAGCAACTTGAGAAAGCCCGCTATGAGCCGGGTGAAAGAAATGCGCTTTCAACTATTGATCTTTTAGCCTGGGTTGACAGTAAAATTGAAGGCATTCCTTTTCATGAAATTATGAAAAGGAATGCGGTTCAGCGTTGATTACCGAACTACAGTTACTTTCCGTGTAACCGCATTTTCTCCTGATTTAAGATTTAGGAAATATACACCGGCTGATAGTTTTGAAACATCCAATGTATATTTCTGAAAACCGGAAGAAGTTTTTCCTTCGTTGATTGATTTTACCAGTTGTCCGGCTGAACTAAATAACTGAATACTTAAGTTTTCACTCTGTTTTAATTCAAACGAAATAGTGATATTTTCTTTTGCCGGAACAGGATAAACATTGAAATGGCTTACATTATTTTCTTCAACGTAGCTGTCATCAATTCCTTCTTCATACAATTTAAGGTCGTCAATTGCAGCTTCTATAAGACTTCCGCCATCAAGGTTTTGTCCTAATCTTGTGCTGTCAGATGCAATAAATCTAACCTGAAAATTGGAGGTAAGCTGAACGTAGTCAGATACGCGGAATGCATATCTTCTCCAGTTGCGTTCTCCGGTTAAGGTATTTTCAACGTATTCCCAGTTTGTTCCGTCATCCGAAACCTGCACCTGCCACCAGTCAGCACCAGGGTTTGCACCTGTAGGAGGATTATTGGTGTACCATTTCATAAATGAGAAAAGAGGATTGGTATAGCCCGTTAAATCAAAAACCGGTGAAACCAATGTTGTATGCCCGTCATCTACGTCACTTTCTCCAACTCCTGCAGAGCTTGAACTTGCATTACCTGTAAGGGCGCATGCTATTCCTCCGGGTGTAGTTTGTTCATCTGTTTGCACAATATTTCCGTCAGAGAATGAGCCCATTGGAATATCAATTACCCAACTACCCGTTCCATTGTTATCAGAAGGCAAGCCCTCTGTCCATTGGCCTTGGGTGTTGTCAAAATCTTCGGTGCTTTGAAGATTAAAGCCATTCAGAATAAAATAAGGTGTATTAGGATATGGATCAACTTCAGCTGCCACCGGCAATACAGAAGACAGAACACCATTCAGATTTTCCAAGGCAAGATAATAGGAGATCAATGTTCCTAATGGCTGCGCAGGAATTTGAGCAGTGTAATTATTTCCGCCTGTGTTATTCAATGAAGCAGCAGTCCATGCACCGTTTCTGTTTAGTTTGTAAAACAACTTAGCATCTTCCAGTGCCCATGGATATTGCAAGGTGATGGTAGCATTGATATCAATTACTGAACTTTCATTATTTGAAGCAATTGGATTGTGATTAAGCGTAGCATTGGAAAGCAATGTTATACCGTGACGGTCAAACGCATTAACAATATCCAGGTCATTTGGTGTTCCGTTGGTGATATCATTATCGCCACCGTTGCTTACGGCATCATCTTCTGTTAATGCTTCAATAAGAATATCAACATACACCTGTCCTTCATCACCATCAGGGCCTGTAATTCCGGCATTAAATGTTTCGGCATAGAGCGCCATCATTTGCTGAATG
>CAMAVO010000235.1 GCA_945861685.1 Chitinophaga pinensis | reverse complement strand
ACTTTGCATTGTGAAGCAGATACCTTTCGTTATGTTGACCACTCGATGATTAATCACGAAGGCGCAATTTGGGAATGGACTTTTCAGGGAGGAACACCTGCCACGGGTAACAGCTGGAACGAGAATGTGGTTTACAATGCACCCGGCACTTACCTCACCATTTTAAAAGTAACCAACGGAAATGGATTGTTTGATTACGATTCGCTGTACATAACCGTTGATGCTTATCAGCCGGCAACGGTGGTGAGTGAAGGATTTCAAACTGTTTTCCCGCCCGCAGGTTTTGAAATTGTAAATGCAGATAACAGTTATACATGGGAATTGAATACCGCTGTGGGTGGTTATGGATTGAGTTCGCAATGCTCTTACATCCGTGGCTTTGATTACTGGCCCGGTGGCGATGTGGACGATATGCGCATCAGTGTAAACACCAACAATATGTATGATACTAAATTGACCTTTGATGTTGCCTATGCACGCTATGCCGTTAATTATGCCGATACGCTTGAAGTTCTGGCTTCCATAGATTGTGGTGAAACCTTGCAGCGTGTTTATTACAAAGGAGGAACTGACCTGAGCACCGCACCCGATTATTCTGCAGCTGCATGGGAGCCCGCTGCAAACGAGTGGCGCACCGATACGGTTGATTTAACCGCCTTTGAAAATAACGATGATGTGCTGATTATTTTCCGCAGCATTACCGCATGGGGACAACACGTATATCTTGATAACATCAATCTGCTTACCACCAACACCACAGCTATTGCTCAAACCAAAACGGAAGAAAACAGTTTGATGCTGTATCCAAATCCTGTTGCAGCTTCGGGCAATCTTTTTATTTACAGCAATAATTTAAAACCGGTGGAGGTGGAGATTTTTTCTGCGCAGGGTAAACTGGTTTATCATAACACACATCAGCCGCAAACGCAGTTCAGTATTCCCGACCTTGCTGCAGGAAGTTATGCCTACAGGCTGAGTACTGATACGTTTATTAAGAACGGGGTTATTGTGGTGAAGTAGCGTTTTTCCTTTGCCGTTTATTTTTTGCAGTCCATAGACTGCCCATCCTCAAGCGGAGGTGCAACATCTTCGCTTTATGGAATCGAAAGATGTTTTTATTGTTTCTGAAAACGAGCTGATTAAACTGGTCAGAGAACGCATTATTGACATAATGACGGATGAGAATCTAAGTGCTACTGAGCTTGGCGACCTTTGCGGTAAGGACAGGCAAACTATTAAAAACGCTATTTGCCCGATAAAAAACAATCGCCACTCCGATGTTTTTATTGCTCAACTCTGTCA
Source organism: Chitinophaga pinensis (assembly GCA_945861685.1). Lineage (GTDB taxonomy): Bacteria > Bacteroidota > Bacteroidia > SXHM01 > SXHM01 > SXHM01. The sequence goes on along the minus strand of CAMAVO010000235.1, from coordinate 2,598 downwards.
CGGACTGAATATAAAGTTGTGGAACTTCTACAACTTCGAAATACCGCTTTGTGTTCAACCTAAAAAAAAGAAATAGAAGGATGGGCAGGATGCAAAAAACAGAACGCAGCTTTACTTTTATAATGAACGGGGGCATGCTCTTGTGGGGTGTCTGCAAGTTCGATTTGCACCGGTGCAAACACTACCTGCACGCGTGCAAATTTAATCTGCACGCATACAGATGCGGTTTGCATGCGTGCAAATCCATTCTGCACTCGTGCAAATCAGATATGCTTCGTGCAGGTGCAAACTGCACCGGTGCAAATGCAATCGGTATTGGTGCATATTCAATCTGCACCAATGCAAATACAATCTGCACACGTGCAAGTTGAACCTGTTTGGTGCAAATGCAATCTGCACCGGTGCAAACGGAATATGCACGAAGCCATATTATTTATAATCAACTAAAAATCAATAATTTAAACAATTTACTAAAACTACAAACAATGGCAAAACAATCATTTTCACCCCGAACAGAACCCACTAAATACAATTGGTTTTTCAATTTTTCGCAGAAAATTGGCGGCTATGCAACCAAGTATAATCTCTCGGCTGCCGAAGTGCAGGATGCGGTAGATTCATTTGAATATTTCAAATACTGGTTCTTGTATCTCATAGCGTTTAAAGAATACATGTTGAAAGTAACCGCTTACAAAAACGAAGTGCGCGATGGCGTTCCGGCAGGGGCTACCCCCAGCGTTCCGCCAACTGCATTGCCGGCACCCATGCCCCCAATGGCAACTGCGCCAGGTGGTTATGCACGTGCCATAGCCCTGGGAAACAGCATAAAAGCAAAAAGTAATTATACGGTTGCTGACGGGCAAGACCTGAACATAGAAGGTGCTGAAATTAGTGTGCCCCCGGCATCATCATTTAAACCGGTAATTTCTGTGGTTACAGGCAACAACGGAAAACCGGAGTTAAAATGGAAGAAACAAACAGGCACCAGCGGTATCCATATTTTTAAGAAAATTACAGGTGGTTCCACATCGCCCACACCTTCACCAATGCCCGGTCCCGCAGCAAGCGGTTATGTTTACTTAGGCAGTGATACACAACCCGATTTTACAGATAATACTCCGCTGCCGGCAGCAGGTGTTAGCGAACAGCGTTGCTATGTGGCTACCTATTTCGTAGATGATGAAAACGTGGGACAGTGGAGTGAAGAGGTGAAGATTACGGTTACTGGTATAGTTTAGTCCGTCATTGCGAGTCCCGCTTTTCGCGGGACGAAGCAATCTCCTTTTTTAAACGCCTCCGCAGAAATGTGGGGGCGTTTTTATTGAGAGATTTTTGTAGGTTTGTTGGGAATTATAAATGCTGTGAACTTTATAAATAATGATAAAATGACATTAACAGAAATAAAAAATAAAATCGTTGAGCAGTTAAATAAGCTAACTATTGATGATTTCTATTCAGACCCGGGAATAGGTTTTGCAAAAGAAATTTTTGCAAAATTTACTATGATGAAAACAGATGAAGAGATTGAAAAATATTTAACTAATAAATTTCCTGAAACATCAGTAGAGACATTGAAATTTTCTTTAGAAAAATCTGTTATAACCCTTGCCGAACAAATTGTGTCTGCTGAAAAGGAGATTTCTACGTTACAAGATAAAATTGATGTGCTCGATAAAAATGTTTCAGACAAAAAAGGAATACTTGAAGATATTCCTAAGCAAGAGTACAAAACAAAATCAGAATTATCTGAAATAGAAACTGAAATAAAACAGATAGAACCCTTAGTGTTAAAACCCCCTTACAACAAGCAAATTGAGGCACTTGAAAATGACAAACAGAAGAAAAATAAAGAATTAGAAAGTTACCCTATTGCCATTTCAGAAGTAAAAAAAGAAATTACCGAACTACAATCACAAATCAAAACAGAAAAAGAAATTATTTCGCAAAAACAAAAAGAAATTAAATCTATTAATTCAGCAATTGAAAATAAGAATAAAGAATTAATTCAACTGACAGAAAAAGAGAATACTCATTATTTTAACGAGTACTTGTCATTAGAATTCCTTTTTAAAATATTGCTTCATAAATCTATTGAAAAGAGAGAAGTCTATATTAACAGAGAAACCGGAGAAAAATATTCTGAAGAAAGACACTCTTATAGTAGAGTTGTAATTGAAAAAAATGGAGAAGTAACTATAATTACTAAAAAAATTGGCTTTGATGTTTATTGCTTATTTGTTATAGATTACACGAATTCAATTGCTATAATACCTAAAGGATGGAGGGAAATACTTTACCAAATCTTATCTAATCCTATTCCGGCAATTTCAGGTAAAATTTCAAAAGTAAATTATAACATCACATCTTATTTTAATAGAGAAAATTTAGAATTATCTCATGTGGATACTTCAGCACTACTTGCCATAAAAATTGCTGTAATCGCAAATAGTTCAATCAAGACATCAGACAATACTATAATCTTGGGTTTATCGGGAGGGCTATCTGCAACAATAATTTTTTCGAAAAAAGGAAATATAATTAAAAAATTTCAAAAGCAACCTTTTGAAATTTTTGCAAATTGTCTTGACCCTGAAAGAT
>CAMAVO010000234.1 GCA_945861685.1 Chitinophaga pinensis | reverse complement strand
AGTTCGGTTTCATTGGGTTTGGTAACTGCTGTAAAAAAATGTTCACCTGTCTTTCCGGAAAAATAATCAACACGTTTCACACCCGTCATCCCTACTGTATTGATTAAGGTGTAAGGTGTGTTGAGCCTCAAAGCCGATGTTTGTTGTCCGCCTGCATCCAGCATATTCAGCGGTTTGTATTGTAATCCGCCTCTTACTCCTATAACAGAAGCAGCACCAAAAAGAATAAGAAATACTGTGCTGTAGATGTATTGTTTGGCTTCGCCATCTGTTTGTTTTATCAGTTTTTCTGTTTTCAAAAACAGCTTGTATGAGAAATAGATAAGCATAAACCATCCGGCAATAATGTACCAGAAGTCTATTATTATAGAAGGCCCCACAATGGCCATATCGTTACTGACGAAGACCAGTTTAAAAATATCTGCAGTAGAACGGGTGAAGGTGAATTTGAAATAAACGGTATCAACCAGATTAAATAGAAACATAAGCGTGAGCAGTATTACATAGAAGTATTGCAATACCTTTTTTGGCTTTGGCTGTTGATGAAATACAGGAATAAAGTGCAGCACTATAAAAGGCGAGAGGCAAATGAGCATGGCGGAAAGGTCGAAACGCAAGCCGAGGAGAAAGGCCTGTGCTACTTCTGTGCGGGGAACTTTGTAATAGAAATCAAAGTTGTTGAGCAGAAACAGAAACCGGCACAGGGTGAGCAGCAACATGCCGCCCAGCAGGCGAAGCAGCAATACCCAAACACAGTTGAACACGAATCTCATGCCGCCAAATTAGGAATTTACACCTTGTCGTTAATCGAAATAAAGCAACTTAAAAAATAAGGGTGGCGTTAAGATGGGTGTAATCAAAAATTAAACATCATGAAAAATCTCTTACTCATACCAACTCACAGCAAATCAAACCTGGCGGTTCTTCTTTCAGCAATTGCACTTATGCTGTTAAGTTTCGGAAACGCAAATGCCCAAAAAGGAAATTTGTTAGTAACCACTGAAACGCATATTAACGGTAAAGCTTTTAAAGGTTATATGATTACTGTTTACGAAGATCTTATGGGTAATGGTGATTTCAGTCCTATCGATCAGTTTATGTGCAATTCAAGCAAGCAGAATTTTAACATGAAATACAACTCGGCTTACATGCTTGATTTTGCTACTCCTGCTGATTTGCATTACACCGTACAGTTTGATACACATAACGCTAAAACAGATGATGACCGTGAATTTGAAATTGATATTGACTTCAGCAAACTGGATATAAATGAATATCCCAATACCATTGAAATGGTAAGTTTTAATGATAATGTTCAGGATTTTGCCTTCAAAACTTTGGTTGACTCTAAAGTGCAACAGGCAGCGGTTAAATAACACATAGCTCTTCCATGGAGTGCTTCCCGTAGAAATTCCCACAAAGGGCAACGCTGCGGGAAGTTTTTTTGTAAACTACTAACAAACTGAAATAACAAACGATGAAACGAATTACTGTCTTTAGTCTGCTTTTGATGATGTTTTGCTTAAGTGCATTTGCACAGCAAAGCCGCATTCAAATCATTTCTTCAACGCCCGAAAAAACTGTCTTAAAGGTTTTGGTCAAAGGCTTTGATTGGAAAACAGTGCAAACTGCAGAAGGTGCCGCCAAAATTATTTCGCTGGAGAACGGGGTGCAGATTAATAAACCCGGTGCACCTGATTTGCCTAAGATGATGACGATGGTTCCCTTTTCTTCAACAGAAGTTAAGATTGAAACTGAGTTTGTAAGCTATACTGATTTTGAGAACATGACCGTTGCGCTTACTGCACCGAAAGCTGTTGAAGCGGATGAAGATAATGCTGATTACAGAAAGCATGAGAACTATCGTTCGGATGAATTTTTTCCGCGCAGGGTGGTGAGAAAAAGAAAACAGAAGTTTTTAAACGATGGCTCGCTGTTGTTGGCTATTCGCCCGGTGCAATACAATGTCGCCACAAAAACGGTGCGCCTCTGGAACGAATTGATTATTACCATAACCCCAAATACTACGGCACAGGCAGTCTTCATTCCTGAAACAGCGGTAACTTCACTTACTATTTACCCCAATCCTTCTTTAGATATACTTACCGTTAGCTATGAGCTGGAGAGCCAAAGCACGGTTTCATTAGACGTTTATAACCTTGCAGGACAAACGGTTTATTCTAGAAACAAAGGAACGCAAACTGCCTGTTTGCAAACCGCTACGCTTGACGTTTCGGATTTTGCTCCGGGTATGTATTCGCTGGCACTGAGAACTGATAAAGGAACTACGGTGAAGAGGGTAGTGGTGGAGTAAATTATTAATAATTATAAAAATATAAAAAGCCGCAATTGCGGCTTTTTATATTTTTACGCCTGTATCACCCCCACATTATAAGCCTTGGTAATAGGCGAGTGGTTGGCCGCTTCAATACCCATGGTAATCCAGGTGCGGGTATCTAAAGGGTCAATAATTGCATCAACGATTAAACGCGCTGCATTGTAATAAGGAGTAGTTTGGCTTTCGTAACGCTCGGTGATTAGTTTTAAGTGCTTTGCTTCGTCTTCTGGCGTAATTTTTTCGCCTTTGGCTTTTAACGATGCCACCTGAATTTGCAAGAGAACTTTTGCCGCCTGTGCGCCACCCATTACGGCAATGTTTGCCGTTGGCCATGCCACAATCAGGCGCGGGTCATAAGCCTTTCCGCACATGGCGTAGTTGCCTGCACCGTAGGAGTTACCGATAATGATGGTGAATTTAGGAACAACGGAATTACTCATGGCATTCACCATTTTAGCCCCGTCTTTAATAATGCCTCCATGCTCACTACGCGAGCCTACCATAAAGCCGGTTACATCGTGCATAAACACCAGAGGGATTTTTTTCTGATTGCAGTTCATGATAAAGCGTGCAGCCTTGTCAGCCGAGTCGGAATAGATAACACCGCCAAACTGCATCTCACCCTTTTTGCTTTTTACCACCTTGCGCTGATTGGCAACAATGCCCAGAGCCCAGCCGTCAATACGCGCCAGACCGCAGAGAATGCTTTTGCCATAACCCGCTTTGTATTCGTCAAATTCTGAATCGTCAACAATGCGCCCGATTATCTCAAGCATATCATAAGGCTTCTCTTTTGAATCAGGGAAGATTCCGTAAATCTCTTTTGGGTCTTTTTTAGGAAGCGCAGGTTTTATGCGGTCGAACCCTGCTTTATCGTAATCTCCAATCTTGCTAAATATTTTGCGGATTTCTTTTAAACAGCTTTCATCGTTCTCGCATTTGTAATCCGTAACGCCCGAGATCTCGCAGTGCGTTGTTGCACCGCCCAGCGTTTCGTTGTCTATGTCTTCGCCTATTGCAGCTTTTACTAAGTAAGAGCCTGCCAGAAATATAGTACCTGTTTTGTTTACAATCAGCGCCTCATCACTCATAATGGGAAGGTAAGCGCCACCCGCAACACAGCTTCCCATAATAGCCGAAACCTGCACAATGCCCATTCCGCTCATAACCGCATTGTTTCGGAATATGCGCCCGAAGTGTTCTTTGTCAGGAAAAATTTCGTCCTGCATGGGAAGATAAACACCTGCGCTATCCACCAAATAAATAATGGGCAAACGGTTTTCCATCGCAATCTCCTGTGCGCGCAAATTCTTTTTGCCTGTAATAGGAAACCATGCACCCGCTTTAACGGTAGCATCGTTGGCAACAATCACACACTGCCTTCCCGAAACATAACCGATAACAATCACCACACCACCTGCAGGACAACCACCGTGTTCGGCATACATACCCTCGCCAGCAAACGCACCAATCTCAATCGTCTTGCTTTCTTTATCAATAAGTTTGGCAACGCGCTCGCGTGCCGTAAGCTTACCTTTTTCGTGTTCCTTTTCAATGCGTGCCTTACCACCGCCTTCGTGAATTTTTTCTAATCGTTTGTTCATCGCAGAAATCATTCTGCGCATCACG
>CAMAVO010000233.1 GCA_945861685.1 Chitinophaga pinensis | reverse complement strand
AGATATTATCATTCTTTAATTGTGCTGCTGCATCATTATATACTAACTTGTTCTCACCATAATAATAATAACTGAAAGCAGTGTTTGTGTAATATGCCGAAAGAATTATATCACCGCCTGATTTCTCTTTGTCCTTCACTTTATTAACTGCTGCGGACCAGTTTTCACCTTTAGTTTGTCCGAATTTAATTGTTGTTGCAGTGAGTACTATAATTCCTACAGCAATAATCAACTTATAGATGTCCTTAATTGGATAAGATGAAATTATAAAGCCAATGAGCAAGAATAAACCTATTGAAGAATAAAGCAGGTATCGTATTAAAAAAACGGGAGTAAAATTTGCAATAATATAAGTGGCAATTATCGGAAAAAATGCCCACAACATAAGGGTTGTAAATACATACTTGTAATTTTCTCGCCCACTTTCCGAATCTGCTTTTTTAAGTAAAAAGTAAAACCCTGAAGCAATTATAAGTATGTAAATTACTGTGATTATTTTATTCCCTGAAAATGAAATAAAAATGCCTTTAATGTTTCCGAAATTTGGTTTGGTTAGCCAAAAACTGCCTGCTTCTGGCAGATTTAATAAAACTTTCCCCATCCAAGGGGAGAATAATATCAGGGCAAGACCAAAACTTATTATTACTTGCTTAAAGTGATTTGGGTTAGTTTTAATAAATAGCAAAACAACTATAAACTGAACTGCAATTGCAAACACCGAAATATAATGTGCATAAAGCAATAAGGAGTTTACAATGGCAAGAAGAATAATTTGCACCCAATTTATCTTTGTATCTTTTCTTAGGCTTTCAAACAAAATAAAAGAGCTAATGCATAATAAGCCTACTATTGAGAATACTCTGGTTTCTTGCGCATAGTATAGTTGTATATCAGAAAAGATAAATACCAATGAAGCAAAAAGTGCTGCTACAATATTGATGTTTTTTCTGGCGTACAGAAATATAAGTGGAACTGAAAGTATGTTAAATATACAAGAGAGCCCCCGAACTGATGAAACAGAACTTCCAAACAACTTTACCCAAAAGTTTAAAAGAATAAAATATAATGGAGGGTTTTGGTCTTTAGCTGAATCGTTTATGATAGCTCCAATATTTTTATGCGCCTGAAAAATACTATGCGCCTCATCAAGCCAAATTCCGGCTGCATCAATTTTGTAAAACTTGATGCAGGATAGAAGCAATAGAATTATTAAATAATAGCCAGTATGTACACGTTCAAAATTCATTGCTCAAAGAAACTTAAAGTTTTAACAAAATAAAAAAGCAGGAATTAATTCCTGCTTTTTTATTAAAGAAGTTTGATTAATTTATTTCACCAGCACCTTTCTGGTCACAGCATTAAACTCATTCCCAATACTGATAAAGTAAATTCCTGCTGCTGCACGGGTATTAAGTGAAAATGCATTAGTTCCTTTTCCGAAGTTGATGCCTTTACTAATAAGCGTTTTGCCAACTGCATCAATAACAGTAATTGTATAATGGCCATTATGCGGAGCGTTTACATTCAGATTGATGTTGCCCTGCTCATCAGTTGTTGCAAATGAAATAGCCAATTCATCCTCAGCGCCACCACAGCTGACAGAAATGATGTTTGAATATTTTGATGAACCATCATAATCCGTTTGTTTCAGGCGGTAGTATGAAGTGCCTTCCAGTGGTTTATCATCTGTTGTAGTGTAACTGATAATGTAATTGCTGTTGCTTGATCCTGCGATTGTTTTTAATACTTCAAACGAACTGGCATCTGTGCTTCTTTCAATAGTAAAGAAGTTGTTGTTGGTTTCCGATGCAGTTGTCCATTGAATTTCTGTTCTGTCGTTCTGGCAAGTAGCGTTGAAAGCTAGCAACTCAATTGGTAATGGGTTGCTGTCGTCCATCAAAGTCCATACACCATTGTAGTCTTCAATAGTGCCAAGCACTACAGAAATGGTATTTGTAGTAGGTTGTGAAAATGCAGGACTTGTCAACCAGTCTGTCCACTCGTGCGAATCCTCATTGTAAGCGCGCACAATTAAACGATCTTTTTCAATGTGGTTTTCAACGCTTGTTAAATCAGCATCATTGTATTTGAACACATATTCAATCTGAGGGTACGTGCTGAAAGCCATATTTTCAATATTGTTTTCAATTACCCAGAAACGGTCAACTGCGCGGTGGTAAACTTCTTTGCCGGCAGCGTTGGTCAGTTGGTTAACACCGTCTGGTAATGGATAGTTTTGTGCATTGGTAGGATAGGTAATAAACTGAACTCTGCCCATCATCGCGCCTGTTCCCAAGGTATTAATGTTGTATTTAAAAGTCATGTCAGCCGAAACAGTTTCATTTGTTCCGAAGGGCAGAACATAACTGCCTATGCGGTGTCCGATGTTCCAGTCAACAACACCGTAAGAACCCGGAAATGTTTCGCTGATGATGCGTCCGTTCTGTGCTGTTGTAATAGCATTGTTCATTGGATTTTCAACAAACAAGGTCATCGTGTTCAGTGAAAGACTTGCATTTTGAATATGCAGATTATTCAGAATTTTTATATTGTTATAAAGCGATGTTCTTCCACCGTTCAGAACAAGATTATAGAATTCCGTTTCGTTCCCGCCACCAATTACGTGGTCAATACCGTTGATATGAACAGTTGAATTTCCTGCGTTGAAATTTGCTGATGTGTTATTAAGCAAATTACCTGAAAGATTTAGTTGATTACCTTCCATGCTGAATGTACCGGTGCTTGATATACTTAGATTTCCTGCGATAGTTAGTGAAGCGGTTTCGTGCATTTCCAAAGCTCCTCCATCAATATCAAGATTGCCGCATAGTGCATTTCCAGATAAAATTTCAAGTGTGTTTAACGCATCTGCATCAACAACGATATCTGTGTTTTGTGATGGAACAGAAAGGTCATCCCAGTTGGCGCAATCAAACCAATCACGGCTTCTGCTACCTGTCCATTTTCCTGAAACAATAGTGCCCGGAGTTTGAGAAATAGTTTGTCCGGCAGCATAATTTACTCCAGATAAAGCAAATTCAGCGCTTCCTGCAAATGCTTCCCAATTCAGGCTGTTATTTACACGTTCAATCCACTCTTTTTGTGAAGCCGGTGAAAGTGAACCTGTATATTTTAAAAAGTCAGATGCTGCACCCGAAAAGCTAAAGCAATCGGTTCCGGGATAAAGATTAGATTGATTAGAAGACCCATCGGCCACCCAACCCGATGCGGTGCTGAAGGAGTGAATTACTTTTCCATTGTTGTAGCTTGCATTGTTCATTCCTGAAGAGTTAGTCCATGCGCCACCTTGTAGGAAGAAAATCTGGTCGCCACCATTATTGATGTCAAAAGCATTTCCACCATTTAAGTCAGTAAATTGCCATGAATTATCGGGAGAAACAGCAGAATAACTTCCGAAAGCAAGTCGAAAAGTAATAACTGTTCCAGCAGGAATATCAGCACCTGTGCGGGTAATACGAATGGTTCCTTCGTTATCGCCCCATTGATTAGGGTTCTGACGTTCCCAGCCGTTGTCGGTGATTTCAAAAACAGTTCCGTTGGTAATGTCTTTAAAACAAACGAAACTAAGCTCATCTTCGCCCGAAATACCTGAAACAAGACCGTTGTCGGCATTTACTGCCAAGACAAGAATGTCTCCTTTTTCAAGAATGGTGGGATTAGCTAAAGCCGCGCTGAGCGAGGCAAATAGTAAGAATGAAACTGCTGAAAGTTTTGTGAAAATTTTCATGGGCATAGTATTAAGATGCTGCAAGTTACGAAAAATACTTCAAAGTCAAGTATTTCAGTTTTTTTTTAACAAGTGGTTATGGTTATTAACTCTTTTAATTTCATGAAAACAATTTTATTGCTGCTGTATAGTTTTCCTATCTTTGCACTCCGATGAGTTTTGTCTATCCCGAATTTCTCTTTGCACTCTCGGCTCTCTCTATTCCCGTATTTGTTCATCTTTTCAACTTCAGACGTTTTGTTACTGTTTACTTCAGCAATGTGCAGTTTCTGCGTGAAGTAAAAATTGAAACACAATCG
>CAMAVO010000232.1 GCA_945861685.1 Chitinophaga pinensis | reverse complement strand
CAATTAAAGAATGATAATATCTACTGTATAGACCGATTAGATGTCAATCAAATGGCAGAACTAAATTTAAAGAATCGGGTTATTGCAGTACAGTCGCATCAGATAGATGCCGACCCTGAGAATTCAGTTATAGCAACATTAAGCAAAAGCTATACGCTGAAAGAAAGTTTTGATTTTGAGAATGTAAAGGTTTCTGTTTTTGAGAAAAAATAATTAATGGTGCACCATAATTTTTTTCTTTGCATTAAACCTTTCTGAAGATATTGACAATATATACAAACCTGATGTAAATCCTTTTACAGATATTGAAAATGAGTAAGTACTATTCGATATTGTAATTACATCCTGAACCAACACCTTACCTTGCAAATCACAAAGTGTATAACTTAGTTTACCATTCAGATTAAGCTCTGAATTATTTATGTAGGTTGAGAAAATATCTGACGTTGGATTAGGATATACACCGATTGTCTCAATATTTATTATCTCATCATCTATACCTATAATTACCGGATCATTTAGCAAACTCAAAATACTATCAGCTTTTACTACATATATTTGAGTTAATCCGTCTCCATAACTTTCAGATGCACCTGCCATAATTATACCTTTATCTGAAGTAATCTGCATCGAGTGCAATACATCATCTTTTTGACCTCCTTCAGTTCTAACAAAACCTATTGGATATCCATTACCATTCATCATTAGAAAGAAATAATCAGCTTCTCCTCCCCCAACTCCATTTCCACTTTCTGCTGTTCCCGCAGATAAAAACACTCCATCAGATCTTTGATGAATAATCATGGCTTTATCATCAACAGCAGCTGTAAAAATCTGATGCCATTGCTCTGAACCATTTCCATCTGTTTTAATGTAGTATTGATCATGTCTGTTAGTTGCCGAATCAACTTTTGACGCTGAAATAATATACCCATCATCTATTGTCTGTTCAATAAATGTTCCATAATCATCCCACGAATGTCCAAACATTTTCGCCCAAACAGAATCTCCATCGACATCAGTTTTAAGAATAAAAACATCTTTCATCCCTGCTCCGTAAGTTTCAGTATATCCTACCAATACATAGCCTCCATCTGAGGTTTGACGAACGCATTTTGCCTTCTCATCATCACTACCACCAAAGGTTTTTGTCCACACAGTATCACCCACAGCATCTGTTTTCATGAGATACATTTGCTCACCTTTACCAAAACTAAAAGTTGTTCCTCCGATTATAAAACCATTGTCGCTTGTTTCTTCAACGGAATAACCAAAATCCCAGTCAGCACCTCCATAGGTTTTGCTCCACAGAAAATCTCCGTTTACATCGGTCTTCATCAGGTAAACATCATAACCACCAAAATCACCGGCATCGGTAAGCCCTGCAACAATAAAGCCTCCATCAGAAGTTTGTTGAACTGAATAGCCCGCCTGCAAATCAGTACCACCCAGAAATTTAAACCATTGTATTGCACCAACGCTGTCTATCTTCAGCAAAAAAACATCTGAATTTCCGGAAGGGTAGCTTCCGCTTGTTCCTGAAACAATATAGCCACCATCAGTGGTTTGCCAGATGGAACGAGCTTCATCGTATCCTTCTCCGCCATAAATAATTTCAAAGGTTATCTGCTGACTAAATGCAGCAAAAGGAATGAGTAATAAAAATAGAATCATTTTTCTCATACTACCGCTCTCCTTACTTTAATTAATTTTTCGAGCAATCCTTCCAGCTTATCCAATGCCAGCATATTTGCTCCGTCTGATTTTGCCTGTGAAGGATTGGGATGCGTTTCTATAAAAATGCCATCAGCACCAGTTGCTATGCCTGCTTTAGCTATTGTTTCTATCAGTTGAGGCTTACCACCTGTAACACCACTTTCCTGATTGGGTTGTTGCAAAGAGTGAGTAACATCTAAGATAACAGGTACTCCAAAACTTTTCATCTCCGGTATTCCGCGAAAGTCAACTACTAAATCCTGATAACCAAATGTTGTTCCGCGCTCGGTAAGCATTACTTTGTTATTTCCACTCTGCTTTATTTTATCTATTGCAAATTTCATTGCACCGGGTGAAAGAAATTGTCCTTTTTTAACATTCACAAATTTACCTGTTTTTGCAGCAGCCACCAACAGGTCGGTCTGACGGCAAAGAAAAGCGGGTATCTGCAGTACATCTACATAGTTTGCAGCAAAGGCTGCTTCTTCTTCTGTATGAATATCGGTAAGTGTAGGAACAGAAAACAGTTTTCCTGCTTCTTCAATAATACTTAACGCTTCAGCATCACCAATGCCGGTGAATGAATCCAAACGTGAGCGATTAGCTTTTTTATAAGAAGCTTTAAAGATGAACGGAATTTTTAATCGCTCTGTTATTTCGTGCACTTTTCCGGCAACTTCTTCAACAAGGTCTTGACTTTCTACTACGCATGGACCAGCAATAAGAAAGAAATTATTTTCTTCGAGATGCTTTATGTTAGGTATTTGCGAAAGAATGTTCACCACAGATTACTCAGATTTAAACAGATTAAAAATAGCCAATTAAATTGATGTAGGCTCCTACTCCATTTGCTGCTTTGGTAATCAGCAACCCTTCCAGATTGTTTGTGCCCAGGTTTATTTTAAAAGCTTTACCAAACTCTTTACTCAATCCTAAACCAATGTTATATGTTCCGTAACCGCCCCATGCAAAGCGGGTGTTTATATCAAAACTACCCTTAAACTTATGTTCTGTTCCAATATAGATGTAAGGTGAATAGTTAGCCGCCATGCGGTAGGCAAAACCAGCGTTGATGAATAAATTCTCTTTCGTTTTATGGGTGTAGCCTAAATGAATCATAGAAGGCAAGGGTGTGGAATAACTCAAATCTTCAGTAATAAAACCCATATCGGTTTTTATTGAGTCGGCATTAAGACTGTTGACTAATGAATCACCAATCTGAAAAAGATTATCGATGCTCAGACCTTCGAAATGAAGGGAGGTATCGTTGTGGATGCTTTGTGCGTTTTGGTTCCAGTCAATAAAACCAAAGTCGGAAAGTTCGAAGCGGATAACACTCTTCTGTCTTTCAATTCCGAGGAAAAGATCAAGTGCTGCACCATAACCTTTCATGTCGAAAAACTTCTTGTTGGAATTATCGGAATTGCGGATTTCCAGAGCCATGTCTATATCAATGTATTCACCATCAATAGCGGTAAACACATCGCCTTTACTGAGAAACAAATTAAGATTTTGCTCGCCTTTCAAAAAAGAAAGTCCTGCGCCAAATCGCACTTTAGAATCGCCTTTATCAGACAGAAAACTCATGCCCAGTTGCAGTTGTCGATAGTTTAAATAATTGAAACGTGTTTCGCCAAGATGAGCGGTTTGTCCTGCAAACTGTTTGTTACCTGCAAAATAGGTTTTGAATAAATCACCCGTAAACAAAGCGTCTGCGTGTTGTCTGTTGCGTAGCGAAACAAACCAACTCATCGTTTTTCCTGAAATAGAATCAGGATTATGCACATACCAGATACCGTAATTTAAATCAAAACCCAAACGATTTTTATCCTTCGTTTGTTTGAAAACACTTTCCTTTAAATCGTTATCAATAAAATTGCCTCGGTAAAAAGTATTAAAGAATTTAACGTTTACAGAACTTGAATTTACACCGTAATCAAAACCTGCGCCTAATGCAGAACCGGGTTTGGTTTCGGTGAAGACGGGAGAGAAGTTCTGAGCAAAAGTTTGCGCGGAACAAAACAACAAAACAATTAAACCGAAAAGACGCAAAGGCGCAAAGACTTTCAACATCTGCTAAGGCTGATTGATGGTATAGTTAAAGTCTGCAATTATTTTTATGTCCATTTTGTAATGGTCATAAATCTTGAGTAGCTGCGGAGCCTGTGGCGTGTCAAATACAATTTTGATGTTGATGCGATTGGTGCTGTTTAGTTTATCGGCTGTTGCACTGCTGATGGGCACATCTAAGGTTGACACCAGGCTTCCTATGCTTTTAAAATTGCCATCCAGTGCAGGTGCAGCAATGTTGTTGAGCGAATACAATGAATCGATGGCAACATTGTTTTCATC
>CAMAVO010000231.1 GCA_945861685.1 Chitinophaga pinensis | reverse complement strand
AATATCCATTTTACTATTTGGATTTATTGACAGGCGAAGCAAAGTTGAACCGCTTAGATATGGATGCAGATATTTACATCAAAAAGTACATTGACAATTTTAAAGGTGCGAGTTATATTAAATCCGCGTATCAGAAACTTGGCTGGTTCAGCCTGTTGGTGGGCGATTATGATGAATACCGCAAAAACCTAAGCTCGGTTTTAAGTAAAGGAAATGATATTGCAGACGAAGATAAACAGGCGCAGAAGGAAGCAGAAAATGGTGAAGCTCCCAACTTAAAATTGCTGAAAGCGCGTTTGCTTTTTGATGGCGGCTATTACCTGCAGGCATTAACTATATTGGTGAAAGAAGGCAATGCAAAAGATTTTACAACGGAAAAAGATCAATTGGAATTCACCTACCGCCTTGGAAGAATCTATCATAGTTGGGGCAAAGCTGATGATGCAATTCCGTATTATGAAATGACAATTAAAAACGGAGCAAAGAGCACCTATTACTTTGCTGCTAACTCATCACTACAACTTGGACTGATTTACGAAGAGAAAAAAGATTACAAAAAAGCACGAAATTATTTTGAGATGTGCCCTTCGTTTAAAAACAAGGAATACCGCAACAGTATCGGACAAAAAGCAAAAGCTGGCCTGAACAGGATTGAAGGAAAGTAATTTCGGTTAATCCTTTTTACGGATAACAATTGAATGATGAAGTCCTAAAATTGAGTTAAACGGACTAATCAAAAATTCCATTAGTTTAATTACAGGTTCACAAAAGGATGGGAGAATTTGTCTGAAATTTAAACCACCTGACAATAAATACCTAAGATAATTAGGTAACACTTTTTGTTCCACCACTTCCAGTTGAGGGTATTTCTTAAGGAACACACTCAGGTCACGTTTAAACACAACATAACTTAATGCCTGGTTTGCGCCTTCCATCACACCGCCTACCTTATACTTCCATTCATTTTGTGACTTATCAAATGTCTCCGTATCGAATATGCGCTTGTAAAAGCGGGAAGCAATTGCACCGTGGTAGGGCTCTATCAGTATGCATCCGCCACCAGGTTTTAAAACCCGCAGCAACTCATTAATAAAACTGTCAACATCAGGCAAATGGTGAAAACAATTAATAGCATAAAATGCCCGTGTTGAATTGTCGGGCAAATCCATTTTCTGTGCATCTAGTATTCTGTCGAGCCAGGGTGATGACTTAATATCTGTGCTGATAATTTCAGGATATACTTCTTTAAAAAAACTTACACCTGCTCCAATCTCTATCCTGTCGCCCGTTGCTGAAAAGTATTTATTATCTGCATTAATACAGGCATCATAAAATTCGCGGAAAACGTGACGCATTATTTTTTTCTCCATCAAAACCTGACGGTGAATCTCCAGCAGCTTATCGCTGTTTACATCCACGCCCTGCAAACGGGGTTCGTAAAGAAATTTGCGTACCGCAACAAACAAAGACATAGGCTATTTACCTTTTTGTTTATTCTTTTCGTCAACAGCCAGTTTCAGGTTGTTTTTTGCCAATTGAAAATCAGGTTGAACACGGATAGCCTGGCTGCAGGCTTCAATTGCTTTGTCGTATTGCTTTAATACATTGTATGCCGAGCACATGTTGTTATAGGCAAGTGCGTAATCCGGTTTTATTTTCAATGCATTCTCTGAGGCTTCAATACATTTTTCATAATCGCCCATGTTGTAATATTCCAGGCTGAGGTTAAGATAGCCATCAGCAGTGGGATTTGTTTTCAACTGTTCAATCATATTTTCAAGGCGCATATTTTTTCCTCCGCTGCTTTGCAATGCCATACTATAGTACAGTTGGATATCGCGGTGTTTGGGACTTAATTGCAAACCTTGCTGCAGAATATTCAGCGCTTCCTGGCTACGCATCTGCTCAATTAAATACTTTCCATAGTAACGATAGGTTTCAGGATTTTTGTTATCCAATGAAATTGCTGATTTGAAATAGTTTTCAGCATCAACTGGCTTGCCCATTGAAGCATGGAGAATTCCAAGATTAATATGTACATACGAGTAATAAGGCCACAATTCTTTGGCTTTGTTGAAGGCTATTAATGCTTCTGCGTAATTGCCTTTTGCCATTTGTGAATTACCGTAGTTCATCCAACCGCGACCATTGCCGGGCGATTTCACAGTAACATCTTTCCACAGTTTTTCGCCAGACGACCATACATCATTCCGGTGATGGGCACCTATTGCATGAGCAACCAGCAACACTAAACAGCTGCTTATTAACGCGTATCTTTTCAAAGGATTGCTGATGATGGTTTCCTGTTTTTTAATAACAAGCCACAGACCCCAGACCGTTGCCATTACCAAACCGATATAAGGAAAAAACGGGCGATGATCATTCAATACTTCAGCAAAGGGGAAAAAACTGGATGTAGGAAGAAGCGCAATAAAGAACCATAAAATTCCAAATGTAATGGGGCGCGATTCTTTTTTACGGGAAGCGTTGACTGCTATTGACAAAAGAAAAATAATGAACAGCGTTCCTGCAATCACGCGGTCGTCAAATATATTTTGAATTGGCCTCCAATCGGTATCGGCACTAAGGTTAAACGGTAAAAAGAAATTATTTACATAGTGAACAATTACAAAAGCTTCTGTTTGCAGATACGTGATAACACTAACACCACCCGGAGTAAATAATTCGGGTGTTTTATGCTGGGCATAAGCAAAAAGCAACCCACCAAGTATTAAGCCGGGCAATACCATTAACAGTGTTTTTAAAACATTGCTGATACCGTTTGCTGAAAAAACGGTTGTTAGCGATGTTTCTTTTTCAAACAGAAGAATGTAAGTAAACAGTAAAGGAACAAACATGAGGGTTGGTTCCTTTACACTAAAGCCAACTATCATCGGAAGAAGAAACAATTGGAATTTGCGTTGTGCAGGAAAATAGATATAGATAAGAAAGCCAAGTATAATCATGAACGTGCTGAATGATTCAGCTCGCTGAATGATGTAATTAATGGTTTCGGCATTAGCAGTATGGTAACAGAAAAACGCAGTGGAAAAAAGCGCAATCCACTTATTGTATTCATGAGGTGAGGCGGCATCATAAATAGTGTTGAAAAAGAAAAAGAGTGCAATTGCCAGCAATAGAAAAACAATGAAAATGCTTAAATGATATTGAAAGGGAACAGGTTCATCTTTTCCTCCGAGCCAGAAGTCGATTGCATTGAGTGTGGTTAAACCAGGACGGTATGCCTGATTTGCAGGCAAAGAACTGAACGAAGTTCCGTCACTGAAAAATGAAGGTATGTTTTTAATATCGCGGATGGCAGCATTGGTTTCAATGGTGTGCGCATCATCGAAATGAAAGGGATTATTGAAATGGTTGGAATAGGTTAGACCAAGTCCTGCCAGTGCAAGCAGACAGGCAACTAAGAATATTCTGTTTTTCATAAGCGCATATTTAACGCTAAGTTTTGATTTTGGTTTTCTAAAAATCAATCCTGTAATAAAATACCGGCAAAAAGCCTAATTGGTAATCGGTTTTTATTGGCTCGGGGCCACCAACATATATTTTGCGCAATACGTTTTTGGTTTGGGCAACATTTACAAGGTCCACTCCTATTTCGTGGCGCAGTTTTTTGCCGTTGATGGCGTAATTGATTTTTACATCAAAGCGGAAATAGTATTTGTATTGCAGGCTGTTGCGCTCGGCATCAATGAACACGGCTTTGCCTGTGGAGTCAGATGCGGCTACATCAATGGGTGTGTATCTGCGACCTCCTGCAGTGGTAAGCTTACCTCCTATTCCAAAAGTGTTAGGACGCTTTTTGCCCCATTTGAATTCTTTTGTCCCCAACAGGTTTACAATGTAGTTGCCGTTGAAATCGGTATCGTATGTTTTGCCGTCAGCGGGTTTGTAGATAGAGTTGTAGAGTGTTCCCGAAAACATGAAGAAGTAGTTGCGATTATAGAATTTCTCTATTGTCAATTCTATACCGTAGTTTTCGGCAGTGCCCTCTGCGGTGAGCTTTCCGGGAAAGTAGCGGTCGAAACTTGTTCCTTCATTCAAGACAGAATAAGAGGAAGGAAACGTATCAACCGGAATGTTGTTGAGT
>CAMAVO010000230.1 GCA_945861685.1 Chitinophaga pinensis | reverse complement strand
GCAGCAATACTAAAAGACCTAATAAAAACTTCTTCAAGAATTGAATTTAATAGGTGGTAAAAATACGAAACAATGTTTTGATTAGCAAGCGTTCCGCTGATTTAGACTAACAGCCGTATCAACCAAATAAACGCTGTGTTAAAGCGTTATTAAAAACGCCTTTCGGGTCTAATTTATTTTTCAGTTCCCTGAACTTCTCAAATTCAGGGAAGCTCTTGCTGATTTTCTCAGCATCGGGCGTAAATTCTTTGGGCCAGTGCGGTCTTCCGCTATAAGAAAACATCAGTTCTTCAAAACCGGTCATGTACTCTTTCCAATAGCGGTTACCATATTGATAGGCTCCTATGTAACAGGCATTTTGTTTATAAGCCGGGCTAAGCCAGGTATCATCGGCTTTTACAAATCGCACTTCCACCACAAAATTGATGTGCAGCTTTTTGCGCTCAATCATCTCTTTCATTTTTTTCAAAGCTTCCGAAGCATGTTCAACCGGAATGGCATATTCTGTTTCAAAGTGGATGGGTGGCATGGGTACATTAAAAACTTCCCATGTTTTTTCAATGCGCGAAACCTTTTTGAAATGAATTTTATTAATCAGTTTATTGATGGGTGGAACTGATTTTGGAAACCAATCGCCCAATCGCAGCATAAAAGCAAAGAACACATTTACCAGAAATGAATCATCCATAAATTTTTGAAAAGAAGAGCGCGGTTTCAATTCTTCCTGTGTGCGGAAATACCTGTAAACGCCAACTAATGGTGCATGTGGAAACCACCAGAGTTTCAGATGGTCGGTGGTTTGAATAAGTTCTGGGATTTTCTCCAACGTTTCTTCAAATGGCAAAGCATACGACTCATCACGCAGGTTAAAAACATCCACACATTGAATAGTCAGTTCCGAGACAATCCCCAGAACGCCCAGATTAATTCTTACTGCCGGAAGCAGTTCTGCATTTTCGTTTTCACTGATTGTTAAAACCGAACCATCAGCCAAAATCAGTTTCATGCCAATAATCTGCGTTGAAATGTTTCCGAATTTTATTCCTGTTCCGTGAGTTCCTGTTGCAGTTGCTCCTGCAATGCTTTGTTCAGAAACGGAGCCAAGATTGGCGAGTGAAAGTCCGTTATCTCGAAGAATAACGTTCAGATTTTTTAAACGAATTCCTGCCTGAACTGTAACTTGTTTTTTCTCTTTATCAATTTTTAAAATCTTGCTGTAGTAGTCAAGATTAATAAGGTAATGTGAAGGCAAAGCCAATGCCGACCAGGAATGTGCAGCACCAACCAATTTTATCTTTTTGTCTTTGGCAACTGCATTCTTTACGATTTGAATTATTTCAGTTTCACCCGAAGGCTGAAAATAATTTTCAGCAGTTCCGGTTACATTTCCTGCCCAGTTTTTGAATTTATATGCCATAAATTTGAAATCAATGAAATGCAAATGTGTATATTTTCTTAAACTCGTGCTGTGAAAACAAAAAAACGAATCCTTGTTTGCCCGCTCGATTGGGGCTTAGGTCACGCTACGCGCTGCATTCCTGTTATTCACGAATTGCAGAGGCAAGGCGCAGAGGTGGTAATTGCTGCTGACAAACGGCCGTTGGAATTATTGAAACAGGAATTTCCGCAATTACAGTTTATTGTTTTTCCCGGTTATGAAATTGCGTATCCCGAGAATGTCAGCATGGTTTTTAAAATGGCTTTTTCCGTTCCAAAAATCCTCAGAAAGATAAGTGAAGAGAAAAAGTTTTTAAAGAAGATTGTACAGCAAGAAAAAATAGATGGTGTAATTTCAGATAATCGTTACGGACTTGGTATTACGGATGCCCCCACCGTTCTGCTATTACACCAGTTGATGATAAAATCTCCGTTCGGTGAAAGTCTTCTGCATCAAATCACACTCAATTATGTAAAGCAATTCTCCTTCTCCTGGGTTCCTGATTTTCCTGGAGAAAATAATTTATCAGATGACCTTGCGCATCAATATCCTTTGCCTGATAATGCAAGATTTGTTGGTGCATTATCTCGTTTTTCATCTTTCCCGCAAAATGAAAAAGCAGAAAAGAAATACGATTTATCAGTCATCATTTCAGGTCCTGAACCGCAACGTACGGTATTTGAAAAACTGATTGTGCAGCAGGTTTCCAACCTTCCGCAACGAACGTTAGTTGTTTTGGGAAAGCCTGAAAATAAAGAGAAGAAAGAGAGAATAGGAAACGCTGATATCATCTCACACTTAAATGCAGAACAATTGTTCAGTGCAATTTCAGCAAGTGAATTGGTGCTTACTCGTCCCGGTTATTCTACCATTATGGATTTAGCGGTGATGCAGAAGAAAGCAATTTTTGTCCCTACGCCCGGACAAACGGAGCAAGAGTATTTAGGTAATTTATACCATCAGAAAAAACTTCACTTATGCGTTAAGCAAGATGAATTGAATGTTGCAAAAGCCATTGAACAGGTATCAGCGTTCAATGGCTTTTCTGAGTTTTCAGAAACAGAATTGCTTTCAGAAAATGTGAAAGAATTTCTAGTCTCCTGTTAGCTTATCCCAGTTTCCCTACCACCAATTCATAAAAATCTTCCTCGCGCAAATACTTGTTGGCGAGTGCCTGAATTTCAGCAGGAGTAATAGTTTTCACTGTTTTTATCCAGCACTGGTAGTATGAATAATCTAAATCGTATTTCAGCAAGCTGATGTATTTTTCTGCCAATGCAAATGGGCCATCCACATCTTTAAGGAATACACCCAGCATATAACTTTTAACGGTATCTAATTCTTCCTGCGACACAGGTTCTTCGCGCAGGATTTTCATCTCAGCATAAATTTCTTTCAGTGTTGCCTTGGTTACTTCAACTCCAACTTCGCTGCCTATTGACCAGATTCCTGTGGTTCCCAACGGAATAAGTCCTGAGCCAATTCCATACGTGTAGCCTTTATCTTCCCGGATATTGGTCATAAGGCGCGAACCGAAATAACCGCCAAACACCGTATTCAAAACCTGCAACGGAATATAATCAGGATGCGTTTTGCTGAACAGCGGACGGGCAAGTTTAATAGCACTTTGCACAACATTCGGCACTTCATGTACCTGCTTTTTTTCGGAAGAAGGCAGGGGAGTGGGTGTGTTGTTATTAAATGCCGAAATCTTTGTCGGAACGCTTCCAAATTCTTTTTTGAAAGTTTCTATAACTTCCTGAGTTACTCTTCCCGAAATAATAACATCGCAATCTAAGGAGCGGTAGTGTGCACGATGAAAATCTAATAATTGTTCGCGAGTTACCTTATCAAAATCTTCAGGAATAACCCGGTATCCGAAAGGATGATTTTCTCCATAAAGCATTCCGTAGATAAGTTTTGAAGCCAGGGTAGAAACTTTCTTTTCGCCCGAGATTAGTTTTTGTTTGCTGTTTTCACGGTAGGTTTTCAGCTCGTTCTCGGGATACGAAGCGTTCAGCAATACATCTTTTATTACAGGCAGGGTTTTGTCCAAATGTTTGCTCAGCGTATAAAGCACCAGCGCAGGTGTGTCACGTGAAGAATCGGTTTTCATGTAAGCGCCATAGAAATCTAATTGCTCCGATATTTCTTTTGAAGTGCGCGAGTCAGTTCCTTCTCCTATGGCTTCGATTGTCATTGCTGCAACCAGGCGTGCCGGCTGCTTCAGTGCTCCTGCCGAAAAAAGAAATTCTACCTGCAATACATCCTGTGTTCCTGAATTCAGGATATGTAGCGGTAATCCGTTTGCAAGGGTAATATGTTCTGCTTCCTGTAATTCAATATCAGGAAAGGGTTTTACTGAGGGTTCTTGGGTTCTGTCTAAGGTTTCCATAGTTTTTGTTTTACCGCTAAGGCGCAAAGGGCGCGAAGTTTAATCTACTTTGCGTTCTTAGCGTCTTTGCGGTTAAGATTTTTTAGCGTGATAATAAAGTGTTGAGCAATTGGTATCTACCAGCGTTTTTTCGGCAAGTTCTTTTACCTTTTCAACTCTTACAGATTGGTATTTTTCAGCTTCCTGATTTACTCCCTCTGCATCACCCATCAGTTCAAAGATGGCAAGGTTCAGCGCTTTTCCTTCAACTCCCATTTCAGAAAAAACAAGTGATGC
>CAMAVO010000229.1 GCA_945861685.1 Chitinophaga pinensis | reverse complement strand
TATATGTATAGCTGTGGTGGTTTTATTTCTGCTGAAAAACATTACCCGTTACCTTGCGTTCTATTTTATAGCTCCGGTTCGTGCAGGCGTAGTTCGCGACCTTCGCAAAAAACTTTACTCGAAAATTCTGGTGTTGCCTCTCTCCTATTATTCTAATGAACGGAAAGGCGACATTATTTCAAGAAGCACCAGCGACATTTCAGAAATTGAATGGTCTATTCTCGGTTCCATTGAAATGCTGTTCAAAGAACCGGTAACGTTTATCGTCTTTCTCACTACCTTGTTTATTATGAGTCCTGAACTCACTGTTTTTGTTCTGGTGCTCTTGCCCCTGAGCGGATATCTGATAAGTAAGATAGGAAGCAAGCTCCGCAGCTCTGCCAAAAAAGGACAAAGCCGGCTGGGCGAAATTATATCAACATTGGAAGAAACCATTTCAGGAATGCGCATCATCAAGGCATTCAATGCACAACAGTTTATGGAAAACCGTTTCAGCAGCAGCAACGAGATGTTCTATAAAATAATGGTACGCGTTCACCGGCTACTAAACCTTGCTTCACCGGTGAGTGAGTTTATGGGCGCCATTGTAATTGTTACCATTTTATGGTTCGGAGGAAATCTGATACTGGACCAAAATTCAACACTCACGGGCGAATTCTTTATCGCCTATATTGCCATCTTCTCGCAACTGATGCCACCTGCAAAAGCATTCAGTGAAGGATTTTTCAGACTTCAAAAAGGAATTGCCTCCATGGACCGGGTGAACGAAATTCTCAATGCAGAAGAGAAGATCCGTGAACCCGAAAATCCTGTTCCTGTGAAAAGATTTACAGACAGCATTGAATTCCGCAATGTAAGTTTCAGCTACGGGAAAGGCCCTGTTCTTAAAAATATAAACCTTAAAATTGCCAAAGGACAAACCATTGCGTTGGTCGGACAATCAGGTGCCGGTAAATCAACACTGGCCGATTTACTTCCGCGCTTCTATGATATTAATGAAGGTGAAATTCTGATTGATGGTGTAAACATCAAAAATTACAGTCTTCATGATTTAAGAGGATTGATGGGAGTTGTTTCGCAGGAATCCATTTTGTTCAACGATACTGTTTTTAAAAATATTGCCCTGGCAATGCCCAACGTTCCACCAACTGCAGTAGAAAAGGCAGCTAAGATTGCCAACGCGCATGATTTCATTTCTCAGTTCCCTGATGGCTACCAAACCAACATTGGCGAAAGAGGCAGCAAACTCTCAGGCGGACAGCGGCAGCGGGTGAGTATTGCACGAGCAGTTTTAAAAAATCCTCCGATATTAATTTTGGATGAAGCCACATCAGCCCTTGACACTGAATCTGAAAAGTTAGTACAGGACGCCCTTAACAATCTGATGAAACACCGCACTTCATTAGTAATTGCACACCGTCTTTCTACCATTCAAAAAGCTGACTTAATAATAGTAATGCAGGAAGGACAGATTGCCGAAACCGGAACACACATTGAACTGCTGGGCAAGAACGGCATCTATAAAAAACTTTACGATCTCCAGATTTTTCAATCTCCCGCACAGTGAAAATTTCAGGATTTACAATGGTAAAGAATGCGGATAAACTCTATTATCCGATCAAACAAAGCATTCTTTCCATCCTGCCGATTGTTGATGAGTTTGTAGTTGCTCTGGGCGATTGCGATGTAGATGATAAAACACAAAACATCATTGAAAGCATTGGCAGCAGCAAGGTGAAAATAGTTCACACCGTTTGGGACACTAAAAAATTTCCGAATGGCATGGAGAATGCTCACCAAACTGATATTGCGAAGAATCATTGTACCGGAGACTGGCTATTTTATCTGCAAGCGGATGAAGTAGTTCATGAAAAGTATCTTCCAGGAATAAAACAACGCTGCGAAGAATTAGTGAATGATAAGGAAGTGGAGGGGTTATTATTTTCTTACAAGCACTTTTGGGGCGATTACAATCATTACGTTGATTCGCATGGATGGTATCCTCATGAAATAAGGATTGTAAGAAATGATAAAGACATTCATTCCTGGGAAAGCGCACAATCATTCAGACGAATTCCGGACTTTGATGAAAAGAATTACCGTCAGCAAAACGGAACGGCTAAACTTAAAGTAGCAAGCGTAAGCGCAGAAGTATTTCACTACGGCTGGGTTCGCCCACCAGCACTGATGCAAAGCAAAAAGAAATCGCTCGACACGATTCATAAAGGAAGTGAAAAAGCAGAACAACTTTATAAGAGCAGAACAACCGACTTCAATTATGGTCCTCTGAAAAAAGTACCGGTCTTTAATGGAACTCACCCGGCAGTTATGAAAGACTGGATAGGTAATTTCAACTGGAGTAAAGAACTGGACTACTCGGGAAATACCTATCCAGACAGAGATTTATTTAAACACGAACGTCTGAAATACCGCCTGCTTACCTTTTTAGAAAAAACATTTTTAGGAGGAAAACATATAGGAGGATTCAAAAATCACATTCTCCTCAACAAATAATTTCACTGATTTTTTATTACCGAAACACAATGTTGAGACCTGCTGACAGGAGAAAGTGCTGTCAGGAAATTTTCGGGTTTTCAACATTTCAACTGATAACTTTGCAAACAAGATTCGAAATAAATCAGAAAAAAACAGACGCAATTCAAAACTGAAATAAACATAACACTCTGTACATATATTGATTTTAAAGGAATTTTAAAAAATGTAACCTTTGCTTTAGTATTCGCGTTATAGTCCCGGTTTTGAATTTCACTAATTAACAATTAATAGTTAAAAACTTATTTGAAACGTTGTTAGCGAAAAAAAATCTCAGCATACATTTGAGATGTTTAAAACCAATAATTATTGTTTAACTAAAAAAACAAAAAACACCATGGCAAAAGCAAAAAAACCTGCAGCAAAGAAAGCCGCTGCAAAACCAGCCGCTAAGAAAGCTGCTGCAAAAAAACCAGCTGCTAAGAAAAAAGCTGCTGCGAAAAAACCAGTAGCTAAGAAAAAAGCTGCTAAAAAGCCAGCTGCTAAAAAAGCTGCTGCTAAAAAACCAGCTGCTAAAAAAGCAGTTGCTAAAAAGAAAAAATAGGTTTTCACCTGTTTTTAAACAAAAAACCCTGCGCAAGCGGGGTTTTTTGTTTTACAGCTTTACCACTTTGGTTGAATAAATCTCAGCAGGTGTTGAAATCCTCAGACAATAAATGCCTGAACTCAGTGAAGAGATATCAAGCCTTGAATTTATAATTAGATTAGAAACTACCAGAACTGTATGTCCTGTCAGATCCAGTATTTCCAACTTGGATTTTTTAAATTTATCTGCCAGTTCAATATTTATAAAGTCATTTGTCGGATTAGGATAAATTAAAACTCCCGAAGTTTCATTCTCTTTCACACCTATTGATGTTGCTGTAATTTGTATACCATCAATTCCTGCTTCAGTTTGGTCATCTATATCATTACTCGGGTCACTAACTTTAACAATAAACTGCATGGTTGATGTTGGGATTATGTAATCGCTGATGGGCTCACTGTGGAGATTCCAAACTGTATTGAAATTTGTATACGCATCCACTTTCTCAATAACTACTGTCTCGGTTCCGTTATTCAGCATAATTTTCATTGTGTCGTTTCCGGCAGTGGCCGCACTTAAATTCGCATTAAAAAACCAGCGGTAATAACTGATATATGGGTCGTTAATATAGGTTGCATCAAAAACCGGGGAGGTAAGTGTTATAGTTCCATCCACTTCATTATAAATATTTCCATCATTGCCTGAGGTGTATGCAAACCCACCGCAGTCAGGCGAATCAACACTTGGGTGAATTGCAATCGGACCAAAGAAAGTTCCGAATGGTTTACCATATTCCCATAATCCACGCGTTGCTGTTGCAGTTGCGATCCATCCGTTATCAAAAGTAAAATCTTCAAACAAGCCTTTTTCCAATTCAACATTCAACACATTGTTTGCACCATCAACAACTAACTCATCAAAACAAACAGTATGATATTCCCACTTACCAATGTTGATGTCAAATGTTCCTTCGTAAAAAACAGGAATGTTGAAATCACCATTCTCGTCAGTGTAAACTTCATAGTAATATTGG
>CAMAVO010000228.1 GCA_945861685.1 Chitinophaga pinensis | reverse complement strand
GAGCCAACGAAGCGCCACCTGCTATTATATCTGCGTTCATCGGTTCGCAATTAGATGCGGTGTTGAATGAGTTGGAAGCAAAAGTTCATGGCGGAAAAATGTCGCCCGATGAAAAAACAGAACTGAAGCTGAACATCGGCAAAATTCCTGAAATTCTATTGGATAACACCGACCGTAACCGTACTTCACCGTTTGCCTTCACAGGAAATAAGTTTGAGTTCCGTGCTGTTGGTTCTTCACAAAACTGCGCAGGCCCAATGATGGTACTCAATACCATTGTAGCAAATCAATTAACCGACTTCAAAGTAGCGGTAGATAAAATAATTGATAAAGGCGTTGACAAAGAAGAAGCAATCCTTCAAGTATTGCGTCAATATATAATAGAGTCTAAAAATGTGCGCTTTGAAGGCAATGGCTACAGCGATGCATGGGTAAAAGAAGCAGAGAAACGCGGTTTGAGCAACATCAAAACCACTCCGCAAGCCCTGGATGCCTATGTAAGCGCGAAAAGCAAAGCCCTTTTCAAACGCTTTGATATCCACAGTGAGCGCGAAATTGCTGCCCGCCACGATATTTACTTAGAGATGTACAGCAAGAAGATTCAAATCGAATCACGCGTAATGGGTGATATTGCGTTGAATCACATTATCCCTACTGCTATTCAGTACCAAAACCTGCTTATTACTAATGTAAGCGGATTGAAAGGAATCTTCTCTGCCGAAGAATTTAAAAAGTTGACTCCCGTGCAGGTTGAGACTATTAAAGAAGTATCTGAACACATTCTGGCTATTAAGAATGGAGTAGAAGCAATGGTAGAAGCCCGCAAAAAAGCCAACAAAGTAGAAGGCGCACGCGCTCATGCTGTTGCTTACTGCGAAAAAGTGGTTCCGTTCTTCGAAACCATCCGTTATCATGTAGATAAACTGGAATTACTGGTGGATGATGAGTACTGGCCATTGCCAAAATACCGCGAATTGTTGTTCAATCGCTAATATTTGATTGCCCTGAAAGCCTTTCCGCACTGTGCGGAAAGGCTTTTTTAATTATCTTTTATCATTAATTATCATTTTTTTCTTTGCTGAATAAATATTTTTCTACTTTTGGTCGGTCGAAAAATCGATTTAATCATTGCATATTGATAATTTATTTATTTTAGCACCCCAACAAAAAAGCCAACACAAAAAATTAACCTATGAAAATTTTCAAAATCTTTACTCTCTTAGCCCTTGCGGTATCGGTTTCCCTCTCAGCGTTTGCTCAAAAGAGCAACGACAAAAGCAAAGCTGACCAAGCTTTTGATGTGATGGAATATTATGTTGCCATTGACCTTTATAAAAAGGAATACAAATCGGCAAAAGATAAATCCCGCAAAGCTGAAATCATTTTCAAGGTGGCAGAATGCTATCGCCTTACCAACAACCTTAAGCAGGCTGAAACCTGGTATAAAAAAGCCGTAAAGATCAAATATCCTGATCCTATTGCTATCCTGTATCTTGCTGATGCAATGAAAATCAACGAAAAATATTCTGACGCAATTGTTGAGTATAACAACTACGCAGCAAAAGTAGCAACTGATCCACGCGGTGCTAAAGGTGCTGAATCATGTGCACTTGCACAGAAGTGGATTGATAATCCAACTCGTTATGAAGTAAAGAACGAAGCACAAATCAATGGAAAAAACAATGATTTCTCGCCTTCATATGCAAGCAAAAACAACAAAGAAATTCTTTTTACCTCTTCAAGAGACGGTGCAGAAGGTGATGATGTTGACGGATGGACAGGACAAAGTTTCACAGATGTTTTTACATCTAAAATTGATAACAAAGGAAAATGGAGCACGCCAACACCGTTGGATGTAATTGTAAACTCAGCCGACAACGAAGGTTCTGCTGTTTATGATGCAGAATTTAAGACTCTTTATTTCACACGTTGCACACGTAAAAAGAAAGAAGCAATGGGCTGCGAAATTTTCAGTTCAGAATCAAAAGGAAGTACTTGGGGCGAGCCAGCACTTATTTCTTTAAAGCCAGACTCGGTTATAGCAACAATCGGACACCCTGCATTAAATGCTGACGGTTCAGTTCTTGTTTTTGCAGCTGATATCCCGGGCGGATTAGGTGGAAGAGATATTTGGGTTTCAACTTTTGATAAAGAGAAAAAACGTTGGACTAAACCTGTAAACGCAGGAAGTACTATCAACACTCCTGCTGATGAGATGTTCCCTTTCATTCATGCTGATGGAACTTTATATTTTGCTTCAAGCGGTCATATCGGAATGGGTGGTTTGGATATTTTCAAAGCTGATAAAGTTTCTGCTACTTCATGGGCAAATGTTACTAACATGCGTTACCCAATCAATTCTGCCGGTGACGATTTCGCAATCGTTTTCGAGCGTGAAGCTGAAAAAGGTTACTTCACTTCAAACCGTAACGGTGGAAAAGGTGCTGATGATATTTATTCATTCATCCTGCCACAACTTCAATTTACTTTGCAAGGTGTTGTAAAAGATTTCAAAAGCAAAAAACCAGTTGATGGAGCTACAGTTACTATTGTTGGAACAGATGGTTCTTCAAAAGAAGTTAAAACAGATGCATCAGGTTTCTATAAGGTTGATTTGATGCCTGCTACTTCTTATGTATTGACTGCAGGGAAACTTGGTGCCTACCTGAACAAGACAGGAAAAACCACTACTGTAGGTTTTGAAGAAGACAAAGCATTGGTTCACGATTTCGAATTGGATCCTATTGCAAAACCAATCGACCTTCCGAACATTTATTACGATTTGGCTAAATGGGAACTTCGCCCTGAGTCTAAAGTTGCTTTAGATGGTCTGATTGAAGTATTGACTGACAACCCGACTATTGTTATTGAGTTAGGTTCACACACCGATATCCGTTCAAGCGATGCTTACAACTTAACACTGTCACAAAAGCGTGCCCAGTCAGTTGTTGATTACCTTATCGAAAGTGGCATTTCTGCTGACAGATTGGTTGCAAAAGGATATGGTGAAACTACTCCACGTGTTATTCCTTTTGATGTATCATTCATGAAGAAAGATGATGTAATCACAGAAGCCTACATCAATAAACTTCCTACAGAGCCACAAAAAGAGGAAGCGCATCAGATGAACCGTAGAACTGAGTTCAGAGTATTGCGCAGCGATTACGTTCCTAAACAAAACTAATTGCTTAAGAGCTGAAAAAATAAAAGCCCTCCGAATTTCGGGGGGCTTTTTTTATTTCCTTTGCACACGTAAATTATGACCACACCAAATAAATATAGCCAGCGAGGAGTATCGGCAGATAAGGAAGACGTTCACAAAGCCATTGCGCAATTAGATAAAGGTTTATTTCCAAAAGCATTTTGTAAAATTGTCCCTGATTACTTGGGTAATGATGAAAACTATTGCGTGGTAATGCATGCCGATGGTGCGGGAACTAAATCATCACTTGCATACATCTATTGGAAAGAAACGGGTGATATTTCTGTTTGGCGAGGTATTGCGCAGGATGCGGTGGTGATGAATACCGATGACTTATTATGCGTTGGTGCATTGGATAATATTCTGCTTTCATCAACAATAGGAAGAAATAAATTTCTGATACCGGGTGAAGTAATTTCTGAAATTATAAAAGGAACGGAGGAAACGCTTGCTATGCTTCGCAAGTACGGCATGAATATTATTTCAACCGGAGGTGAAACTGCTGATGTTGGCGATTTAGTGAAAACCATAATTGTTGATTCCACCGTTGTTTGTCGCATGAAACGCAGTGATGTTATTTCTAATCACAGAATTCAGGCTGGTGATGTGATTGTTGGTTTGGCTTCTTACGGTCAAGCAACCTATGAAAGCGAATACAATGGCGGTATGGGTAGCAACGGATTAACTTCTGCCCGTCATGATGTTTTCAACCATGAGTATGCAAAAAAGTATCCGGAGAGTTTTGATAACTCATTGCCTGACAGTATTGTTTATTCAGGTAAAATGAAGTTGGAAGAGGCAGGTAAATTGGTGCTTTCACCAACGCGCACGTATGCCCCTGTAGTGAAAAAAATATTTGACACAGTTTCAAGAGAAAATATACACGGCATGGTGCATTGCAGCGGTGGCGCACAAACTAAGGTGTTGCATTT
>CAMAVO010000227.1 GCA_945861685.1 Chitinophaga pinensis | reverse complement strand
TTACGCGCGGCAGGTGTTTGTGGTCAGCATACTGTCTTAAACCCGGTGAACTTGCTCTTTCCAGCGATTTGATAGCTGAAAGTTTAGTAATCGGATTGTATTTCAAAGCAATTTTGATGGTTTTAAAAACACCTTCGTCTTCGAATTTGTAGTTCAGGATATAGCCTTTTTCAAAAAGAATTTTAGTCATTTCCTTTTTCAGCTTTGATGCAGGAACTTCCACTACTCTGTGTTTTGCCTGGATTGCGTTTCTCAATCTGGTTAAGTAGTCTGCTATTGGATCAGTCATTGTATTTTTTGTTAATCGTTATTGTTAAATTATTTTATTACCAGCTTGCTTTGGTTATTCCCGGGATCAATCCGTTCAAAGCCATTTCACGAAATGTGTTACGTGAAATACCATACTCACGGATATATCCTTTAGGACGACCGGTAAGTTTGCAACGGTTGTGCAGTCTTACCTTTGAAGAGTTGCGCGGTAGTTTGCTCAACCCAATGAAGTCTCCTGCTGCTTTTAAAGCCGCTCTTCTATCTGCATATTTATCTACAAGTTTCTGTCTTTTGACTTCTCTTGCTTTCATTGATTCTTTTGCCATTCTTCGGAAAAGTTATTTGTTGTTAGTTATCGTTAATTAGTTTTTGAAAGGGAAACCGAATTCTTTCAGTAATGCTTTTGCTTCTTCGTCTGTTGGAGCTGAAGTTACAAAGGTGATGTCCATTCCCATGATTTTGCTTACTTTATCAATATCAATTTCAGGGAAAATGATTTGCTCAGTTACACCCATAGTGAAGTTTCCTTTTCCGTCAAACCCTTTTGCAGGAATACCACGAAAGTCACGGATACGGGGGATAGCTACAGAAATCAATCTGTCCAAAAACTCATACATGTTATCGCCACGCAGTGTAACACGCACACCCAAAGCCATTCCTTTTCTTACTTTAAAGTTCGAAATATCTTTTTTAGATTTGGTTGCAACTGCTTTCTGACCTGTGATGGTTGTCATTTCGTTGATAGCAGTATCAATGATCTTTTTATCAGATACAGCATCTCCAACACCTTGATTAATGCAGATTTTTTCCAATTTAGGAACCTGCATAGTGCTCTTGTAGTTAAACGCTTGTTTAAGAGCCGGAACTACCTTCTCTTTATACCTGTTTTTTAGTCTTGGTGTGTACATTATTTTATAACCTCCCCTGATTTTTTAGAAAATCTTACAATTTTACCATTCTCAACTCTGCGTCCGATCCGGGTAGGGTTACCTTTACCGTCTATAACCAAGAGATTTGAAATATGTATAGGCGCTTCTTTTTTAATAATCCCGCCTTGTGGATTTTTAGTATTTGGTTTTGTGTGGCGAGAAACCATGTTCTGACCTTCTACCAATGCTTTTTCAGCATCAACAAGAATTTCAAGAACTTTCCCTTCCTTACCGCGGCTGGCTCCGGAAATAATCCTTACCACATCACCTTTTTTAATTTTTATTTTCGACATTTTATTATTCTTAAAACTTAATACTTCTTACAATACTTCAGGAGCCAATGAAACAATTTTCATGAATTGTTTTTCTCTCAACTCTCTTGCAACAGGTCCGAAGATACGTGTGCCTCTCAACTCGTCTGTAGCAGATAAAAGAACCACTGCGTTGTCGTCAAAACGGATATAAGATCCATCAGGGCGTCTAACTTCTTTTTTGGTTCTAACGATAACTGCTTTAGAAACCGTTCCTTTTTTCACGTTTCCTGAAGGAAGCGCGTGTTTTACGGTTACAATAATTTTATCACCAATAGAAGCATATCTTCTTTTGGTTCCGCCTAACACACGTATGCAAAGAACTTCTTTTGCACCGCTGTTGTCAGCTACTGTTAATCTTGATTCCTGTTGTATCATTTTATTTAGCTCTTTCTAAGATTTCTACTAATCTCCAGTTTTTAGTTTTGCTCAGTGGACGTGTTTCCTCAATTTTAACAGTATCCCCCATTTTGCATTCGTTTTTCTCATCGTGAGCAACGAATTTGCTGGTTTTCTTTACGAATTTACCGTACATCGGATGTTTCACTTTACGCTCAACAGCTACTACAATGGATTTATCCATTTTGTCGCTGACGATAACACCAACTCTCTCTTTTCTGAGGTTTCTTTTTATTGTTGTTTCTGTTGTTTCCATTTTCTTAATGATTATTTGCCTTGCAATTCTCTTTTGCGCAATTCTGTGTTAAGGCGTGCAACATTCTTTCTTGTAGCTTTTATTTTCAAAGGGTTCTCTATCGGAGAAACCGCATGGTTTAATTTCAGCTTTGCCAACAGTGCTTTTTCTTCCGATACTTTATCGCGAAGTTCTGCTGTTGTTGTTTCTTTTATTACTGACTGTTTCATTTTTTCTTTAAGCTATTTTATTTTACTGCTTTTTCTTCGTGATAATCTCTTCTTACAACAAATCTGGTTGTTATAGGAAGTTTTTGTGCTGCAAGTCTTAATGCTTCTTTTGCCGTTTCCATTGGAACACCGTCTGCTTCAAAAATGATGCAACCCGGTTTTACTACTGCTACCCAATATTCAGGAGCACCCTTACCTTTACCCATACGAACCTCTGCAGGCTTTTTGGTGATAGGTTTATCAGGGAAAATTTTGATCCAGATTTGTCCTTCACGTTTCATAAAACGTGTAACGGCAACCCTCGCAGCTTCTAACTGGCGGGCAGTTACCCAAGCACCTTCAAGCGCTTTAATTCCAAAAGAGCCAAATGAAAGTTCAGCGCCACGAGTGGCATTGCCCTTCATTTTCATCTTGTGCATTTTACGATACTTCGTTCTTTTTGGCTGTAACATGTTATATTCTTTTAGTCTTTCTTAAACTTCTTACTTTCTTTCTTTTCTATCGCCTCTCTCCCTGTTGTTATCTCCTCTTGGCTTTCTGTCTCTGTCACCAAATTTACCCGGTGCTGATGATTCAGGTGCTCCTCCTGTTTTCTGAGCTTTTGCTCCGATGTTTGGAGATAAATCTCTTTTTCCGTAAACCTCACCATTGCAAATCCACACTTTAATACCAATTCTTCCGTAGGTGGTGTGGGCTTCTGCATGTGCATAGTCGATATCAGCACGGAAAGTATGCAAAGGAGTTCTTCCTTCTTTATATTGTTCAGTACGTGCAATCTCAGCACCCCCAATCCTTCCTGCCACATTACATTTGATACCTTCTGCTCCCATTCTCATGGTTGATGCAATTGCCATTTTCACAGCTCTGCGGTAAGAAATCCTTCCTTCAATTTGACGTGCAATGCTTTCAGCCACCAAACGCGCATCCAACTCAGGGCGTTTTATCTCAAAGATGTTAATCTGAACATCTTTTTTGGTGATTTGCTTTAATTCTTCTTTCAGCTTATCAACCTCTTTTCCACCTTTTCCGATAATGATACCCGGACGTGCAGTGTTAACAGTAACAGTAATAAGTTTTACTGTGCGCTCAATAATGATTTTTGAAATGCCGGCTTTTATAAGACGTGCTTTCAGATACGTTCTGATTTTATCGTCTTCTACCAATTTTTCGGCAGCATTTTTTCCTCCATACCAGTTGGAATCCCAACCTCTGATGATACCGAGTCTGTTACCTATCGGGTTTGCTTTCTGTCCCATTCTTATTATTGAGTTATTGTTTGATTAGCTGTTTCTTCTTTTTTAGTTGCAAGAATTAGTGTAACGTGGTTTGAACGTTTACGAATTCTGTGCGCTCTTCCTTGTGGTGCAGTGCGGATACGTTTCATCTGGCGACCACTGTCCACAAATATTTCTTTTACAAAAAGGTTGTTATCTTCCACTTTTTGCCCTTCGTTTTTCGCCTGCCAGTTGCTGATAGCCGAAAGAAGAAGTTTCTCCAAGCGTGGTGCTGCCTCCTTTGCGTTGAATTTTAATATATGTAATGCTTTGTCAACCTGAACACCTCTTACAAGGTCAGCAACCAAACGCATTTTGCGGGGTGATGTAGGACAATCAACCAATTTAGCGAGGTAAGTTGTTTTCTTCGCTTCCTTGAGCCTGTCTGCCATTTCTTTTTTTCTTGCTCCCATTTTTTTATTTATTGTAGTCTGAAATAAATCTTAATTATTTTTTACCTGCACCAGCTTTGGCTGCATCTGCTTTATTGTTTCCTGAGTGTCCGCGGAACGTACGTGTTGGAGCAAATTCTCCAAGTTTGTGTCCTA
>CAMAVO010000226.1 GCA_945861685.1 Chitinophaga pinensis | reverse complement strand
CAGGATAGCGTTTACCAATACCTCGCTCCCGGAAATTACACCGTAGGCATTCAGGTAACCAGCAACGATGGTTGCACCGATACTGAAACAGGACCATTAACAGTTTCGGATTTACCGGTTGCAGATTTTTCGTTCACTGATATTTGTCAGAACGAAACAGCAGTGTTTGTGGATGAAAGCACCATTCCCTCGGGAAACATTACCCAATGGGAATGGGATTTTGATGATGGTAGTCCTGTCTTTATTGGCGCTGCGCCACCTGCACATTCATTCCCTGATTGGGGAGGCTATGATATACAACTCATTGTTACATCGGGAGGAAGCTGCAAAGACACCATCGAACAAACAATTGGTGTTTATCCTGTTCCTGTTCCTGATTTTGTTGCAACAACCGAGTGCCTTGGTACCGCAACAGTCTTTACCGACTTAAGCGATATTGCTTTCGGCAGCGTTGAGTCATGGACCTATGATTTTGACGACAACGGTGTTATAACTAACAACGCCAATCCCCTTTACACGTTTTCAATCTATGGAATATTTGATGTGAGTTTGACTGTTGCCAGTGATTTTGGTTGTGAAGAAGACACGATTTTTACAGTACGCGTTCATCCTGTTCCAATAGCAGATTTCAGCGTCACATCCGTTTGCCTCAATGCCACAACTGCTTTTACTGATGTGTCAACTATTCCTCAGGGAACCATAATTGGCTGGGACTGGAACTTCAACGATGGCGGCACATCTACTTTACAGAATGCCTTTCACACCTATCAGAATGCCGGAATATTTAATGTGAACCTTTCCGTTACCACCGACAGCGGATGTGTTGCTGATGTTATTCTGCCTGTTGAGGTTTTTCCTTTACCTGATGTTGATTTCACCTCTGATATCATAGAAGGTTGTCAGCCGCTGCCTGTTAATTTTACTGACCTTTCCATTGTTGCTCCCGGTTATAACATTGTGTGGTGGCTTTGGGAATTTGGTGACGGTAACACATCATCTGATCAAAATCCTTTACACATTTACGACACAGCCGGAGTGTTTGATGTAATACTTCAGGCAAAAACATCCAATGGTTGCACTGTAAGTGATACAGCATTTTCAATGATTACAATTTACCCAAAACCTGTTGCTTCTTTTACAGCTACACCGCAACGTGCTGAAATCATTTATCCTTATATTGAAATCAACGACTTGTCTTCAGGTGCAAACCAATGGCAATATGATTTTGGTGACAACACTAATTCTCCTCTCCAGCAGCCTTCACACAATTACCCCGATACCGGAACCTATATAATTGAGCAGATTGTTACCAATCAGTTTGGCTGCAAAGACACGGCTTATTTCACTGTTTACATAGACCCGAGTTTCACGTTTTACATTCCCAATACATTCACGCCAAATGCTGATGGCAATAACGATTACTTCTACGGAACAGGAATAGGAATTACCGGTTACGAAATGCGTATTTATAATCGTTGGGGTGAGCAGGTTTTCTCTTCGTTTGATGAAGATATAAAGTGGAACGGAGTAATTGAAAAGTCAAATCAATTGGCAACACAAGATGTATACAGTTATACCTTTCGTGTGAAGGATATTTATGATGGCTGGCATACTTACATAGGACGTGTTACGGTTCTGAGTGGCAAGCCGCAGTAGCTTGCTGTTGCATCAGCGAACTACAATTTTCTGCGCGTATTTGTTTTCGTTCAACTGAATTTGCACGTTGTAAATTCCTGCTGCAAGGGTTTCTGAATTTAATTTTTCATTCACCATTCCCGCTGCATAATTCTTGCGTGTTGATTTTACCGATTGTCCTTGTGCATTGAAAATATCAATCAACACTTCTTCTTTTTCCTGTAAGTTTAAATTGATATAAACTTCACCAGAAGAAGGATTTGGATAAATACTAATTCCGTATTTGTTTTCATTGTTTTCTATTCCTGTTCCTGCCGAAGGCTCAACCGTTAAGTCAACTAATGGCTGTCCATCGCTCCATTCGCCCATGCCGTGTTGTTCAGGAGTATCACCAAACGCAGTAGTACAGTTCTCACCGTAGAACGCACAATCCATGAGTGCGTCAAATAATTTCCAGTAACAGAAATAATCTACTGCATCGGTTTTGGTGCCAAGTCCGCAGACGGTAGTGAATAAATTACTTTCACCGGTATCGTAAGCATCATCGCGGCTGCAAGGCTCAAAGTGTGTTGAGCCAATGGCAGGGCTTCCATGTTCATCGGAATGGTGAGTGATTAAATTTTTGTGCGAAGTAGGAACGTTAATAGTTGAGTCCATCAGAAAATGTCCGAAGGTGGTGCCTACAATTGCATCGTTGTCACCAACCACAATTAATAGATTTACATCAGCAGGCATTACAGCATAATTAGGCAAGCGGGTATCAGTTGTATTGTCGGTGTAGCCCTGGCAGGAGAACAATGCTTTGGGTTGCGGAAAGCCAGATGTAGCTGCAAGAATTCCCATGTTGGCTGTCATCAAGCCTCCATACGAATGTCCGCCAACAGCAAAGTTCTGAAGACGCGGTTTAACATGTCCTGAATGTGTGAGTGTGTCAAGTGCATTTACAATAGCTGTAACTGCATTGGTATTAAATTCCGAAGCAGCAACTGCGCTGCCTGCATCCTGATATTTAGGATAGATAACAATGTTGCCATGTTTTACCAGATGATTAATCCATGCGCCATACAGGTGAGGACTAACCAATGAAAGCCCATGCAGAAACACCACTACGTTTGCAGAATCGGGAATAGGAGAGGAGGGCTCAAAAAGATAGAAGCCATCGGGGTTGGTAGCATAATTATAAAATGTTACATCGGTGTGCGTGTAATCACTTCCGCCCGGTCCGCTGGTGGGTTGTGTTGGTTGTGATTGCGAAAACAGTTGCTGACTGAAAGTCAGTAAAAGAAAAAAGGCGTAGAGTTTTTTCATAGCAATTGAAATTTTACGCAAGATAACAATTGTTTCAATTATTGATATTTGGTGATGTGTAATAAACAATTGCCGGTTAATAAAACCTGAACAGCAGATAATAAATAAGCTATTTAATCGTTCTCTTTGTAAGAACTAAAATCCGATTGGTATGAAAAGCTATCCAAATAAATTTGAACGATCACAGACGATTATGGATAAGATTATTTTCTTAGCCGCAGTTTCATTGATTTCAACACTTGCAGTGTTGTCGTTAGTTTCGTTTCTGTAGTGTATCTAATACAGTAGGTTGTCGGAATATTAATCCGGCATCATTTGGTTTTCCAACGCCACAGGCTGTTTCAGTTTAGCCATGCTGTCAATTCCCGAGATTACTTCAATGTTTATTCCGTCTGATAAACCGGTTTTGATATAGCGTTTTTCAAATGTTTGAGGTGCAGTTTCTACTTCCACAAAAGCCGAGTCTTTTGAGAAGGTAATTAACCCTTCGGGAATAGCCAAGACGCTGTCGCGTTTGTCCAATACAATGTCTGCACTAGCACTGTAGCCCGAGCGAATGAATACGGAGTCTTTCAATGAGATAGCTGCTTTTATTTCAAACTTGATGGCGCCTTTGTCTTCAACACCTTTTGGTGCAATAAATTCCAGCTTTGCTTTAAACGTTTCCTTTTCAATTGCTCCGATGCTGAGCAACATTTCCATTCCCGGTTTTATTTTACCCACCTCTGATTCATCAACCTTTCCCTGGAAAATCATTTCACCCAGATCAGCAACGGTGGCAATGGTGGTGCCTTCATTAAAGGTGTTGCTTTCAATTACCGAGCTTCCCACTTTCACCGGCACGTTCAACACGGTTCCTGTAACCGTTGCGCGTATCATAGTATTGGAAATTTCACCTGACTTTTTTGATGCGCCTTCTTTAATCAGCGCAAGATTATTTTCTGCTGTGTTCACTTCTTCATTGGCATTGTTAAGTGCCAGTTTAAAAGGCATGAATTCACTTTCAGCAATTACCTTCTGATCTACTAATTGTTTCTGTCGGTTGTAGGCTGTTTGCGCATCTTCCAATGTAATCTTCGCGCGACTGACACGGCTCTCCGCTTCATTGAGGCGAACCATGTCGGGGATGATTTTAACTTTAGCAAGAACATCACCTTTGTTTACTTTCTTGCCTGCTTCCACATAAAGCTCGTCTATAATTCCCGATACTCTTGATTTTACATCAATCTCTCTGCGCGGAACAACAGAGCCTGTGGCAACGGTTTTCATTACGATG
>CAMAVO010000225.1 GCA_945861685.1 Chitinophaga pinensis | reverse complement strand
CCTCATTATATTGACCAACAAAAGAAGTTTTTAACTGCCGGAATTGTTTTTGGTCTTCTTTATGTTTGCTATATGGTTTTTGTGGATGTGCCTAACTATGTCAACCACTGGATTCAGGATGAGGCAATGGGTAAAACATATTCTTCTTTTGCACAAGGCTTAAATGAAGTAGCTACCCAATGGACAGAAATAAGGACCTTTGAAGTATGGCAATATGCAATGATCTGGATGACTCTTTATTTCAGTGTTGCAGTTTGGATAAGTCTGTTTATTGTGAACAGTCCTGCATTGGATAAAAATATTAAACAAAAGTAAACTAAGCAATATATGAAAACAGCATTCATACATCATTTTATCCTTTTTTTTACCACATCTATTTGCTGTTTTTATTATGCTGATGGAAGCAACAGAATTAATCCAGATACCGCTAAAGTTGTGGCAAAGGTGCCTGATTCTTTTGTGCAACTTAGAATAAGTAATGATTCTGTTTCAAAGAATAGCCTTCTCAACGAGAAGATTATTGATCTTGTAAATGTTGATGAGCGCGATAAAAGAACCCCAACTCCTTATACTACTCATCAGGGCGGTATTATTGGTGGCTGGATTGTTCGCAGTTTAGGTTTTTACTGGAAGGCTGTAGACCGCAAGAGGCATAAATTTGTAGGTACAAACAGACACGGAGTTTCACTTCCTGGTAAGAAAGATCAACTTACAGAACATGATATAAATTTCAATCTTACTCCTCATTTGCCTGCATATCTTAGTTTGGTTTATGATGGCAGCATTGCACAAAGCAAGCGAAGACAATTCAAACGCGCTGACAATACCGATATAACAATACCGCCTTATATTGCCCCAACTGCCGAAACTGCTGATGCGTATGAAATGCATTGCGAACTTACTCCGCCAAAACGGATGCGCGATTCGCTGAATGTGCTCTTCTATCCCTGCATGCACGGCTGCAATCTTGACCAGCATCCCAATTTTTTTGACATGAAACCTACCATGGGTATGTATGGCATTTTTGTGCTGGATTGCAATCACTCATGCCATCCCGAAATTCACCCTTATGAATGGCTGTGGTGGCTTCGCCTTACCGAAAAAGAAAAAGCAGGAGGTAATTTTAATAAAGACTGGATGATTGGATTTTTTAAGGAAAGCAGCAATCGCTTTATTCACTGGACTTTTCCTCCGCGGGTTGGAACCATAGCTGTTCCGTTTATTTTCAAAACTTCAGAAACAAATAGCTATTTAAAATTGAATGAAATTGTAAAAGGAAAGTTTCGCCCAAATGGAATTAAACGCATGGAAGGTTTGCCCAAAGAAACTACTCAGTTTAATTTTACGGATACCATTATTCCGGTTATGCTGCCCAACGGAAAATCTTTTCCGCTTCAACTGAAAACAGATAAGGTAACAAATACTTCCGCACTTAAATGGTGGATTAGCGATTTGCAAACCGATGAAGCTAATGAATGGGTTTGGGGCTACTTTAACATGGTGCTAAGTGTTAAAGATGGTTATACTGCCCGATTGGAGAGTGTGGCTAAAGAATAATTCTTGTTCGCAGTTTTCTGATTTTTTTAAATAATTTATTTTAAAGGTAAATCTATATTCTCCCAACCATTTTAAAAATAAATACGTTTAACAAATCGTAGAACATTATTCAATACGCTAATGCAGAACGCAAAAAGTATTCACCTTAAAATTCAGCAACATGAAAACAGTATTACGTGCAGCAGTATTCTTTCTCTTGATACAAACAGCAAATGCACAAACGTTTAATTCCTTGCTGGCTGATAAACTTCAAGACACATTGAACTATTATGTGTCTGTAAGTTCAAATATCAAAGGTATGTCGGCAAGCGTTTATTTGCCAGGGCAGGGTATGTGGCAAGGCACTGCAGGCGTATCTTATGCCGGACATCCCATTACTTCTGATATGACGTTTTGCATAGCTAGCAATACAAAACTATTTGTTGCCACAGTAATGTTACAACTTCAGGAAAGCAATATTCTTGACCTTGATGATGCAATTAGTCAATATCTTCCAACATATACTAACATTAATCCTAATATAACTATTCGCCAACTACTAAACCACAAAAGTGGTGTTTCAGACCCTCTGTTTGTTTCACCATATATGGATACTATAAACAATAATGCAACGCGCGTATTTACACCAACCGAAGTATTAGGTTGGGTGGGAGCACCGACTTTCAACCCGGGAGCAAGCTGGGGTTATTCTAATATAAATTACATACTTGCGGGAATGGTTGCAGAAAGTGCTAGCGGTTATCCTGTTTCTCAACTTATCCGCGACAGCATTTTAGGTCCCCTGAATATGGACAGTACATATTATGATGTGCAAGAAACAGCCAACGGAACGCTTGCTCACCGATGGTGGAACACCATTGATTACAGCGATACCTCAACAGTAGGAATAAGTTCAGCAGGAGGTCCTGCAGGATCGCTCTATTCAACCTCATCCGAAATGGCACAATGGTACCATGCCCTGTTCAGCGGTCAGTTATTAAATCCTGCATCCATGGCAGAACTTGCCAATTTTGTTTCAACACAATCACCAACCTATGACTATGGTTTAGGACTAAGCCGCGAAACAACAATAGGCAGAACCTATTGGGGGCATGGAGGTTCTATCTGGGGTTACAAAAGCAAAATGATTTACGATACCACCTGCATGGGAGCTGTAGTTTGCGGACTTGTCAATTCCTACCCTGCAGGCATGGATGGAATGACCTTTTTACTATACAGACTTTTACTGAATAATTTGCCAGGTTGCAGTTCAGTAATTTCAGGTACAACCACCGTTTGTCAGGGACAAAACTCTGTAACTTATGCCGTACCTTCTGTGCTGCATGCGTCAACCTATACATGGACTCTACCTTTCGGTGCAACAGGAACAAGCACCACCAATACCATAACTGTAAACTATGGACTTTCTGCTGTTTCAGGAGATATAACAGTTAAAGGTGTTAATGCCTATGGAGTGGGTGGTGCTTCATCTTTAGCTGTTACGGTAAATCCAAAACCGTCTACACCAGTTATTACACAAAATGGAAACATTCTTCATTCCAGCACTGCATCAGGCAATCAATGGTATAATCAAAACGGGATTATTAATGGTGCAATAAATGAGGACTACACCGTTACTGCCGATGGTGATTACTATGTAAGCGTTACGCTTCTGGGCTGCACTTCGGATAATTCTAACACGCTGTCATTTCTTCTGACAGGCCT
Organism: Chitinophaga pinensis; assembly: GCA_945861685.1. GTDB lineage: Bacteria > Bacteroidota > Bacteroidia > SXHM01 > SXHM01 > SXHM01. The sequence continues at coordinate 983 of CAMAVO010000225.1, read as the reverse complement.
GCAAAGCAGTGAAACTTCGGGAATAAAGATTTATCCTAATCCCGTTTCAAATGAATTAATTATTGAACCGGTAGGAACAAAAGCGGTAATAGCATTTGAAATTTCAAATTCATCAGGACAGGTTGTTATTAAAAGTATAGCAAATGGAAAAACAATAATTCCAACAGTTTCACTTCGGGCAGGTATTTATTTTATAAAACTCTCAGACGGCACTGCTGCCAAATTCAGAAAGATAATAAAGCAATAGATTGACGATTGCTCAAATCCAATACTCCTCATTATCTGATTGGTAGTATTGCCCTGTTTATTCTTTTAGCTTATAGCTGCCGAATATCATAATCTGCTGCCTTATTATTTTGTTACTTTGCGCAAACATTTTTTTATGTTAAGACAATTATATCTTCTATGCCTTGCGCTGCTGCTGTTTTCCTGCAAAAGCAAAAAGGAAACCATCAAACCTGAAGTTTCTTCCATCACCGAATCGGTTTATGCTTCCGGAATAATAAAGAGTAAAAATCAGTATCAGGTTTTTCCTTCTGTAAGCGGCATTGTAGACTCGGTTCTTGTTACGGAGGGCGATTCGGTAAAATCAGGTTCTGTAATTCTTATTATTTCGGGTAAGGCGCAGAAGTTGAATAAAGAACTTGCTCAGCTTTCTGCCGCTTATGCAGATACCGAAGCCAATAAAGGAAAATTGAATGATGCTGCGATGTTGAGGGAATTGGCAAAAAATAAAATGCAGAATGATTCACTCTTATATTTCCGTCAGAAGAATTTGTGGGAGAAAAAGATTGGCAGCAAAACAGAATTGGAACAACGACAGCTGGCTTATTTTAATTCTAAAACTGCTTATAATTCTGCTCAGATAAAATACGATGATCTTAAACGGCAGCTTGATTTTACTTCAGCACAGTCAAAGAAAAACCTTCAGTTGTCTGGTGTTCTTCAAAACGATTATTCCGTTGAAAGTGATATTAACGGAA
>CAMAVO010000224.1 GCA_945861685.1 Chitinophaga pinensis | reverse complement strand
TAGTAAGCCTTACCCTTGCTACTTTACGCATAGCTGAGTTAGGTTTTTTAGGCGTGGTGGTATATACACGTGTGCACACTCCCCTGCGCTGCGGACATGAATCCAGAGAAGGCGACTTGCTTTTCTCAACGATTTTTACACGTCCTTTTCTTACCAATTGCTGAATTGTAGGCATTTTCCGAGCTTTTTTACTTTTAAGTTTTTACAATAAAATTGAATCCCCTTCCTTTTTTGGGGACGGCAAAGGTAGATTTATTATTTTAACTAACAAGCCCTATGTTGAAAAATATTTCACGCTCATTCTCAATAGCTTCCCTGTGTAAGGGAAAGAATGTTTTTAAAGGGTGATTAAAAAGGTAAGAGTTATTAACAAAAATGCCAAAATCGATAAAATGAGGCTTAACAAAAAATAGAATCAGGGGTAATTTTGTCATTTCCCCTGATTTGCATTTTTCATGCTTTCAAACAGTTCAGATTTTTGTTTTATTTCTTTGGCCTTGATTTCTTTCTCAATGGCAAAGTAATGCTTGTAGTGTTCCAGCGCTTTTTCTGATTTACCCATGTCGGTATACACATCGGCCAGATTTTTATGAATATCGAATTTTACGGAGCGAACCTTGAAACTATCGGCATGGTGCATGGCTTTTTCAAGAAAACTGATTGCCTGGCGGTAATCAGTTTTTTTATAATGAAGTATGCCGTAATTCATAATTCCTGTGGCAATACCGTGATGATTTTCAACGGAGTTAACTATTATCATAAAGCGATCGAGGTATTGAATGGCCTCGTCAAATTTGCTCTGATAGACCTTTACACCGGCTAATCCGTTGAGCATATTGGCTATTCCGTTTTGGTCGTTAAGTTCTGCATGTATCTCAAGTGCTTTATGAAAGAAGGCTTCGGCTTTGTCATAATTTTCAAGGTAATGATGCACTGAGCCTATGTTTCCGATGCAGTTTGCCGTACGCTTTTGATTGCCGGCTGCCTCACTTTCTGTCAACGCTCTTTCAAAATAATCCAGTGCCTGCTGATAATCTTTGAGCGAACCGTGAACAATGCCCAGTCCGCAGAAGGCATTGCCTAAGCCATCGCGGTCACTAATACTTTCATAATAGCCGATAGCTTTAATAAAATGTTTCTGGGCATTCATATAATCAGCCAGTTTCCACAGGGCATTTCCGGAATAAACATTTGCCTGTGCAAGCAGGGCTGTTTCACCTAATTCTTCGGCATCACGCTCCGCTTCGCGCGCCAGCAGCCATGAGCGAAGCAAATCTTTTAATGCCACACGATGGCTTAGTTCCAGCAGGGCATGCACTCTTTTCAGCGGATTACCGGAGCCGTTAACAATATGCTCTAATTCTTCGGTGGTGCTGCTTTTTATATCGGATATCATACTAATGCCTTATAGTTAAAAGGCGCGCGAAGGTTGCAAACATATTGTTACAAAGCAAAAAAATAAGATGAAGCAAATCTTTTATATGTTTGGCCCTTCGACTACGCTCAGGGTGACAACTAAAAATTATGGACATGAAAAAATACTTAAGTGAATTTATAGGAACCTTTATTCTTGTTTTTGCAGGAACGGGTGTGGTAATTGTTGACCAGCAAACGGGAGGAGCGGTAACGCTTACGGGCATTGCCGCCTGCTGGGGCATGATTATAGTTGCCACGGTTTATGCCTTTGGCGATATTTCGGGAAACCATATTAATCCTGCGGTTACTATTGCTATGGCGGTTGACAAGCGTTTTGAATGGAAGGAGGTGCCTGCTTTTTTGATTGCGCAATTGCTTGGCGCTTTTGGTGCGAGTTTATTGTTACATTTTCTTTTTCCTGAAAACACTTCGCTTGGGGCTACACAGCCCGGTGGCAGCGTGATGCAGAGTTTTATTATGGAAGTGGTAATGACGTTTATTCTGCTGTTGGTGATTTTACGTGTATCCACGGGTTCAAAAGAAAAGGGGATTACGGCAGGACTTGTAATTGGTGCTACGGTTGGTTTTCTGGTTCTTTTTGGCGGACCGGTAAGCGGAACGAGCCTCAACCCTACCCGCTCTCTTGCTCCGGCTATTGTTTCGGGTAATATAAATGCGCTGTGGATTTACCTTACTGCGCCTATTATTGGCGCTGTGGGGGCGGTGTTTGCGCACAGGGTGCTGCATACACAAGAATAAAAAATAATAGCCACAGATGCACAGATTAGAAATTAAACAACGGCTGCCTAAGCCATTCTGAAGTAAAGAATGGGGTGTTGATTGAACAAAATGCACTTCTGCGTCATTTAAGATGCAATGTAAGTTCACTTCTGCGTCACTTAAAAGGTCATATATCTACGTTAAAGACTACCAATTACTACAGTTACACTACTAATAGCGACATAAAAACTGCCTATTTCTTCAGTTAGAGCACTAATTAATGCACCTATACAACTAATTACTACATTATAACTGCCTTTAAATGCTTTAATGCTACTAATTACTGCACTTACGTTAGCAACTAATGCATTTGCACTACTAATTACTACCGATATACTACTATTTATAACTTAATAGCTACCTATCCAGCATAGTTAAACTGCAGTTAAGATATAGAATTTGAAAATTTTAAAGGTTTGTGCGGGCAAACTCCTTACAATACCCCTTAATCAAATCCCGCACCCTGAGGAATTCATTCATCACTTCTTCCTCAGTGCCTGTAGCCTTTGCCGGGTCAGGAAAATTATGATGAAATTTTTTAGCCGTTGAAGGAAAATAAGGGCAACGCTCGTTGGCATTGTCGCAAACGGTAATTACAAAGTCAAAATTAAGGTCGCGGTACTCATCAATGTTGTTAGAAGTGTGGTGCGAGATATCCACACCGTCTTCTTTCATTACTGCAATGGCGCGGGGGTTTACACCGTGCGTTTCAATACCGGCACTAAACACCTGCGCTTTGTTACCTGCAAACAGGCGCAGGTAGCCTTCTGCTAGCTGGCTGCGGCAGCTGTTGCCGGTGCAGAGGATGAGGATATTTTTCATGGTGTTAGCAGCATCCACCGCCCGGTGTGCAGCAGCCTTGTGTAGTTTCTAATTCGGCTAATTGCAGTTTTTGTTTTTCCACAGGAATACCGCAATTGTCTTTTGCAAGGCAATCGGTTTGTTTGCTTGTCAATACAAAGTTACCGTTACTGAAATCCAGCCCGTATTTGCCAACGGTATCGCTCTGGTATTCCATTTCCAGTTCAAGGTCTTCGGCACCAAACTGTTTTTCGTAAATGGCAATAATCTTCAGCAGCTTTTGCGGCTCAAGGCGGTGCGCTACATCGGATGCAACCCAAAGCTGGAAGCTCACCGTTTTTTCCTGACGCACGGTGCCTCCGCAGTCAATAAAATGCTTGGTCACCAGTCCCGCCTCGGTGATATGAAAATGTTTGGGAACCGCAGTTCCGTTGGGTTCAACAAAGTTGATTTCGTTTACCGTGTTCAGGTAGTTTTTAAAGGTTGATAGTTTCATGTTTTTAGATGTTAGAGATTAGAATTAGTAATTAGGCCCTTCGACAAGCTCAGGGTGACAGATTAGCAACAGGTTTTCTTCTTATTAATACGTTCAAAAAGTGTTTCAAAAATTTTGCGGTTTTTCTCCCACACTTTTTCGTCAATGCAATAGCAAATGGCATTTCCTTCAATATTTCCGCTGATGATGCCCGCGTTTTTCAATTCTTTCAGGTGTTGTGATACGGTGGGTTGTGCCAGCGGAAGTTCATTAACAATGTCACCGCAAATGCAGGCATCCACTTTAAGCAGATACTCCAGAATAGCAACGCGGGCAGGGTGTGCAAGCGCTTTGGCTATAGCAGCAATGTCGTTTTGTTTTTGTGTAAAATGGTCAGATTTTGTGGCTCCCATTGTTGGCTTTTCTTTATTTTAATATTGCAATATTACGATAAACATTTGAAACCGCAAAATTTTTTTAAGAATTACTCGTCATTGCGAGGGAGGAACGACCGAAGCAATCTCTCCGAATGAAGCATCTACATAAATTAAAAGATTGCTTCGTCCCGCGAAAAGCGGGTCTCGCAATGACGAGTTCTGCTAAACTATAGCCTCGTTAATAGGAAATCTGCCGAAGCGGTACAGCGCCTCAAAATGCGATTTAAGCGCAGCGCCAAAGGTGTAGTTCACATTGTAAGGAACATTAAACTCCTTAGCCGTTTGCTCTATAATACCTGCAATAGCGGGGTAATGCACATGACAGATTTTAGGAAACAGGTGATGCTCTACCTGATAATTCAAACCGCCT
>CAMAVO010000223.1 GCA_945861685.1 Chitinophaga pinensis | reverse complement strand
CATCACTTTTTAAAAGCCGCGTATTTCAAGGCTACGGCATAGGGTTGCGACTGATGCATAGCAAACTTGCACTCAACTTTGTAGAGTTATCGTTTGCATGGTATCCCACTGCGCATTTAGCCGGTACAAGTCCTATTGGTTGGAGTGTTGGCAGTGAAAATCTGAATGCTATTGAGGCCGATAACTTGTTTTCACCAGATGTAATAAGTGCTGAGTAGTATTACTTCTCCAACACCTCTTTTATATTAGGCTTGAAATACAGATTGCTTTTTAGAATTTTTCCGTCTTCACGAAAAATGGGTTGACCATTTTCGTCCAGCTTGCTCATGTTGCTGCGATGAATTTCGTCAAACACTTCATCAATTTTGTGTTGAAGCCCGTGTTTTAAAATTGTTCCGAAAATGATGTAAAGCTGGTCGCCAAGCGCATCAGCAATTTCGTGAATATCACCTTTGCGGCAGGCATCAAGGTATTCATCTGTTTCTTCTTTAATAAGGTTGTAGCGCAGCATGTAATCGCGCTCTTCCGGTATTCCGATCTCGGTGGCATTGCCAATCTGAAACACTTCGTGAAACTCATGTACATGCATGATTTTTGAAATAATGCCCGTAGTTTTCTTTGTTTCGCTCATGGTTTAGTTATGATAGATGTATTTATTGTTTTTACGCAGCTTGCCGTCTTCATCATATTCGTTGGTAACATCCAATTGTCCGCTGCTGTTATAGCTGTATTCTATGTAGCTCAAAAGTTTTCCGCTAAAATCATAAACCGATAAACGGGTAATGTTTTTGTTTGCATCAAACACATATACATCGTAACCGGTAAAAGAATGGTTGCCGGTATAATGATTATGGCGTTCGAAATTATTAACAAAGTATTCAATATTGGTGTAGCTCAACAACTCGTTTGATGCCGAGTAAACCGATTTGCGGTAAAGATTAGTTTCACCGTTATAGTATTGATAAACGGTGTAGTTCTCTAACTGGCTGTGGTTAAACGATGATTCTTTTTGTAACAGTGTATCGCTGTATTCAAATTGCTTATAGGCAACCTCTACCCCATTTTCAATGTGATAAACGTTGCTCAGATTTAAAAGTGCATCGTACTGATATTCTTTTTCTTCCAGTAGTTTTCCTTCTGCATCAAAAGAACGTTCAACGGAGATATTACCGTTATCGTAAGTGAAGGTGTCGTATTTTTTCAGTTCACCTGAATTGGATTTATAATCCTTTCGGGTAAGTTGTTTTTCACTATTGTAATAGTAGGCAAGGTAACCGATGGATGCGCTGTTTTCAAACCGAAATTCCTTGCACAGCATACCTTCCATTCCGGGTGCATCATCGCAGGGCGAAAATTCGTCAACACTGCACGAGGCAAGAAAGACAGCGATAATTATTAAGAGAGAATAAAAATGTTTCATTGAAATGGAGATGCGAATTTATGAAATTCTGAGCGTATTATATCCAAGTATTCTATCAAGACCAATTTCATACTTAACAATTTAGCAATAACAGTAATTTGGAAAAGCAAGAGGTTTATTTCTAATTTTAGCCAATAATTTCTATTAAAACACATGAAACAATTCTACTCCTTATTCGCTTTTGCTCTTGTAACTATTACTCTAACGGCACAAACACCGGCTGTGCTTCGCGGTCCTTATCTGCAGTTTCCAACCTCATCAAGCATGAAAGTAAAGTGGCGCACCGATGTTGCCTGCAATAGCCGTGTTTATTATGGAACCAGCCCTTCAAACCTAACTCAATATGCCGAAGATTTAATTGATACGCTTGATCATACTGTTATCGTTTCAGGACTTGATGCCTTTACTGATTACTATTATAACATCGGAACTACAACAGAAGTTCTGGAAGGTGGAGATAATAATCACCGTTTTAAAACATCACCTGTTATAGGAACTGTTCAACCCATCCGGGTTTGGTCGATAGGTGATTTTGGAAAAGGAAATACAGGCGAAGGACAAACGCGCGATTCATACCTCGCCTATTCGCAGGACACACACACCGATGTATGGCTTTGGCTGGGCGACAATGTTTATGATGCCGGCACCGATCAGGAGTATCAGGACAAAGTTTTTTCAGGACCTAACGGTTATCAGGATGTTTTTAAATGGTTGCCATTTATGCCAACACCCGGCAATCACGATTACCAGTCTGTACAATCTATTGTAGGCGGAATACCGCCACCGGAACATACAGGACCTTATTATGATATTGTTGATGTACCTACCAATGGTGAAATCGGAGGTGTGGCTTCGGGGTATGAATTGTATTACTCTTATAATTATGGCAATGCGCATTTTATTTCTCTTAACTCTGAAGTAGGTTGTGTTCTTCCCAGTCCTGATAGCAATGACTGGACAGGTGCCGGGGGAGATTTTTTAGGTTCACCACCCTTTATCGGCTCACCTTTAGTTGACTGGCTGCATGCCGATTTACAGGCTAATACACAGCCTTGGGTAATTGTATATTTTCATCAACCTCCTTACACTGATGGCTCACACGATGCAAGTGCTTTTTACGAAGTGTTTATGCAAGCCATGCGCGAAAATTTTGCGGAGATATGGGAGCAATACGGTGTTGATATTGTGCTGTGCGGACATAGCCATGTTTACGAACGCTCACACCTGATACATGGTTTGTATGATGATGCCAACACCTTTGACCCTGCCACCATGCTGGTTGACGGCAGCAGCGGAAATGCTGCATCAAATGAAGCTTACAAAAAATACACACAAGGAAGTAACCCTAATTACGGAACTGTTTATGTGGTAAATGGCAACTCAGGAAGCAATGAAAGTGATCCCGGATTTACACACCCTGTTATGGAAGCAGAATACGGATGCGATTCGTGCATGGGTTCTTTTATCATGGATATTCATGGCGATACGCTGCGCGGAAGACACCTCAATATTTTCGGAGAAATAAAAGACGATTTCACTATTTATAAAATAGACGGAGTAGCTTCTGTGCAGGAAAATGCAATTGTCAATAACATTACTATTTATCCAAACCCTTTTAAAAGCTCAGTAAAAATTGAATACACGCTGAACGAACAATCGCAGGTTGTTATTGAATTACTGGATATTAACGGCAGAAAAATTCAGGAGATTTTCAGAGGCCTGCAAGGCAACGGCAACTATACTCAGGAATTCAATGCGGAGGCACTGGGACTTAGTAAAGGCACGTACACCATTCGCCTGGGTAACGGTAAAAAAACCTATTACAGACGATTAATTAAATTTGAATAATTTTACTGTAAAATAAGCCTAACCATTAACCTAAACAAAAACCAATGAACACTAAGTCTCACGAATTCAAATCAAAAACAAATTTAAGTATGAGTAAAAAACTACTACTTCCTTTTCTGCTTTTAGTACTTGTTACTCAAAGTCAGGCACAGAGCACCTGCACAGCAGGTCTCTTGCTTAATGATGATTTCAGTTCCTCACTTACCAGCTGGACACAATACGGCTCTCCGGGAACTACCGTAGTGTTGACTGCAAACAGCGGGTGTCTTTCTACTTTTGCAGCCCTGCCTGCTACCAATGGAGGTACTTCAGGATTAGAACAAACAGTAGCTCTAACATTGAATAACTGTTATGATTTGTGCTATTGTTATGAATTTCCTTTTTCAGGAGCATTGTTTAATTCAAAACTTTTGATTGCTGCCATTACTCCGGGCATTACCCCGGGTATGCTGTTAAGCGGTTCTTTTACTGCCAGTCAGGCTCAAATCCTTGATGTTATAAACTCTACCGGTTCAATTCCGGCAACCAATACCTGTATTCCAACTTTTACAGCCACCGGAAATTTTACAAGCATTGTTATTATTAATAAAACCACCGGCAATGTAGGTACTGATATACGTATAGATAATATCTGCCTTACCACACGTTCTTGTAATATTACCCCTGCTGATCCGTGTGACACTTTAGATGCTTTCTTTAGTTACTCCGTTTCAGGAAACACGGTTAACTTCACCGACCTCTCAACAATTAACTTCTTCGGCATACCAGCTTATAGCTGGGATTTCGGTGATCCTCCTTCAGGTGTTAATAATACTTCTACACTTCCAAATCCTTCGCACATCTATCCCGGTCCGGGCATATATTTTGTTTGTCTTTATCTTTCGTCAACTTCATCTGACGGACTTACTTTTTGTCAGGATACATTTTGCACGGATGTAATTATTCCCGGAACGGTAGGTATTGAAGAGGAAAATGCCGGAAGCCTTGTTATGTCACCCAATCCGGCTGATGATAAGCTTCAGTTTAAAGGATTTGCTGCTGCAGAAAAAATAACACTG
>CAMAVO010000222.1 GCA_945861685.1 Chitinophaga pinensis | reverse complement strand
TGCATCTTTGTTAAATGATTTCGGGTCGCGGTAATTGGTGATGAAAGAGAACTTACCTGTTTTGGTTATCCCCAGCCAGGTTCCTCCCTGCTCTAAATCTTTGCCTGCAAGTAATTCAGGATGATCATTTCTGAAATCTGCCGCCTCTGTTTTGCGGGCATAAAACTCATCGCGGTTGGCAGCGATGATTAGCTTATAATCGGGATGAGATTTATAGGAGAAGATATTTAAACACATAGTAGAACCCTCTCCTTCGGAGAGGGCAGGGTGAGGCTTTTATTTTTTCTCAAAATCCAGTGCAGCAGAGTTAATGCAATAGCGCAATCCTGTTGGGTTTGGACCATCTTCAAATACATGCCCGAGGTGTGCGCCACACTTAGCGCATTTCACTTCTGTGCGCGGATAACCGATTTCATTGTCGGTTGATTTACTCACCTTGCTTCCGGGCACCACATCATAAAAACTTGGCCATCCCGAACCTGAATCATATTTGGTGTCGGATGAAAAGAGTTGATACCCGCAACGCACACACTTATACATTCCGTCTTCGTGGTTATCCCAGTATTTGCCGGTAAAAGCACGCTCGGTGCTTCCTTCGCAGGTAACGGCATATTGTTCGGGAGTAAGCACTTTTTTCCAGTCCTCTTTGGTGCTTGCAGTTGGATTTTTGACTACAGGTGCAGGTGTTTGCGAGCAGGCACTGATAGTGAAACTAAGTAGAATAATTGTAAAGTTGATTATGTTTTTCATTTGTCTGTTATTAATATTTACACAAAGTTAACGCCTCATCTTTTTAAATAATGTTGTCTGGCAGACAATCATGATTTTTGCAATGAAAGGAATTTGAGACAACCTTTTACAATCAAGTACTGCGCCAAAAGATAAGTTACCATAATAACAATCCGGGCATAAGGAAGTTCTCCGTTGTACAAAAATTTATTCAGCGCAATGGTTGAATCAGAAAGCATAAAAATAACAGCACCCGAAAGCACCAGCCTGAAACTCTCTTTACTCACCGTGCCAAAACGCAGTGCAGCCGAAATACCCATTACCGTAATCACGGAAGTATAAACCGCAACCGGCAGCATCATTTCGCCCAGCGAAGGAAACAATATCCTGAAAAGCGCCCCTGTTGAAATAAGAAACGGTAAGGCAAATAACAAGGTGTTAGATAAAGGCCGTTTCTCTTTTGCACTGTTGATGTTTTCAAAAAAGGCAAGAATATAAAACACATGCGCTATCAGGAAAGAAATCAAACCGGGAAGAAATAAACCGGGGAACATCAGAAACACATCACCGCCCCACGAAAATACCAGTGCAGCCAGTATCTTCTTTGCAAACGAAGAAATATCCGGCTTTGATTCCTGATAGAAATAGAATGCCAATACTATCATCAGCGTTGGCTTTACAAGGTAGCGTAGCAATTGCAATTCAAAGAATTCAGCAGCAATTTCAATGATGCAGAGAACAAGATAAACGAAGGGTAATATATTTTTCATGGAGTATAGTTTTGTTAGTATTTCTTAGTGCTCTTTGTGCCTTAGTGGTAAAAATCAAAATTTAAAATAGAACGAAGGTTTAACCATAAAATACCAGATTGATTCGCCCGGCTTATCAAGGTAATTCAAGCGCCATGTAAAATCAATACGTGATATTTTGAAAATATTCTCAATACCAAAACCCACTTCATAATAAGGCTGGTTCATGGTCTTGGTAATTTCCGGAAAGTTATAAATCTTCTCATTATTGGCGGCAGTCAGCGTTCCGTAATACATTTTACCGAAGATAAATTCGCGCCATTTCAGTTTATTAATCAGCGGCAGGCGGTTAAACAGCAAGCCTTCAAAATGGTGTTCGGCCTGCACTGAAATACTCTGGTCGGCAACAAACTCAAGATAGTTCATCAGGTTAAAACCTACATCATCATTCAGCACCAGCTGATTGGCAACAGGTGTTTGCAGAAAGGGATAAGGTAATGTTCCCCATGTTTTCCCGGCATCAATGCGGTAAAGAAAAAAGCCAAGCTTATTCATCCGCACGGTATGTTCAACCCGTAAGTTTAACTGATGCATATCAAAGTCACTGTCGCCAAAACCTTTTATCCCAAAGGTATATTCTGCAGAAAACACAGGATGTTCAGGCACTCGCACACCTTTTAGTCCATAGCCGTAGTTAGCCGAAAGATTTTTGTCTCCTTTAGAAAAACGAACAGCAATTTTTACTCCGCCCAGTGTGTAATCATTAGCAATTAAAGTGGTTGCATTATTCTGAAACGTAAATTCTGAGCTGCCGGAGGTTGCAACGTTTTTTCTGAAAACACCTACCCGTGTTGCAAAACCGGTGAACCACTGTCGCTCAAGAAACAGGTTCTGCTCATCAACATACAGGCGGTTATTCAATTGCTGTGTTCGTATGATGGACGACAACACATGGTCGAGCGGTATAACATTGGTGCTGCGGCCGGGCTGCTCAATATCGTGTTTCCACGATGCGCCAATTGTATTGCGCTTATTGGCTTTGCGGTCAAATGAGTATTCGGCATCCACCAGGTATTTCCAGCGCTGATCTTTTAATCCGTAAGCTGCGTAGGTCTTAAATTTCAATGCTCCATCAAACGCACGGATATTCCGAAAACCTAATTTAAAGCGCGAACCTTCCAGATTGTTATAACTATAGAAAGAATAAATATCACCGATATCAAAGCTTCTAAAAGGAAGCCAGCCTGAAGCAATAGTAATGACAGAGTTTTTCAGCGCACGGAATTTGGGCAATGATTCCAATGTGTCTATCATGGTAAAAATGCCTCTCTCCTCTTCTGTCAGTTTCTGTCTGCGGGCAAGGTCCCAAAACTCTTCTGATTGTTCAGCTGCATCATCAGCAATCAGGATGCGGTCTATTCCTTTATAGAACTTTTCTTCTTTAGGTTTATTGACTGCAATTTTCCTAAAGTCGGAAGTGTTGCGACCAAAGAAGCCGGCAAGGTCTTCCTGATTTTCAACCACCGTAAAGTCAGCAAACACCTGACTTTTGGTAATCATCCAATGCTTGCTATCCACAGGTGCAAAGTTCTGGCGTATCCAGTAATTGCGCACATAATTCACGTTGGCTTCAATGCTGAATTCAAGGTCAATCTGCTTCACCGCAAAAGTGGTATCGTGAATAAACATCTCACCGCTGAAAGCAATATCACTCTTCACCTTGGGCACAAAACGGATTTTGTAACAACGCATGCCATCCACAAACAAACTGTCTTCCAGATAAAAGCGGTAATTGCTTTTATAGCGATCGTTAATTGGGCTCGGAAAACTCTTTCCGAGTATAACCACAAAGTTTTCATACACATTGGGATGTATGTACATATCCTCCACAAAGCGCACTATTTTCGGGCCTTTCAGTCCCACTGCTCTGCGGCCTTTTACAGATTCCTTGGTAGCTTCCGGTGATTTGCGGTGATAATAATCAGAGATGGATTCGGTAAAAAGCAATGGTAAATATGTTACGCCTTTATCCGTTGTGTCGGCATTTTCCCAGATAAACTCAAAGGGTCTGAGTAACAGGTTTTGCTTGGTCTTCTCCGTAAAATGATTGAGATCAAACTGCACCTTATGATACACCTCGTATTCATAAGCATCGTATTCCTGTGGATTATTCTGAGGCTTGGCAGCAATCACTTTCCTGAGAATTTCAAAGGCAGGATTTTCGCCCGGAAGAATTACTACTTCGTCCAAATCATAATCGTAAGAAGAAAGCTGAATAGTTACCTGTTGCGTTTGAAAAGGCTTGATGGCAATGGTTTTTGACAGATAACCAATCATGGAAACCGATACCGTGTTATAGTCTTCATTGGTTTCGATTTTAAAAAAACCTGCTGCATCAGAAACGGTTCCTGTCTTTGAATTGGTAAAAACAATGCTAGCAAACGGCAGCGGCTCACCCGAAGCACTATCGCGCACAAAACCTGTAACAAGCGTTTGCTGTGCAAATGTCTGAATGGCACAAAGCAGAAGAATACAAAATTGAATAAGTACTTTCAAGAAGGGCAAATTTATTAATAAAGCCCTTCGACTTTGCTCAGGATGACAGCCTATTTACTGTCTTTTCAGGTTCTGCATGAAGCTGAGCAGATTGATCCAGTATTCCTGATTGTTGGGGTTGTCTTTAAAAAGTGAAGATGCACCGTGTTTGCCTCCTGTTTTAGGATAGAAAGTTATCATCTTTTTAGAGGTTATACCCGACACTAGTTCTTTTACATAAGGAACTTCACTGTCTTTGCAGGTAATAAAAATGGGAATATCAAGTCCGGCTATTGTATTCTGAATGCTGATTAAACTTC
>CAMAVO010000221.1 GCA_945861685.1 Chitinophaga pinensis | reverse complement strand
CACAATAACAAACAACGAGAAAACAATATCAAAAGCACGCTTGGTAAAACGATTGAATAAATTCTCGAGCGGTTCTCTTCGTATAGTAAGAACGGGAACGCTTCCGTAAAAATCCATATTCACACGCTTGTACGGGAAGCCCCTGAAATCGGGTACAATGCTCAAACGCACCATATTGTTATCGACAAACGAGATGAGTTCATTTATTTTATCAACCGGTTAGGAACATCCCTTCTCAGATTAGAGATGCTGAAACAAGTTCAGCATGACGAATAGACATAAAAAGAAAAGGGCGGACCAAAATGCGTCCGCCCCTCTCAACACCTGCCTGCCGGCAGGCAGGCAACACACAACACAACAGTGTATTATTCTGTTTTCACCAACTTCTTAGAAATCTTCAATGAACCATCTGTTGACTGAATGTTCAGTGTATAAATTCCGGCACTAAGGTTTGCTGTTTGCAGCGCAACCTGTGTTTTTCCTGAAGGAATTGTTACCAAACGACTGTCGGCCATTCTTCCTGCAACATCATAAATATTGAAGTTCAATTGCAGATTAGCTTCAGACGAAACTTGTATAAACATTTCGTTTGCAGATGGATTTGGGAACACATTTCCGAAACCAAGTTTTGCAGCTTCAACTGCTGAACTTATTCCGGTTGTAACCTCGGTTTCGTTCACGAAAATTTCGATGTTATCAATACTTGGTTCCTGAGCACCGATTGTTACGATTGCAGGAGTAGTTAATAATCCAGCAACCTCAGCCCACACTTGGTATGTACCATAAGGAACACCGTCAAATTCAAAGTGACCTTGTGCATCAGAATAGGTATAAGCCAAAGGATAGTTATTCATATCCAATAACATTACCTGCACGTTTGCCAAAGGATCACCCGGACCTTCTGTTTTGTTTGCCCCTTGTGTTACATCACCACCTATGAAACCCGGACCACCTTGGTTTGCACCTGCAATCAGCCAGATGTCAACTCCACTGGTATTTGCATTCACGTTAACCTGTGCTGCATAATTCCAGAAGAGTGAATTTCCGTAATAAGTAGGTAGGAAATTCCAGTAGTAAGATGAGTTTTGAGTAAGCGCTGCTTTAATCAGATACTGACCGGCAGGAACCTGACAGAAGCTATACCATCCGCTTGAGTCAACGTTTGTAGCCTGCACTGCCACCAGCATATTGGTATTCTGATCATATGTAATGAGGTAAACAATAGCTACATCGGCAGGCAGGTTGGGAGTACCAAGAAATACCTGACCGCTGATGCAATAGTCAAAGGTGTTGTTGCCTCCGATAATGACTGCCTCGCAGTATGAGTTCTGACAACCTGTTGCAGGGTCGCTAACAAATACACACACCTGATAAGTTCCGGCAGAAAGCGCTACACTTATTGTTTGTCCCTGATAAGTTGTTCCGTTTATATTCCATGTATATTGTGCAGAGTTGCTTCCGGCACCATATGCGCTGAAAACACTTGCTCCACCAGGAACTGAATAGTATTGGTACCATACCTGACATGGATTGGTGTTTGTACTATCTACAACCACTTGCTGGCAATAAGTATCTCCACAGGTGTTAAAGAAATCACCTACCTGCAGGCAAACATTATAAACTCCGGGGTTAGCATATTGATGAGTTGGATATTGGTCATTTGAAGTTGTTCCATCACCAAAATCCCATAACCAGTAACCAATATTGCCTGATGAATTATCAATAAACACAAGGGTTCCTGAACTATCAACAGGGAAGAAGTATGCCTGACATCCGCCTGTATTATTTCCCTGAACTGTTTCGCAATAGGTGTTGGAGCAGTTGCCTGAAATAATAGTTAAGCAAACAGTGTGTGCGCTATCGTCAATAAAATAATGGATAGGGTTTTCAAGAGTTGATGTTGAGCCATCACCAAAATCCCATAAATAGGTAGCATTTTGTGAACCCGAACTGTAGTTCGTGAACTGAAAGCCTGCCAAGCCATTAGGATTGCTTACTGTATTCCAGCTAAAATATGCATAGCAGTCATTGCTTCCATCGGTGATATATACATTCTCGCAGTAGGCCGAATTGCAGTTGTTTACCGTGAGGCATACAACGTAATACCCTGTATCGCTGTAAGCGTGTACAGGATTTTGCTCTGTTGAAGAACTGCCATCACCAAAATCCCAGTACCATGAGGTTACGTTGCTGTTTGAATAGCCATAGAAGTATTGGGTAAGGTAGTTAACGCTGTCGCGCATATAGTAGAATGTGGCATCGCAACCGCTGCCGATGTTAGAGCCAACTGAGTCGCATGAACCGGCAGTGCAGCCTAAAAAGGTATTATATATCGTGAGGCAAACCAGGTAAGGTCCTGTTCCATTATAGCTATGGGTAGGGTATTGTCCTGTTCCGGTGCTTCCGTCTCCAAAATCCCACGTATAGTTTGTGCCACTGTTAGGGTCACCGTTTGCATAAAACTGGTAATTGGCAGTTCCGGGCGTTGTTCCCCATGTAAAAGAAGGGTCGCAGGTGTTTCCGTTGGAGGTGCACACGTAAAAATCATGATACCCGTTGTTTACCATTCCCTGATTATTATTGATGAGGGTATCTAAGTATTGCTGAAGACAATCCCAGGTGTAAACAGTGTAGGCCACATTGGGACCTATTACACTGCCGCCCGGAATGTAAAAACTGTAATACCCGTTGGCATCGGTAGTATCACATGCACTGAATTGAAACTGGTTGCTTGAATCGGTTGATACGCAAACGTACCACCCTGCGGCAGGTGATCCGCTGCCATTGTCATAAATGTACCCCTCAATGAGCATTGCATTGGGATCGGGCTGCGCATAGCTGCAGCAAAAAGCTGCAAACACTATGGCAATTGTTGAAAGTAATTTTTTCATTTTTTTATTGTTTTGGTTTTTTATTTAATTGCCCTTCGACTAGCTCAGGGTGACATTTACGGTGCAAATATGGGGGTGCTTATAAGTGTATGCAACTTGAATTTACGGATTTCTTACACATACAGATACTCCTTTTAATAACAATTTGAATATAAATAACCCTTTTTAAAGAGCAATAAAGGCTTCTGTTTGTTACACACTCAGTATCTATTTCCCATGTAAAAATAAGTTGCTTTCTGTTTTGGCAAGATCTATACTTGCTTTGTTGAACTTTTAAAACATCAAAATCTGATAAAATCGTTGAAAAGGACACTATTTACCTCAAAAAGTACTCCTTTCAGAGGTGCGGAGGCTCCTTTTAGAGGTGCGGAGGCTCCTTTCAGAAGTGCGGGGGCTCCTTTTAGAAGTGCGGAGGCTCCTTTCAGAGGTGCGGAGTATACTTTTTTAGGTAGCGGCAACCCTTTTTCGGGTAAAAGCACTCCTCTCTGAAATACAAACAATCCCTTTGCAGGTGGGACTGAATTTTTAGGAGATGCAAGCAGTTTTGGAGATAAATAATTCTGAAAATCAGTTTCATAATATCCTACTTTTGCGCCCTTCCAAATTATTCCCTTAACCATGTTCCGCTATCTCCTCGCACTACTTTGTCTTTTCATTTGCACAACTTCCTTCGCCCAGAAAAAAACCGAATACACGCCAAGTGATGTTTCCACCGTTTCGCCAGCGCCTTATGATTTTAAAACGCAGAAACAATACAAGCACTTTACCTATTCATCTTTCTATTTAACCATGCGCGATGGCAATAAAATTGCCGTTGAGGTTTACATGCCTAAAGGATTAAAAGAAGGCGAAAAAATCCCGACCATCATGCACCAAACACGCTACTGGCGTTCGTTTCAGTTGCGCTGGCCTTACAAGTGGCTTACTAAAATAAATATGGTGGAACCGCTTTATACCTTTATGATGCAGTTTGTGCGCAGCGGGTATGCAGTGGTAAATGTGGATACCCGTGGCTCGGGTGCCAGCTTCGGAAGCATACCGCATCCCTGGACAAAAGATGAAGTACAGGACGGCTACGAAATTGCCGACTGGATTATAAAACAAGATTGGAGTAACGGGAAAATAGGTGCTTCGGGCGCATCATACAGCGGAACAACTTCTGAGTTTTTGCTTACCACCAAACATCCGAACGTGAAAGCGGTGGTGAATTTATTTTCGCTCTTTGATGTGTATACCGACAATGCGTTTCCCGGAGGAGTTCACAACCGCTGGTTTACTTCGGTGTGGGGTTATGCCAACAGTAAATTGGATAAAAACGAATTGCCAACAAAAAATAAAAAAGTATTGGCGGCCGTAAAAGGTGTTAGTCCCGTGCAGGGCAAAGAAGGTAAAAAATTATTTCCTCAGGCTATTGCCAGTCATGCAGGAAATCTGAATGTAAACGATGGAGCCATGACCATTTCGTTTCGTGATGATGTGGCAAAAGTGGG
>CAMAVO010000220.1 GCA_945861685.1 Chitinophaga pinensis | reverse complement strand
GACTTTTTTGGTTACTTTTTTGGGCAATGCAAAAAAGTGACAAAGATTTCCCCGGTTAACTTATTACACGTCTATCCTTAATGCCCTTAGTGGTAAAAAAATTCCCCCTCTTGCGCAACCCGAAATTCCTTACATTTGCCCTCCTTTTTAAAAAATCAGCATTAATACTATGAATAAAGTCATCACATCCCTGCTTGTAATCCTTATCGCAGGTATCTCTCTCTCTAACGCTCAAAACCTTATTTATGTGGGTAGCTCAGAGTATCAGTCCTTAAAAGAAAGCGGAGCACTTAATTTAATCCCCAAAGAACAAATAGTCTCAATGCCGCGCGAAAAAATTCTTAACCCCGATGATTTTGCACCACAAGCCTTAGTAGCAGGTGGAGGTGGAAATACAACGGTCAATTGCACTCCTTTTGTGCCTGTAGATAATACATTTGGCGTTCCTGAATTTACAAGTGGGTTACCTCCTGACTATAGAAATGATGACGGGTCTTCAGACATGCCAATAATACTCCCATTTGATTTCTGTTTTTATGGCCAAAACTTCAATTCGGTTTATATAAATAATAACGGCAATATTTCTTTTAATGTAACCTATGGTACTTTTACTCCTCTTATTTTTCCTAATAATCAATTTACTATGCTTTGTCCGTTTTGGGCAGACGTTGATACACGGAATCCGGCATCAGGGATAGTTAGTTATCAGATTAGTCCAACGCATCTTGTAGTAAGATGGGAAAATGTAGGATATTTTAATTCAATGGCAGATAAATTAAATGATTTTCAATTAATCATTACCGAAGGCACCGATCCAATCATACCTGGAGGCAATAATGTAGCATTTTCCTATGGCGATATGCAATGGACTACAGGTTCTGCTTCTGGTGGCGTAAATGGTTTTGGTGGCTCCCCTGCAATAGTAGGTGCAAATCAGGGTAATGGAATTAACTCAATAATGGTAGGAACATTTGACCATGCAGGTACTGATTATGATGGACCATTTGGAAATCCTGATGGAATAAGTTGGTTGGATAATAAGACTTTGCTTTTTAACGTTTGTCAGAGCACAACAAATCTTGCACCTGTTCCTGATGCCTCACTTTCTTTTTGCGATACTATTTTTGTTTGCATTGGAGATTCTTTGAGCTTAAACATGTCTTTACTTTCACCTGAGCAAGGTCAAACTACAGTTATAACAATTGACACCACAGGAGTTCCAGATTTTATTTTATATAGTAATACCCCTGGAAATACTGCCGTTATTAATGCAAGTTTCTATGCTACATTGGATAATGTTGGAATGAATACAATTACAATTACCGCTACGGACGATGGCATACCTGTTGCGCAAAACGTAATTGAATACAATATTTTTGTTTCTCAAATTACAAATAACCAATCTTCAACACCCGAAACTTGCGAAGATGCAAACGGTGCGGCAATTGTAACAAATGTATCAGGTACAGTTTCTCCGTATCAATATTCATGGTCACCTTCAGGTGGCTCTGATTCGATAGCAACTAACCTTTCAGCGGGTACTTATGTTGTAACAATAACTTCAGCTAATGGATGCGTTCATAACGATACTATTATTGTTGATGGCATACTTTCTCCAACAGCAAATTTTGGTATTAACCCACCCGTAGCTTTGCCGGAAGGGAATGTAACATTTACGGATAGTTCACTTGCTAATGGCGACACCATTGTTTCATGGTTCTGGGATTTTGGTAATGGGGTTACTTCTACCGAGCAAAATCCTGCTTATTCGTTTGCAGACACCGGCCATTATCCCGTAATGTTGATAGTAACAAACACACAAAACTGTACCGATACTATTATCATTGTGATACCCGTTGTTGAAATTATTGTTCCAAATATTTTCACTCCAAATGGAGATGGCTTCAACGATATGTTTGTTATTCCATACATGCCTGAAGAATTTCCCAACAGTAAGCTATATATATACAGCCGTTGGGGCAAACGTGTTTACAAAAGCGATAACTATCAGAACGATTGGGATGGTGATAAACACCCTGAAGGGACATACTTCTATACATTGTATGTCTCAAACGGTACTGAAATAAAAGGTACCGTTACCATTTTGAAGTAAACTACTTGGCTATGTGGCTACTTGGCTAAGAATTCCTTCTATGAAAGTAACCGAACATTTCCGCAGAGCAAAGTCAACACTTTTCTCTATTGAAATTCTTCCGCCACTCAAAGGTGCAAGCATCCAATCCATCTTTGATGGCATCGACCCCTTGGTGGAGTTCAATCCTTCCTTCATTGACGTTACCTATCACCGCGAAGAATACATCCAGCGCAAAAACCGCAAAGGCGAACTGAAAAGAGTAAAAATCCGCAAGCGCCCCGGCACTGTTGGTATCAGCGCAGCTATTCAGGCTCGCTATAAAATTGATACCGTTCCTCACATGATCTGCGGAGGTTTCAGTCTGGAAGAAACCGAAAATGCTTTGCTGGATTTACATTTCCTCGGTATCAACAACGTGCTCGCTCTCCAAGGTGATATGATTAAAGCAGACGGAAAATTTATTCCTCACCCCGATGGTCATACCTATGCCAACGAACTGGTGGAGCAGATTGTGGACATGAATAAAGGCAAATACCTCGACAGCGAATTGCAGAACGTTGACAAAACAGATTACTGCATCGGTGTTGCCGGCTATCCCGAAAAACATTTCGCCTGCGATGATCTGGATATTGATCTTGTCAACCTCAAACGCAAAGTAGATGCAGGTGCTGAATACATCGTTACCCAAATGTTTTACGACAATCAGAAATTTTTCAACTTCGCTGTGCGTTGCCGCAAAGCAGGCATTAACGTACCCATCATTCCCGGACTGAAACCCATTGCCACCAAAAAACAACTGGAAGTGTTACCTCGCATATTCTATGTGGATATTCCCGAAGATTTGCGCAAAGCAGTTGAAGCCTGCAAAGACAACGATGCAGTAAAACAGGTAGGAGTAGAATGGGCAATTCAGCAAAGCAAAGAGTTAATTGATTTTGGTGCCTTGTGTCTGCACTTCTACACCATGGGTCGCTCTGAGCAAACCCGCGCCATTGCAAAAGCAATCTTTTAAATCATTATTTAAACTTTTGCTTCCTTTGCGGGCTGTTCCTTTGCGAACTTTGCGGTTATAATTACTTTTACTCGTTCAATCCTCAAAACTTAAACCATGCTCAAAAAAATCCTCCTCATCCTGCTCGGAATTATTGCCGCTCTTATTATTGGTTTTATTGCCATAGGTTTTATTAAACCAACATACGAAGGAGGAGTAAGCGTTACTGTTAATGCACCCGTTTCAACAACTTTTGCATACTTCAACAACACCGACAACATGGCAAAATGGATGGATAACTTTAAAGGTATTGAAAACATTAGCGGAGAAAAAAATCAGGTAGGCTCAAAATGGAAACTGGTTTATGACGAAAACGGTAAAGACCTTGTAATGACAGAAACGGTTACCGCCTTTGAACAAGACAAACTATTCGCTTTTGCTATGGAAGATGAATATTTTAAAATGGATATCGAAATCCGATTTGAAGAAAAAGACGGTAAAACGATTATTACCCAAATTGACAGGGGAGAAGGAAAAAATCTTCCCGCACGCAGTATGGTTGCAATTATGGGTACCTTAGGACTCATGCAAAAGCAGCAACAGGGAATGTATAACAAACTGAAAGACTTGGTTGAAAAAACACAGTAAAGTTTTTTAGTTTTCTGCTTTGTTACTTACCGATACACATACCCATCTTTATTCTGCCGAGTTTGACATCGACCGCAAACAGGTTGTTGAATCTGCTATTGCCTCGGGAGTAAAAAAGTTTTTTCTTCCTAACATTGATAGTTCTTCAGTGGAAGGATTGTTTGCTCTCTGTGATCAGTTTCCCGAAAATTGTTTTCCTATGATGGGCTTGCATCCAACATCAGTAAAAGAGGACTACGATCAAGAGTTCGAAAAACTAAAGCAACATTTCAGTAAAAGAAAAATGTATGCCGTTGGCGAAATAGGTATTGACCTCTACTGGGACAAAACATTTTTCACGCAACAACAACTTGCTTTTGAAACTCAAATAAAATGGGCGAATGAATATTCATTGCCTATTGTTATTCACTCACGCAACTCTTTCAACGAGATTGTAGAGGTACTTCAGAAAAATAAGAATGAAAACCCGCACGGAATCTTTCATTGCTTTTCAGGAAGTAAAGAACAGGCAGAGAAAGCAATTTCTCTTGGTTTTAAATTAGGAATAGGTGGTGTGCTCACTTACAAAAATTCAGGTCTCGGTCTGGCCATTGCCGACATTGACCTGAAGCATCTGGTTCTTGAAACCGACTCGCCTTATTTAACTCCTGTTCCGCATCGAGGCAAACGAAATGAAAGCGGATATATTACTTTAGTGGCGCAAAAACTTG
>CAMAVO010000219.1 GCA_945861685.1 Chitinophaga pinensis | reverse complement strand
ATTAATTCTTCGCAAAGCGCAGCAGATACTTTTTCTTCAGCATCTTTTCCCGCTCAGCAGGCTTTAAAAATGGCAAAGACAGCATTGTCACTTTGTAATCAGCATACATTATTACACTATCAGGCAAAAAGCTTTTATTTTCAAAATTTTGTTTTCCCTCATCATTAGTAAAAATCCATACTTCACCATTTTGAACTCTGTCATTAATTCCTTGTGGTGATTGAATCCAAGGCACTATCCGTCTGCTGTAAAAATCAAGTGAATGTCCTCCTGAGATGTAACACACAAATTGTTCATTAGGAATATTTTTACTGTCAATAAACCTTCCTGCTGCAACATTGCTTTGATACGAAAGCAGCGTTGGATAAAAGTGCGAGCTCAACATAAAATTCCCTCCAATTATTGTTACTAATGTAACAGTAATTAGCTTTTGAAACGGTTCTGATTTTTTAAAGAACAAGTAAAAAGTTACAATAACAATTACAAACAAACTTATCCATAACAAAACATTTTTAATCGGGAATGAATAAATGCAGAGTGTTAGAATAATCAACCATATTAAGACGATTGTAATTTTCTGAACAACACTGAAAACTTGTTGCAGCTTTTTCTTTTCTGAATTTTCAAATACTCTCAACAGATAATCAGCCGTGATAATTGCAGCTAATGGAAAAACAATAAAAATATAATGCGGCAATTTATAGTCCGACAAACTCATGGCGATAAACACTAATGTAAATCCGCCTGTTGTAATAGCTTCTTCATTTCCGTTCAACCTAAATTTTGCGAGAACAATCATTTTCAGTTTTTCCCAATAACCGCAAATGAAAAAAATACTCCACGGTAAAAACGCCCACAAAAAGGTATGCGCAAAAAAGAATGGATCTGTGGCTTGAGGTTTCTGCTGGCTATTGATGAAAGGATTATCACCTGTCAGTCTTCCGAAACTCTGATCCCACAAATAAAAACGAACACCGGAAACTCCATTTTCAGGGTGCAGATCAAACTGCTGATACAATCCTATCAACATAGGTGAGAGCAGAATTATAACAACTAACAACCCTAAAATCCATTGCCATCTGAAAATCTTTTTCCATTCTCTTCTTAAAATAAAGTGAGAGCCGAAAGCTAACGCAGGTGCCATTAATCCGATTGGTCCTTTAGCAAGCATTGCCAGCGCTATTCCGGTGAAACCTGACAGTAATGAAATCCATTTCCCGTTTTGATTATATGCTGCAATATTCCAGATAGAGAAAATAATTGCACCCGTGAGAATAGTATCTGTTCTTACATCATTGGTGATAAGAAACATCGCCTGACACGAAGCAAACATAAGCGCAGACAGCATTCCTGTTTTTTCTGAATACAGCAGTTTACCTAATTTGTAAGTGGAGAAAATTCCAAGCAATGCAAACAACAACGATGGCAACTTGTATGCAAAGTTGGAGATGCCAAATACTTTAAATGATAATGTAGATAACCAGAACAACAAAGGCGGCTTATCTAAATAGTCCTGATAGCGGTTGGTAACATGCAGGTAATCTCCGCGCTCCAGCATTTCGCGCGCGATGGAGGCATACTGCGCAGCATCCACATCCATCACATCAATAAACCCACTGATGATGTAAACTGCAATGATTGCAGCAAAGAAAAAATAAGATTGCGTTTTGCTCAGCAAATGAATTTGTTTGGCGTGCGCAAAAATAAACCTTTACTCCACCTTTACCCTAATCCCTTCCGAGTGTGCTGCAAACTCTGGCGCATACATGCACTGCACACTGGTGATGCCATTTGAGAAATCACCTTTATGTGAGACGCGCAACGGATATTCAAACACATAACTTCCTTTTGGCAGATAGGCGAAAAAGAAATTAGTGGCTGCATCACGTGTGCTTTCATAGTATCCTAAACCTCCCTGGTATTTATATTGCGAAATAACGTTCTCCGGCTCAAAGCCCGAGGCACGCATATCTTTCAAATGAACAAATTCCATAGCCCGGTCAACGCTTAATTCTACACGAACTTTAATTCTGTCGCCAGGGTGCAGAACTGTCAAAGCTGTTATGGGAGTAATGACAGGGCCTATTGGTGAAGGCTTTTCAAGAAATAACTTCTTAGTCAGCTTCAGCGGTGTTTCAGCAGGAGTAATTTTATCCAACTGCTCAAAATACTGCCAGTATAAAGCACCCCATGCAACTCCTTTTTCCTGTTTATAGGATTGCACATCAACCTTAACTTCTCCCATTTCTTTAGTAATATCTTTTCCGCTCCACGAAGTTTTAAAGTATCCTGTGCCAGCATCTTCCTGATTGCCTACATAAACATCATCAGGATTCCATCCTCTTTTTGTTCCGCCATTATATACTTCATATTTGCCCACGTTAATTACCACTTCCGGGGTTTCTTCCAACCAATCTGTTCCTTTCAACAACAATGCGTAACAGGCTTCAGCCGTAGCTTTGGTAGTTTTCCAATCCTGTGTTTGCTTTTGTTTCAGCAGCCAGATTTTTAATTCCGCTACTGCGTCCTGATCATTGGTAACTTCATCAAAGGCTTCAATCAATAATGCCTGTGTTTCGATTGGTGCCTGATGCCAGTAAAATCCGCCCGACATATCTTTCCAGTACATTCCCATCTCATCACTGTGGAGTGAATTTTCTTTCAGCGAATTCATAATATCAGTCGGAATAGTTTTTGTCTGGTAGCGATGCAAAGCCAATGCTATCATGCCTTGCATGTAGCGACTATTCTCCAACCAGAATTTTTCTGACTGACCTTTATAGTAATTGAATGCTTCTCTATTGTTGGAAGAAATCTCAATCTGCGAATTGAAGAAACTGCGTGCATACAAGTATTGTATCTGTTCGCTGCTCAGATTATTCTTACTCAAATCAACTTTATGTTTTTTCAAATTCTCATAATCTTCACGAATGCGATCATCGAGATAGCGGACAGCCAGCTGAGTCATATTCCATGCTTTGCGGTCTTTCTCAAAATCAATAACGCCCAGTTTTTGCAAGTGTCCCATGCCGGTTACAATGTGCTGTGTTATATAGCGACTATCGGGCATTCCGGGAAACCAGGGCCAGCCTCCATTGGATACTTGCGCTTTTTCTAATTTGTGCAAAGCAGCTCCTAATTCATTACTCATTTTATTCAGATCAAAAAGCAAAGCCAGTCTTTTCTTGCGCTCTGTTTCATCTTTTGCCTGCATCACCCAAGGGGTTTCTTCCAGCAACAATGATTTTAATTCCTGGTTCTTTTCAAGATTTGATAATAAGGCTGTGCTACCTTTATCTGATTCGGAATCTCTCTTCCACGCATCAAACACTGCTTTTATTTTCGGACTTGAATTGGCAATGTGCGTAGCAATGCTGTTGGCATAGTAGCGACTGAAAACCTGCTCTGAACATTCATATGGATACTCCATCATATAGGGCAATGCCTGCACTGCATACCATGCAGGATTAGCAGTGAACTCCAATGTGAGATTATGATTGGTTAACGTTGTTGATGTGTTCGTGAGCAGTTTGTTAAGTTTATACGTTTTCGGTTGATTGTATCTCACCGGCAGCGGTAATGATTCAGTAACCAACATACGATTGGTTAACACAGGCACAGCCATTTCTTCTCCATCAGAAAACTTCCCTGCTTTGGCAACTACTTTATATGTTACAGCAGAAATACCCTCAGGGATTTCAATGTTCCAATTGAGTGCAGTGCTCTGTCCTTTTTCTGCGGTGAAGGTTTTAGTAGCAGAAGTATTTTTCAATGCTGCATCAACAGGCTGCATGGTGAGTGCATCAAACAAAAACAATTGTGAAATTCCCGTCATTGCATTTTCGCTCAGGTTAGAGACTTTTGCGCTGAACGTGATTTTATCTCCTTCACGGAAAAAACGAGGTGCATTTGGCATCACCATCAGTTCTTTCTGTGTTACCAGTTCGTTTTGTGTTGCCGAATATTTCAAATCTTTGGTATGCGCAAAGCCAAGCATCTTCCATTTGGTCAGTGCTTCGGGGATAGTAAAGCTGATGATTATATTTCCTTGCTCATCAGTTTGCAGGTGAGGGTAGAAGAATGCTGTTTCATTGAAATTACTTCTGGCTTTAACTCCGCTCATCTCCCCCGTTCTTTTATCAGCTTCATCAGGTGGGGGTGGGGCAGGTTTAAAATTTGGAGTTTTGGCAACGCTGTTTCCATTTGAATCTTCCATAACAATAGTTTCGGACATCGCCAAGCCGGTTGAAACTGTTTCTGCATTTTTACTCTTCTTATTTTCAGAACGGCTAGTAACAGTAGCCGAATAACTTTGCATTGAAATTTCCTCCACGCTTCTTGCTCCTGCCATCAATACATCTCCGTCATAATC
This sequence comes from Chitinophaga pinensis, assembly GCA_945861685.1. Classification (GTDB taxonomy): domain Bacteria; phylum Bacteroidota; class Bacteroidia; order SXHM01; family SXHM01; genus SXHM01. Next base: position 75 of record CAMAVO010000219.1, on the reverse strand, counting down.
GCCTCTGTAATACCCGTTACTGAAATAATATCCGAACCAATTCAACTGATCATAAATATGGTTCTGATGATAAGG
>CAMAVO010000218.1 GCA_945861685.1 Chitinophaga pinensis | reverse complement strand
ACCGATGTGAATGCCTACTTCAAAGCCAACTACCGCATCGGCAAAAAACTGAATGCATTTATTGATTTACAATACCGCAGCATTCAGTATTCATTCATAGGCTTTAACAACCTGTTGCAAAATGTGGAACAACAGGCAATGTTTAACTTCTTTAATCCTAAAGCGGGACTGGTTTATGAAATAAACGGAAGCCAACACCTGTATGCCTCCTACAGTCGCGGCAACCGCGAACCGGTGCGCGATGATTTTACGCAATCAACACCCGACAGTCGCCCGAAACACGAAACACTGAATAATATAGAAGCGGGCTACAAACTGAACGGAAAAAATTTCAAATTCGGTATTACCTATTACCTGATGGCTTATCAAAACCAATTGGTACTTACCGGACAAATCAATGATGTAGGTGCTTACACACGCACCAATATTGACAAGAGCTACCGCACCGGAATAGAACCTGAGTTTGAAGTGCGCATTGCCAAGATTATAACCGTTGGCGGCAACTTTACCTACAGCCTGAACAAAATAAAAAACTTTACCGAGTTTGTGGATGATTACGACAGTGGGGTACAGCAAACTATAGAACATAAAAATACCGACATCGCTTTTTCGCCCAATATTATTTCATCAGGAACAATAGGTCTCCAACCTTTAAAAAATCTGAACATCAGTTTTATCAGTAAATATGTAGGTAAGCAATACCTTGACAATACCTCGGATAACAGTCGCAGCATTGCAGCTTACTTTACTGAAAACGTGCGCATTAATTACCTTATTAAAACAAAAGTGGTGCGCGAAATAGGTATCAGCCTGCTGCTAAACAATGTGTTCAATACTATGTATGAGGCCAACGGCTATACCTTCAGTTATGTTTACAGTGGAGCAAAAACAACCGAAAACTTTTATTACCCCATGGCAGGGTTTAATTTCCTTGCCGGGCTTAATCTGAAGTTTTAATAACTGACAAAAATCATTACTTTAGCTGACAATCATCTTGTTTGCAAAATGATTGTCAGTCTACATTTGTCATAACTAAAAACTATTATCATGGAAAATAATACCATCTCCAACTTTGCCGATGCATTGATCGGCAACATGAAAAAAGCAGTAAGCGAACTGGAAGAGTTTCGTGTGCAGGCCAACCTTGGCGCTGCCGAAGCAAAAGAAAAATACGAAGAGGCAAAAACACTCTTCAACTCCTACCTGAGCGAAGCACGACAGCAGGTTGAAAAAGGAAAAGAAAAAACTGATGAACTGAAAACTGCGTTTGAACAGTTGCAGGTTCAACTTGCTTTAGGTAAAGCCGAAACAAAAGAGTTGTTTGAAGAGCAAAGCAAAAAAATAGCTGCCGCTCTTGCTGAAGTAGAGCGCATTATCCGTAAGAACGAAACAGCAAATGAAGTGTATTTAAAACTGCTTCCCGAGGTGGAAAAGTTTAAAATAAAACTGGAAATCATGCGCCTGCGCTTTGAACTGAACAAGCTGGATAAGAAGATGGATTTTGAAGAGAAGAAAAAAGAGTTTGCCGATAAACTGAACGAGATAAAATCCCGCTTTTCGGGTGAAGAGAAAAAAGTGGAAGAGCGCTGGGATAATTTCCGCAGCGAGGTTGGTGATGCATTTAAGCATCTGAAGAATTCGTTTACAAAATAGGTATTTGTTTATGCGAGGGAGGAACGACCGAAGCAATCTCCTAATTGAATTACTGCATACAATTAGGAGATTGCTTCGCTCACGCTCGCAATGACGTTTCTTACACCACCTTCACCCCGCTCCTCAGCTTCTTCATCATCTTCTCAATCCCCTCAATGGTTGCTGGAAACATACGGTCGGTAAAAATATCTTTAATAATAACGGTGCTCTGGAAAAAATCCCATGAGGTTTCGGCATTAGGATTAAGCCATGCAATCTGCGGAAAATGTTCTTTCATGCGGTTAAGCCAGGCATAACCCGATTCGGCATTGCTGTATTCCACCGAGCCGCTATCGCTCAAAATCTCGTAGGGCGACATAGCAGCATCACCTACAATAATCACTTTGTAATCGCGGTTGTATTTGTGCAGTAAATCATAAGTTGATGTGCGGTCGTTCCAGCGCATCTCATTGTCTTTCCATACATAATCGTAAATGCAGTTGTGGAAATAAAAATATTCCAGATGCTTGAACTCATGCTTGGCTGCCGAAAAAAGGCGCGAGCATAAGTCAACATGATCGTCCATACTGCCTCCAATGTCTAAAAACATTAAAACTTTTACTCTATTCTCTTTGCTGGGTTGCATAGCAATGTCCAGAAAACCCGCGTTGCGCGAGGTTTTGCTGATGGTGGTATCCATATCTAATTCTTCTTCGGCACCTTCGCGGGTAAAATGGCGCAGGCGCTTAAGAGCGAGTTTTAAATTTCGGGTATCCAGTTCGCGCTTGTCGTCAAGGTTGGCAAAATCACGGTTGTCCCAAACTTTTAGTCCGCTGCGATTTCCACTGGCATCCCCTCCTACTCTGTAGCCCTGCGGGTTAAAACCATTGTTACCAAAAGGACTGGTGCCGCCTGTGCCAATCCATCGATTGCCTCCTTCGTGGCGCTCTTTCTGTTCTTTCAGAAGTTCTTCAAAACGTTTGCGCAATTCTTCGGGGCCGCCAAAGGCTTCAATCAAGGCTTTTTCTTCTTCCGTCAGTTGTCGCTTGCGGTTTTTCTCCAGCCAGTCTTCCGGAACTTGCATCAGTTGATCGGTGCTGATGGCTTCCATTCCCTGAAAATATTCACCAAACACGCGGTCAAATAAATCAAGGTGCTCTTCTCGCTTTACCAGAATTGTTTTGCAGAGGGCGTAAAAATCATCTACGTTATAGGCAATCACCTCTTTTTTCATGGCACCCAGCAGCGCAAGCAATTCGTGCAGGCTTACCGGAAGTCCTTTTTGTTTTAAAAGAAAAAAGAAGTTGAGGAACATGCCTTAAGGCTTCGGCATCACCAATGCAAGCACCAGATACAGTAGTAAACCTGTACCGAAAGTAACCAGTGCTAACAGAAAAATAATGCGTACAATAGTGGGGTCAATATCAAAATACTCACCCAATCCTCCGCAAACTCCGAAGATTTTTGTTTCAGCCGAACGTAGTAGTTTTTTTTGCATAGTTTATTTTTTTTAGAGCAGCATACATTTTCAAATACTTAAAAAAGCACACAGCCTCAATTATGTTTTGTAAAAGTAAAATATTTTTAAATAATTATATAGAATATCATTCTATATTTATACGCTCTTAACGTCAACGTATCATGAAGAAACTATTACCTCTTTTTATTGCAGCAATAACGTTTGCTACAACTGCGCGTGCGCAAAACATACAACTGTATGCCGAAAACTTTAATAACAACGATGCAGCGTTCACGCTTAACTCAGGCGGACCGGGAAGCAGTTCCGGCCTCAACCAATGGATAATTAATACCGAATTTGACGGGCAACCGACTTATCCAAACACCATTAACGAAGACAGCACCGTAAGCGGAACCATCACATCTTCACCCTTCAGCACCTACCTGCACATTCATGATTTTGCCGAAGTTCAAAGCAACGGAATTGCCAATGCCAATTATAATCCGGCATCAGCATCTGACCGCTTTACATTTATGGCTGACGGATTTTGCACACTCGGCTTAACCGATGTTATTCTCTCTTTCTTTTACATCTGCGAAGGCTCGCCAAGTGCCTATGGTGAGTTATATTACAGTATTGACGGTGGCGCATGGACACAATACGGACAAACCACGTACAATGACCAGCGCAGATGGAAGTATGTTACGTTTACTGATCCTGCCTGGGCAAACGTTGCCAACCTGCGTTTCGGATGGCGCTGGCAAAATGACAATGGCACTAATTCAACACCGGCTTCGTTTGGTATTGATGATATTATTGCGGTTGCTACATACGATGATGTGAACAATCCGGTAACCATTACAATGGGACAGGTTTTTCCAAATCCTATTTGTCAGGAAAATGATTTGATTATGTTCTTTGACTTTTCTACACCACTTTGTTATGGTTCGTATCAATTTGAAATTTCTGATGCTACCGGAAGCTTTGCCAACCCGGTAAATTTTGGCTACAGTATAAACCTTGCCAACCAGATTAATAGTGCTGTATCCTTACCATTACCCGAAAATCTTGTTCCGGGAAGCTGTTACAAAGTGCGCGTTATCCGCACCGACCCGGCACCTGTTATCATCAGCGATGTAAGCGTTTGTATTGATATTCAGTTTTGTCCCAACAGCATAAACACACAGCAACCGGCAGTAACGTTAGACACCAATGCGGTCTGCATCGGCAGTGTAATTGATGTTCCGTTTTCATCATTCGGGGTTTTCAATCAGTTCAACAGTTATGTGGCTCAACTTTCAGACAGCAACGGAATTTTTCAAACGCCACCTCCATTTATAGGGCAACTCAACAGCGGTGAAACTTTTGATGCTTTTCCTCCCGGAAGTGTTTCAGGATTAATTCCAAACGTGCCTCCGG
>CAMAVO010000217.1 GCA_945861685.1 Chitinophaga pinensis | reverse complement strand
CACTTCCGAAAGATTGTGAGGAGCCATATTGGTAGCCATACCCACCGCAATTCCGGCAGCTCCGTTAATCAAAAGATTAGGGATTTTTGCAGGAAGAACGGTTGGCTCTTTCAGCGTATCATCAAAGTTATTCTGGAAATCAACAGTTTCTTTGTCAATGTCTGCGAGTAATTCTTCTGCTATCTTTTTCAGTCTTGCTTCAGTGTAACGCATTGCTGCAGGACTGTCACCATCAACCGAACCAAAGTTACCTTGTCCGTCAACCAATGGATAACGCAAACTCCACTCTTGTGCCATACGCACCATGGTGTCGTAAACAGATGTATCACCGTGCGGGTGATACTTACCAAGCACCTCCCCTACTATTCTCGCTGACTTCTTATGCGGACGATTTGACAGGACACCTAAATCCAACATACCAAACAACACTCTGCGGTGAACAGGTTTTAAACCGTCTCTTATATCCGGCAATGCTCTTGAAACAATTACCGACATTGAATAATCAATGTAGGCACTCTTCATTTCCTCCTCAATATTAATTCTGATAATTTTTTCGCCTTCTGCCATTTTTTTCGTTTATAAATTTATTTGCACACTATTTGATTAGTCATTTTTGAAAGAGCCCCGAAAGTAGTCAAATATAGTTCACGAAAAGGCGTTATTTTATTAACAATTTTCGGTTGGTAATTAACAATCAGAAACAAAACGGAAGTATATTTGTCAACTATTTTTGAGTGGCTTTAAAATATAACTATTATTGGCGCAGTTACGTTTGAAAGTTCAACTGAAATCTTGCTAGTTCTTTAACAGAAAATATATATAGAATCTAAAAAATTATGGAAGCTAAATTCTCACAACAGGTAAAAGATGTAATCAGCTACAGCCGCGAGGAAGCATTACGTTTAGGACATGATTACATAGGCACCGAGCACCTTATGCTCGGATTAATCCGCGATGGCGAAGGCAGAGCAATCAATGTGCTTCTTTCATTAGGCGTTGATTTGGTTGAACTTCGCAGAAAGATTGAAGGTTCAGTAAAAACAGGCAGCAGTATCGTTGCTAAGAAACAAACATTGGATAATATTCCCTTGGTAAAACAGGCAGAAAAAGCCTTAAAGATAACCTACCTTGAAGCTAAAACATTTAAAACAGATGTTATAGGAACAGAACACTTGTTGCTTTCTATTTTAAAAGATGAAGAAAGCGTTGTAACAAAGGTTTTAGAAAATTACAAGGTGGATTACGACACGGTGAGAGCAGCATTGGGTGAAGTTACAAGCGCACCACCAAAAGCAGAACACGGAACACCTGCTGATGATGACGATGAAGCAGACAGCGGCACATTTGGTGCCAGCACCCGCAAACCAACAGACAGCAAATCAAAAACTCCGGTGCTTGATAATTTTGGTCGTGATTTAACTAAAGCTGCAGAAGACGACAAGCTGGACCCTATTGTAGGTCGTGAGAAAGAGATTGAGCGTGTATCGCAGATTTTGAGCCGCAGAAAAAAGAACAACCCTATTTTGATTGGCGAACCTGGAGTTGGTAAATCAGCCATTGCTGAAGGTCTTGCATTAAGAATTGTGAAACGTAAAGTTTCACGTGTACTTTTTAACAAACGAGTAATCACTCTGGATTTAGCTTCATTAGTTGCAGGGACAAAATACCGCGGACAGTTTGAAGAGCGCATGAAAGCGGTGATGAATGAATTGGAAAAATCGCCTGATGTTATTCTGTTCATTGACGAGATACACACCATTATTGGTGCGGGTGGAGCTTCTGGTTCATTAGATGCTTCCAACATGTTCAAACCTGCACTTGCACGTGGAGAAATTCAGTGTATTGGTGCTACAACTCTTGACGAGTATCGTCAGTACATTGAAAAGGACGGTGCTTTGGACAGACGTTTCCAGAAAGTAATTATTGAGCCTACTACCGTTGATGAAACCATTCAGATTTTGAATAACATCAAATCAAAATACGAAGATCACCACAACGTAATTTATACTGATGATGCGATTAAAGCGTGTGTAACATTGACTGCACGTTACCTGAGCGACCGCCATCTTCCCGACAAAGCAATTGATGCGTTGGATGAATCGGGTTCACGGGTTCACATAACCAACATCAAAGTTCCGGCAAATATTATTGACTTGGAAAAGAAAGTTGAGGATATAAAAGAATTGAAAAATAAAGTTGTCCGCAGCCAGAAATATGAAGAAGCTGCCAACCTGCGCGATTCAGAACGCAAATTGCTGGATGAATTAGAAGTTGAAAAGAAAAAGTGGGAAGAAGAAACCAAAAGTAACCGCGAAACTGTTTCGGAAGATAACGTTGCAGAAGTTGTGGCTATGATGACCGGTGTTCCTGTTCAGCGTATTGCACAAAACGAAGGCAGCCGTTTGATGGGAATGTATGAGGCCATTAAAGATAAAGTAATCGGTCAGGACGAAGCGATACGCAAAGTGGTGAAAGCTATTCAGCGCAACCGAGCAGGTTTAAAGGATCCTAACAAACCAATTGGTTCGTTTATTTTCCTTGGCCCGACAGGTGTTGGAAAAACGCAGTTGGCAAAAGTGCTTTCAAACTATTTGTTTGATAATGACGATGCGCTTATCAGAATAGATATGAGTGAATATATGGAGAAATTCTCTGTATCGCGTTTGATTGGCGCACCTCCGGGTTATATTGGTTACGAAGAAGGCGGTCAGCTGACAGAAAAAGTAAGACGTAAACCTTATGCAGTTATTCTGTTAGATGAGATTGAAAAAGCACATCCTGATGTTTTCAATTTATTGCTGCAGGCATTGGATGATGGACAAATGACAGATAGCCTTGGTCGTAAAATTGATTTCAAGAATACCATCATTATTATGACTTCTAACATTGGAACACGTCAGTTGAAAGAGTTTGGTCAGGGCGTTGGTTTTGCAACAAGTGCAAGAACTTCAACAGTTACTGAAGATGCAAAAGCCATGATTGAAAAATCATTAAAAAAAGCGTTTGCTCCCGAATTCTTAAACCGTATTGATGATGTGTTGGTTTTTAATCCTCTTGCAAAAGAAGACATTCATAAAATCATCGAAATTGAATTAAAAAGTCTTTACAAACGTCTGCATGAATTGGGTTATGAAATAAAGATTACTGACAAAGCAAAGGACTATATTGCTGACAAAGGCTATGACGCCAACTTTGGCGCCCGCCCATTGAAACGTGCTATTCAGAGATACCTTGAAGACCCTATGGCAGAGCAAATTATAGGTGCAAATGTGAACGAAGGTGATATTATTAATGTTGATTTAGATTCTAAGAAAGAAGAAATCATCATCAATATTATTAAAGCCACCGAAAAGGAAAAAGAGAAGAAGCCTAAAAAATCTTCAAGCAAAGAATAAATTAGTTCAACGCACTGTTAAGGGGAAATTAATTCAATAGTTTTGGGTTGGTTTCCCCTTCTTCTTATCCTTCTTTTATAGTGAGTTGTCGATTTTAATTCCGGTATAATAGCACTCGCTTGAAGTTGAAGTAGCTTTGCAACTTAAATTGGTGTTCAACCTCCAATTCTATTTTCATGTCAAAGAACAAATTTCTATTAGTTTTAATTGCTGCAGCAACTGCCGGTTTAGGATATTACATTGGAAGATATACCGGTAAAGAAAAAGGTAAGGAAGATGTAATTGCAGAGAAGCAACACGAGCTAAAAGAGATACGCGAAAGCGGTTATAAATTTATTAGTCCGTTGCTTGAGTGCCAGGACTTAGCTTCTTCCAACAGAAGTTCAATGATAATTCTTGAGAAAAAACTCAAGAATTATATCGCTGAGGTAAAATCACAGAAAAGAGCAACGCACGTTTCTATATATTTTCGTGATTTAAGTAACGGCCCATGGATTGGAATTGGTGAAAACGAACTTTTTTCACCGGCAAGTCTTCTCAAAGTGCCGATAATGATTGCTGCTTTGCATAAAGCAGAATCGGAGCATTCACCTGGATTTCTCAGTAAAACAATAACCTACACAAAACATACCGAAGATTTAACTATCTCAAATATAACTAATCATGCTCTTATAAAAATTGGCAGTTCATATACAGTAGACCAACTAATTAATAACATGATTGCATATTCAGATAATGAGGCAAAGAATTTACTATTAATGAATATTGAGGAAATTACTCTTAATAAAGTTTACTCTGATTTAGGGATTGATGTCCCGGGCTTAAGATCGCCTGATGATTTTATGTCTGTAAAAGATTATTCATCTTTTTTCAGAATGCTTTACAATGCTACTTATCTTAATAAAGCAATGTCAGAAAAGGCATTAGAATATCTTAGTCACTCAGATTTTAAAAAAGGGTTATTGGCAAAACTGCCTGCTGATGTTGTTGTTGCGCATAAATTTGGGGAACGTGGTTTAGCTGAAAGCAATATCAAACAGCTTCATGATTGTGGAATTGTTTATAAAAAGGGTAAACCTTACTTAATTTGCGTTATGACCAGAGGTAATGATTTTGATGAACTT
>CAMAVO010000216.1 GCA_945861685.1 Chitinophaga pinensis | reverse complement strand
CTGATAATGCGTCAGGACAAACCGTTACCTGCACTGTTACTGCTACAAAATCTTAATTAGTTCTAATTAATTTAAATAAAAAAGCCACGCAATTTGCCTGGCTTTTTTATTTAGTAAACTATTGTTAAATCATACGAAGTAAAGGCTCTGTCATTTTCTTCCAGCCGTAATTCTGCTTCACAAATTCATGTCCGGCAGTTGCTAATTGTTCTGCTTGGGCAGAGTTATCAAGCAAACGTAAAATAGCATCGGCATATTCCTGCGGTTGTTTGCAAACAATGATGTTTTCGTTATGCGTTCCGCCAAGGGCATTATTGGATAATTCAGAAGTAATGCAGGGAACTTTCATTGCCATTGCTTCCAGCAGTTTGTTCTGCAAACCAATGCTGATTTGCATAGGTGCAATAAATAATTTTGTTGCAGCATAGCTCGCGCGCATATCATCTACCCAGCCGCTCACTTCAACATTATCGCTTTGTAACTCTTTAACACGAGCAACAGGTGTTGCACCGGCAATCAATAGTTTTATATCCGGTTTTTTCTGCTTCACCAAGGGCAACACTTCATTTACCAAAAACACTACGCTTTCAATGTTTGGCGGATAGGCCATGTTTCCGGTAAAAAGCAAATCGTATTTCTTTTTGCCTTCTGCTCCCTCTCCATCGGAGAGGGTTGGGGTGAGGCTTCTTGGCTGGAAATAGTCTAAGTCTACACCGTTCGGCACAACCACAATATTTTTTTTATCGTGATGCGCAATATTTTCTCTGTCCTGAGCAGAGATGATGATTTTATTATCGAACCAATCAAAAACTTCTGCCTCATACTTCAGCAGACGTTTATATTCCATCTTAAAAAGCCAGCGCAGATAAAACGGTTCTTTACTGATACGCTTTTCCATTCCTTTGGCAAAAGCATCCTGATAGTCCAATGTTTTAGAAATGTCCGTTATGTTTTTCACATACTCTGTTACCCTTGTCAACTGACAGAAGATATGTGCAGGATGTATTTCATCAATAATATCATCAATAATATCCTGTGCTATTTTATTATAAAAATAACCTGTTGAAAAAGGTTTTCCGTTAAATGCTGCTGAAATAAGACTTAGTATTCTTACACTCAAGGAAATATCAAGAACGTGCAAACGCTTACAGTAGCGTGACAAAACCTGTTCCGCTTCAGGATGAAGTTCTGTATCATTCAATGCAACCAGCGTTATCTCATGCTTCTCGGACAATAACTTCAGATGGTTGAACGCTCTCAGTTTATCACCTTTTTCAAGCGGATACGGAACACGGGAAACGAGGAACAGTATTTTCACGGATTAAAGATTATTTCAGTTTGATTTCGTGCAGTAATCCACCGGTTGTTGAGCCATAAATAGCTGCAGAAACACTTCCATCGTTGTAAAAATCGAGACGAAAGAATCCATTTTCCATGTCGTTCATAAAGCCTGCTTTGTAGCGGTTTTTGTTGATGTGCGTGCGTTTACTGCCCGAGCCGCTGACAATGTGGGTATTAGTTCCGTCTTCAAAATATTGCAGCGTATGTTCGTGTCCGGCAACCACAATCAGGTGCTCGTATTTGTTGAAAGTGTTCAGCAGTTTCGTTCGCATTTTATGATAACGTGGCTGTGGCATATCCTGCACCAGCATGCGGTTTAATCCGATTAATCCGAAAAATTGCAGCGGCATAAAATTTACTAATGAACGCAATGGCTCCAAACGATTGGAGTGATGTCCGTTGGTAAACATAGGATGATGTGCAGCTATAACAACTTTCTCGTTATTGTTTTTTGCAGCGTTCAGAAGGCTGTCTAATTCGCGGTAAAATTTCGCGGTTGTTTGTTTTCTGTTTAGCCCTTCCGGCTTTTGTGTTTTATGAAAAAACTGACTTTGCAGCCACCATTGTGTGTCAATGGCAATAAGCCGAATTTTTTCTGTCAGCATTACCGAATAGGGACCTGGCAAACCATTTTGCGGAATAAAAGTATGCTCGTTGCGATTGCTGACTTCAGTTGTTTTAAAATACTCTTCAACGTAGCGCGCTTCTTCTTTTATGTATTTCAAGCCTTGCCATTTTCCTTGCTTCCAGTCGTGGTTGCCGGGAACAAAATACACTTGCCCTTTGTAGGTTTTCAAAGGTTCAACCTGAGATAGTAATCTCTTTGTTGACAGCCTGCGTTTCTTTTCTGATTTACTCAGTGTTTCCAACCCTTGCGGATAAATATTATCGCCCAGAAAAAGAATGGCGCTGTTGGGTTTGGTGAGTGCGTCTTGTTGCAACAAGGTCATCGTTTGATTGGTAACGGTATCGTTTCCGGCATCGCCAATCAGGTAAACGGAGAAGTCGGGAGTTTGGGCAAAAAGTGAGAAAGTGAGAAGGAGAGAAAGTGAGAAGGTGAGAGAGGTGTTTTTCATTTCCGATAATTAAGACTGCAAACTTAGCCTTTCGTTTGCATTGATTTGCAATATCTATCTTTAGCACATGAAAAATATCAGTACCTATATTATTGGACTTGCATTTATTCTTGCGGGTGCAAACCATTTCTTTAATCCCGAATTTTATCTGCGCATGATGCCGCCTGTACTTCCTGAGCATGAGTTGTTGAACTATGCAAGCGGTGCAGCTGAAATTATTCTCGGCATTATGCTGTTTATTCCTCAAACAAAAGTTGTGGCGGCCTGGGGATTGATTATTCTGCTGATTGCCGTTTTTCCTGCCAATATTTACATGGCAATGGAAGCGGGGAAGTCAATTGATGTTTTGCCAATAGTTGCCTATATCCGTTTGCCGTTTCAGTTTTTGTTTATCTGGCTTGTTTATCGTGAAACGAAATAGATTTAGTGAATTAGTTAATTGGTGATTGAAATCACTAATTCGCTAAATCACCAATTCACAAATAATAGATGTCCTTAATCCAATCCCTTTACTTCATTGCCTTGTTGCCGCATCAGCAATTGGCAGAACGACTTACGGTAATCAAACATGATTTCGCCCGCAACTATGGTTCCTCTGCTGCTTTGAAAACAATGCCGCATATTACCCTGCAAAGCCCTTTTAAACGCAGTCCAGATGCGGAAGTGGAAATGCACCTGCGATTGCAGGAATTCTTTGAAATGTATGCAGCGTTTGATATTGAACTCAGCGGCTTCAACTGTTTCGACAACGCATCCAACAAAGTAATTTTTGCCGATGTAGTAAAGAACGACCAACTTTTTCACATGCACAAAGCGCTGATGTATTTTCTTCAAACCGAATTAAAATTCACGCCCCGCGAAACGCCTTATTCTTTTCATCCGCATGTTACGCTAGCTTACCGCGACCTTATGGCTGATAATTTCAGAAAGGCTTGGGCGGTATATAAAGACAAGCCTTTTAAAGGAACATTTACGGCAAATGCGGCTTATCCGCTGAAACACGATTACCGGCAGTGGCAGGTATTGAGTAGGTTTCAGTTGAGAAATGGCGTTTAGCGTCATGCTGAACTTGTTTCAGCATCTCTCAAGTAAGACCCTGAAACAAGTTCAGGGTGACGATGAAATCACTACCTTCGCAATCCTAAATCAAAAAAAACATGAACAAAATAATCCTTCTCCTTCTCACGTTCTCACTTTCTTATGCTCACACTTCTACTGCGCAGGAGATTGCTTTCGAAACCGGAACATGGGCCGAGATAAAAGCCAAAGCAAAAAAAGAAAATAAGCTCATTTTCATGGATGCTTTCACCACCTGGTGCGGTCCCTGCAAATGGATGGCTAAAAATATTTTTACCGACAAAACCGTTGCCGACTATTACAACGCCAATTTCATCAATGCCAAAATAGACATGGAAAAAGGCGAGGGGATTGATATCGCAAAAGAATACAAGGTTTCGTGTTACCCTAATCTGGTCTATATTGATGGTGACGGCAAACTGGTTCACCGCGCTGCAGGTTCTATGGAGGCTGCCGCCTTTATTGACTTGGGCAAAACGGCATACACTCCCGAAAAAGCGTTCTCGGCCTACCAGAATAAATACGATACGGGCAACAGAAAACCTGAATTTTTAACTGCTTACTTAGATGTGATGTCGCAAACCTGCCTGCCTACCACATCGGTTGCTACTGATTATTTTGCTTCCATAAAAGAAGAAGATATTTTGCAGCAGGGAAACTGGAACCTCTTGTATCACCACATTGCCGATGTTAATTCCGCTCCTTTTGTTTATCTGGTTAAAAACCGCAAAGCCTTTGAGGCTAAATACACGGCAGACAGCGTGAACCAAAAGATTTACGATACTTACTTACAACACGGCACCACCCTTATCCGCTCCAAAGAAGATGCTGCCGGAAAGCTGAAAGCCTTTCAGCAGGAAATTGATAATTCGGGAATAAACCGTGCCGAAGAATTAACTGCAAACCTGAATCTTTCGTTTGCAAAATCGCAGTCAGACTGGACGGCATGGTTCTTTGCCGCAAAAACATTGTCGGAGAAATACTATGCAGAAGATGCCAGTTTTCTTAATAATGTAAGCTGGACAGCCTTTGA
>CAMAVO010000215.1 GCA_945861685.1 Chitinophaga pinensis | reverse complement strand
CCCTGATGATAAATCTTTCCCCTTTTTCATTTGTGCGACAAATACATAACCGAATAATGCACCACCAAGATGTGAAAGATGGCCACCAGCATTATCGAAATAAGTTACTCCAATCATATCCAGCACTACTACAAAGAGTGCAATGTATTTCAATCTTACAGGACCGATTAGAAGAAGGTGTAAGACATAATCAGGAACCAGCGTTGCAGCAGCAAGTACAATAGCCATAACTCCTGCACTTGCGCCCACCATAAAATCAGCAGGAGCATGCAATTTAAATGTTGGAATAAACTGATAGGTAATCAATGCGAGTAAAGCTCCTATTAAAGCACCATACATATAAACTGCAAAAACTCTTTTACTGCTTGCATATTCCTGAAAGATTTTTCCGAAAACAAACAGCATTAACATATTTCCGAAGATGTGCCACAGGCTGTAATGTACAAACATGTAAGTGAAAAAAGTCCATGGTTTGTAAAGCAATTCATTAAAATGCATAGGCACAGCAATCCAACTCACTACACTGTGAAAAATAGAAGAACTTTCATCCGGTGGAAAACCGGAAATGGTTAAGATGAACTGAAAAATTACCAGTGCCAGAAAAATGAAAATGTTGATGACGAGCAATTGCCCGACACTGTTTCCCGTTTTGAAAGGTGATTTTATATCATCGGCAAAGGAACTCATGCACTAAAAGGTATGTCGGTTTTTGTTCCAGAAACGGATAAGGAAATAACCAAAAATCATACCTCCGATATGTGCAAAATGTGCCACATTGTCACTCGGATTATTTTGTATTCCTGAGTAAAGCTCAAAAGCACCGTAAAGCATTACAAAGTATTTTGCTTTGATTGGTAACGCAAAATAAACATAGATTATTGTGTTAGGGAACATCATTCCGAATGCAAGCAAGACACCAAAAACAGCGCCTGAAGCTCCAACTGTTGAAGTGTTAAGCAGCATATTCAGTTTTGCCATTTGTGGGTCGGTATAATTTTGAAACCCTTTCAAAATTCCTGCTCCGTCATTCATTACAATGGCAATATTTTCGGTTGAAATTTCTGATAGCAGGCTGTGTATTTGGAATTCAATTATTCCAAGGTGCAGAGCTGCAGCGCCTAATCCTGTGAGCAAATAATAAATAAGAAAACGTTTCCCGCCCCAGTAATTTTCAAGGGCGTTTCCAAACATCCACAGCGCAAGCATGTTCGAGAAAATATGCATAAAACCACCATGCATGAAGAAGTGCGTAACTAATTGATATGGTTTAAATAACTGCGACTCGAATGGATGCAATCCTAGCATTTCAATCAAATCAAATTGAGTAAGTGTAATAGTGGCTAAGAAAAATAAGCCATTAATAATCAGTAGATTTTTTACAACTGGAGGAAGTATGCTGAACCCTGAAGGGCGATATTGCTGATAACTCATTTCTGAAATTTTTTTTCTAAATCGTCAAGTGATAATTTGATGATAACGGGTTTTCCGCCCGGTGAGTAATAAGGCATTTTGCAGGCAAAAAGTTTGTCAACAAGGTCGCTCATTTCTTCTGTGCTCAATGCTTTGCCATATTTTATGGCTGACTTTCGGGCCAGTGATTTTGCCAATGCATCGTGTCTGTTGCGGCTTTCCGAAAATTCGTTTTTAAAAAATTCCAGCATGTCATCCAATAATTGCGGAATATTATCGGATGGAAAATGTGATGCCACACCATCTACTGCAAATGTATTTTTGCCAATCTGTCGTAAACTAATTCCAAGGTTGCGCAAATCTTCTTCCATCTCTAATAACAGGTTGAAATCTGCAGGAGAAAATGCAAGCTCATGCGGAAATAAATGTTGTTGGTTAATACTCACACCAACTTCCAGCGAAGCAAGAAAGTTCTCATACAAAATCCGCTCGTGCGCCCGGTGTTGGTCAATAAGCATCATGCCTGATTTAATGTGCGAAATAATGTAGCGGTTGTGCAGCTGATAATGATGTTTTTTTACCTGTAGTTTTTCCTGCTCTTCTTCAGGAATAATAGGTTTTAATTCTATCTCCGTTTCCGTTTTTTTTCCGGCATGACTCTCAATGTCTTCATAAAGTTTCCGCCAGTCGTCACGTTTACTGCGCTCCAGAATTTTATCTTTTGTTCTTCCTGAAGCAGTCGTTTTTTCAATCTTAAAAGGATTGTAATCTTTATTAAATTTTATCTCAGGCTGAATAAGCGTCATGTTTTTGGGCGGTGGCGGAATATCCATGCTTGCCTCCATTTCAAAATCAATGGTTGGTGCAATATTGAATTTACCCAACGAGAGTTTTACCGCTGAACGCAGAATAGCGTAAACCGATTTCTCGTCTTCAAATTTTATTTCTGTTTTTGTAGGATGAATGTTAATGTCAATAAAATCAGGCTTTACATCAAAGTATAAAAAGTAAGAAGGGAAACTGTCAGAATTCAACAAATCATTAAAAGCACTTTGTACGGCATGATGCAGGTAAGGACTTTTAATAAAACGGTTGTTGACGAAAAAATATTGTTCGCCTCTTGTTTTCCTTGCGTATTCAGGCTTTCCGATGTATCCTGTGATTTTTATAATACTGGTTGCTTCTTCCAGCGGAACTAATTTTTCGTTAATTGGGTTGCCGAAAATTTCTACAATTCGTTGCCGTATGCTTCCTGCTTTCAGGTGAAAAACTTCTTTGCCATCGTTGTGCATACTGAAGCCAACTTCAGGGTGTGCAAGTGTTAGGCGCTGAAATTCTTCAATGATGTGTTTGGTTTCAATGCTGTTTGATTTCAGAAAATTTCTGCGGGCAGGAACATTGTAAAACAGATTTTTTACTGCGATGCTTGTGCCAGGCGAACAATGAAAGATCTCCTGACGCTTTACCTCTGAACCTTCAATGTCTATGCGTGTTCCTAGTTCCTGGTCGTGGAGGCGGGTTTTCATTTCCACATGTGCAATAGCGGCAATGGATGCCATTGCTTCGCCTCGGAAACCTTTGGTGCGTATGGCAAACAAATCATTCGCCTCGCGTATCTTAGAAGTGGCGTGGCGCTCAAAACACATTCGTGCATCCGTATCACTCATGCCGCAGCCATTATCAATTACCTGTATCAGCGTTCTTCCGGCTTCTTTTATGATCAGTTGAATGTGTGAGGCTCCCGAATCCACAGAATTTTCAAGTAACTCTTTCACCACCGATGCAGGGCGCTGAATCACTTCACCTGCCGCAATCTGGTTGGCAACTGAATCTGGAAGAAGTTGAATAATATCAGCCATGTTTAATTCTTATAAACTTTGCGAAAATAAGGAAGTTTCTTCGTGAGTTTATTTTTATCTATCAACATAAAAAGAGCAATCAATAATAATGGTAAGGCAGCAATTTTATAACGCACAATGGCGCCAATCACAGGGGTTATCAAACCTGTTAATGAGAAAATTACTAAGGTGAAGAAGACACAAAACCAGAACATTTTTTCGCTGAATATTTTTTTGTCAGCGAAGATAATTGCAACAATAGTCAGCAACAGAATAAATAGGTTTTCAAATCCTGCCATCAGAATAAAAGGTGAAAAAGATTCGAAAAAGAACGGACGGAAGAAGGTATTATAAAGCGCTTTAGGTGCGGCTTTCAGAAAACTCAGAATATTGGGTTCCAGCTTTTGTATTTCAATGGTGCTGCCTGTTTTTCCGTAATCAAGTAACAAACGATATTCCGTTTCTTTAAAGTTTTTAGCTCCTACAAATTCAGTTTCTTTTCCTAGTTGTCCCTCTTTCCAGACTTTGCAGTAATCAATCTTTCCGGTAACTTCTACTTCTTTAGTTTTTCGGTTAATATCGAGTTGTTCGTGCATCGAAGAAGAAATGTAAATCGTATCAGTTTTTTCAGTCGTGATGCGTTGCAAGTATGTTCCGCCATTGGCAAGGTTGATAAAGTCTTTCTGCTTTTGAACCAGAACTTGAAGTGAATTAGTTGCAAGCAACCCAACACAAAATATTAACGTGTATGAAGCAATGTATTTTAGTAATGCGTTTTTGTTTCCTGTTTTCTCAAGCCAATAATTTGCTGCTAAACCTGGTATTACTGCTATAGCTACATAGAATTTTGTCAATGCCAGCAGCACAATAGAAAATAAGATCCAGAAAATACTTTTCAATTTCCATTCGCCATAAATTACTTTGTGAGCGTAATAAACCAAAAAGCCCAAACCGAAAAACAACAAGCCTTCTTTTAACACACCCGAACCCCAGAATAATACAGATGGAATTAGAAACACAGCGCCAAACAAGAGAAAGTTTTTCTCTTTCATTACCGGAGTAAATGTTTTGTAAATAGCCGTTAGCCCAAGCAAAGAAAGAAAGCACATAAAAACGGTGTGTACATTGTATACGCCCATCGAAAACAATCGAACCACTGCATTGAAACGGATGATTGTGTGGCTGTCGTTATACAAATTGCTATCGTATTCGCGATACCAGTGGTTCATTTGGTTGTAATACACATCAAAATAAGGTGTGTCGTTTCCAATGCCGAAGAGCATTTGAAAATAGTCCTGAGGTTTGGTG
>CAMAVO010000214.1 GCA_945861685.1 Chitinophaga pinensis | reverse complement strand
GATACGTTTCTCAAGCTTGAAATCAATGAAGGGACCTTTTTTTAATGAACGAGCCATTTATATTATTTTGTAATGATTAATTATTTTTTCTTTCTTCTTTCAACAATGAACTTATTGCTGAGGTTTTTCAGTTTTCTTGTTTTCAAACCTTTAGCTGCTTTACCATTGCGTGAGCGTGGGTGACCACCTGTAGCTCTACCTTCTCCACCGCCCATAGGGTGGTCAACAGGGTTCATTACAACACCTCTTACTCTTGGTCTGCGTCCCTGCCAGCGGCTAACACCTGCTTTACCATGTATCTGTAAATTATGGTCAGGATTAGAAACTGCTCCAATTGTAGCTTTACATTCTAAAAGAATTAATCTAGTTTCGCCTGAAGGAAATTTAATGGTTGCATATCTTCCTTCACGTGCAATCAGTTGGGCATAAGCACCTGCACTTCTAACAATGCTAGCTTTTTGGCCTGGCTGTAATTCCACGTTGTGTATGATAGTTCCCAATGGAATTTCACTCATAAAAAGTGCATTACCAACTTCAGGAACTGCTCCTTTACCTGCAACAACTGTTTGTCCAACTTTCAAACCTTGCGGAGCAAGAATATATCTTTTCTCACCATCAGCATAGTTCAGCAATGCTATGAAGGCTGTGCGGTTAGGATCGTACTCAATGGTTTTAACTAATGCAGGAACATCAAATTTGTTGCGTTTGAAATCAACTTCACGGTATGCTTTTTTATGACCACCGCCAATATAGCGCATTGTCATTTTACCAGTATTGTTTCTTCCGCCCGATTTGGAAATGCTTGTTACCAGACTTTTTTCCGGTTTTGATGCGGTTAACACATCAAAATCATTAACCAATTTAAAACGTGTGCCGGGTGTTACCGGTTTGTATTTTCTAAGTGCCATCGTGTATTAGATATTGCTGTAAAAATCTATCGTGTTTCCTGATTGAAGCGTAACAACCGCTTTCTTGTATCTTCCGGTATTGCCTGTTACCACTTTTGATTTGGTATTACGGCTTTTCTTTTTCCCCGGAGCTACCATAGTATTTACCTTTTCAACGGTAACGCCATACATAGCTTCAACTGCTTTTTTAATTTCCAGTTTATTTGCGTTTCTATCCACCACAAAACTGTAACGACCTGTTTTTTCGCTAATCGCGGTCGCTTTTTCAGTGATGAGGGGTTTTACTAAAACTTCCATTTCTTTTCTTGTTTATTGATTAATTACTTGCTTAGGATGGTTTCAATTTGTTTTAATGAGCTCTCAACCAGCAGTAAATTATTCGCGTTTAATATGTCGTAAGTATTTAAATCAGAAGCATTTACAACCTTTGCTCCCCCTAAATTTCGGGACGACAAATATATGTTTTTGTTGTTCTCTGCCAACACCAAAAGTGTTTTTTTGCCTGTTATCTTAAGATTGCTCAAAATTTCAGCGTAGGCTTTGGTTTTAGGAGTATCTAAATTGAAATCTTCAACAATAGAAATGCTGTTATCTTTTGCTTTGTGTGAAAGAGCAGAAATACGCGCCAGTTGTTTTACTTTCTGGTTTACTTTCAATACATAATCGTGTGGTTTAGGTCCAAATACACGACCTCCGCCTTTGTAAAGTGGGTTCTTTTTGCTTCCTTTACGTGAACCTCCGGTTCCTTTCTGCTTGTGCAATTTCTTTGTACTGAAAGCAACTTCACCACGCTCTTTAGATTTGTGAGTTCCCTGACGCTGGTTAGCCAAGTATTGTTTCACATCAAGATAAATTGCGTGATCATTGGGTTCTGCACCAAAGATGTCTTTGCTGAGTTCAACCTTTTTAGCGGTCTCTTTCCCTTTTATGTCAAATACTGATAATTTCATTTTCTTTTATTTTTAACCCTTCGACAAGCTCAGGGTGACAATTCAATTTATTTCTCGATTTTCAGGTAAGAATTTTTTCCTCCCGGAACGTTACCGCTAACGATTAGCAGGTTCTGGTCAGCCAATACTTTTAACACTTTCAGGTTTACCACTTTTACGCGCTCACCACCTGTTCTTCCGGCAAGTCTTTTGCCTGGAAATACACGTGAAGGCCATGAAGAAGCTCCCATTGAACCCGGTGCACGTAATCTGTTGTGCTGACCGTGCGTTGCTCCACCTACCCCGCTGAACCCGTGACGCTTTACAACACCCTGGAAACCTTTTCCTTTTGATGTTCCGATAACGTCAACATATTCGCCTTCTGCGAATACATCACCAACTGAAAGCACAGCACCTAATTCAACTGTTACCGAAGCAACATCTTTAAACTCTGTGAACTCAACAATTTTTCTTTTAGGAGTTGTATTAGCTTTTTTGAAATGACCAATTGCAGAATTGCTGGTGTGCTTTTCTTTCTTTTCGTCATAAGAAAGCTGAACAGCTTTATAGCCATCCTTCTCCTCGTTTTTGAGTTGGGTTACAACGCAGGGTCCAACTAGTATCACTGTGCAGGCAAGATTTTTACCCTCCTCAGTGAACATATTGGTCATCCCTACTTTTTTACCTATTAATCCTGACATTTTATTTGAATTTACTATTTATGTAATGTGCTTTATTATCTAAAAATCAATTACTTAAGACTTATACTTTAATTTCAACTTCAACTCCGCTAGGAAGTTCTAACTTCATCAAAGCATCCACTGTTTTAGCAGTAGAACTGTAGATGTCCAACAGTCTTTTGTAAGAGCAATGTTTGAACTGCTCTCTCGCTTTTTTGTTTACGTGAGGTGAACGCAGAACTGTGAAAATTTTGGTGTGTGTAGGTAGTGGAATTGGTCCGCTTACTACGGCTCCGGTTGATTTCACGGTCTTAATAATCTTCTCAGCGGATTTATCCACCAGGTTGAAGTCGTAAGACTTTAATTTAATGCGTATTCTTTGACTGCTCATTATTTAGGGTAATTAATAATTAGTTTAATTTTTTTCCTTTTGCTTTTGCCACTACCTCTTCAGCAATGTTTCTTGGTGTTTCAGCATAATGCGAAAACTCCATTGTAGTACTTGCTCTTCCTGAAGACATTGTTCTCAACTGCGTGATGTATCCGAACATCTCGCCCAGTGGAACTTTAGCTTTGATAACCTGTGAGCCTGCACGTGAATCCATACCTTCTAACTGTCCGCGTCTGCGGTTCAAGTCACCTACGATATCACCCATGTATTGCTCAGGAGTAAGAACTTCCACTTTCATGATAGGCTCCAGAAGAATAGGTTTAGCTTTTGGAAGCGCCTCACGGTAGGCTGTGCGTGCGCAAATCTCAAATGATAAAGCGTCCGAGTCAACATCGTGGTAAGAACCATCGGTAAGAACTATTTTCAAACTCTGCAACTGGTATCCTGCAAGAACACCGTTCTGCATAGATGCGCGGAAACCTTTTTCAATAGCAGGGATAAATTCGCGGGGAATATTACCACCTGAAATCTCGTTCACAAACTGTAAACCGTTATTCTTTTTATCTGCGATGAAATCCTCATCAACAGGAGAAACAGTAAACTTCATATCAGCGAATTTACCACGACCACCTGTTTGTTTTTTGTAAACCTCACGGTGTTCAACAGTTCCGTTGATAGCCTCTTTGTAAGCAACCTGAGGAGCTCCCTGGTTAACTTCCACTTTAAACTCACGTCTCAAACGGTCAACAATAATATCTAAGTGCAACTCACCCATTCCACTGATGATGGTTTGACCCGAATCTTCATCCGTTTTAACACGGAACGTAGGATCTTCTTCAGAAAGTTTGTTCAATGATGTGCCCAATCTGTCAAGGTCAGCCTGAGTTTTAGGCTCAATAGCAAGACCGATAACCGGCTCAGGGAAATTCATTGCTTCAAGAACAATAGGATGTTTCTCATCGCAAAGTGTATCGCCTGTTTTAATGTCTTTAAATCCAACCGCTGCACCAATATCACCGGCTTCAATGAAGTCGATCTGGTTTTGCTTGTTAGCATGCATCTGGAAAATACGTGAAATACGTTCTTTGTTTCCTGAACGTGTGTTCAGAACATAAGAACCTGAATCCAATCTTCCTGAGTAAGCACGGAAATATGCCAGACGACCTACAAACGGGTCGGTAGCAATTTTAAATGCAAGTGCTGTGAAAGGCTCTTTCACATCGGGTTTGCGTGTAACTTCTTCGTTAGTGTCAGGGTTTATTCCAACAATCTGTGGACGATCCATAGGACTTGGAAGAATTGACATCACATAATCCAACATGGTTTGAACGCCTTTGTTTTTAAAAGCAGAACCGCAAACCATAGGAACCAATTTACCGGCAATACATGCTTTACGCAACGCGGTAATAACTTCTTCTTCAGTGATAGTTTCAGGAGCTTCAAAAAACTTCTCCATGATTTTGTCATCAAACTCGGCAACTGACTCTAATAATTGTCCTCTCCAGTGTGTAGCCTCTTCCAGCATTTCGGCAGGAATAGGAACTTCGGTAAAGGTCATTCCTTTGTCTTCCTCGTTCCAGATGATACCGCGGAAGTTAACCAAGTCAACAACACCTTTAAAATTTTCTTCTGCACCGATAGGCAATTGCAATGGAAC
>CAMAVO010000213.1 GCA_945861685.1 Chitinophaga pinensis | reverse complement strand
CCTGATGTTTGCGAAGGAACAACTTCTGCTTTTCAGGATTTGACAACACTTTCATCAGGAAGCATTATATCTTGGGATTGGGATTTTGATGATGGGAACAACGATGTTATTCAGAATCCGACTAATGTTTATGCTAATTACGGCACCTATTCTGTTTCGCTTACCGTTGAAAGCGACAGCGGATGTGTTGATACATATACCCGCGATATTGAAGTGTTTGAAAATCCGGTTGCAGCATTTTCAGGACAAGATGTTTGTGCAGGAACACCCATCAATTTCAATAACACAAGCTCAATAACAACAGGTAATATTGCTCTATGGCATTGGGATTTTGGAGACTTTGAACTGATACCTGCTATTCCTAATTCTACTTCAACTGTTAATGAACCCGTGTTTACTTTTTATACAGAAGGCAATTTTATAGTTGAATTAATTGCCACATCCAACAACGGTTGCAAAGATACGGTTGAAAATCCTGTAGAGATTTTCCCTGTTCCCGTTGCAGGTTTTAGTACAGAAAATGTATGCTTTAGTTACGATGCAGTTTTTACGGATGAATCAATTATTACAGGTGGAGGTGTAATCACCGATTGGGATTGGGATTTTGGCGATAACCTGTCTTCTACGCAGCAAAGCCCTGTTCATAATTATGCAAATACAGGCTATTATTCAGTAACGCTTACCGTTACTTCTGATAACAGTTGCACCGGAACATACACCGACAGAATTCGTGTTTATCCAAATCCTGTTGCAGACTTTGTTGCCACCGAAGTTTGTGTGGGAACAACAACAGATTTTAACGACCAGAGTGTCATCAGTCTTGGTAATATTGTAACCTGGGAATGGGATTTTGATGATGCGAACACTTCATTGTTACAGGATCCACAAAATCTTTATGCAGCATCAGGAATTTACGATGTTCAACTGGTTGTTACAAGCGACAGTGCTTGTACAGATACCATTGTTAAGCAGGTAGATGTGAATGGTTATCCGGTAGTGGATTTCAGAGTTAATCCGCTTGACGGGTGCGTTCCGCTTCAGGTAAATTGTGTTGACTTAAGCACTATTGAAGCAGGCGAAACGATTGCAACATATGATTGGGTATTCAGCGATGGAGGAACATCAACTATTCAGGATGCAGCGCATATCTTCGGAACTGATGGAACATTCTCTGTAACGCTTACAGCAACTTCTGCTGACGGCTGCGCCACCACTAAAGACAGTATTGATATTATTGCAGTTTTCCCGAAACCATCTGCTGCATTTACCTATGGACCGCAGCCAACTAATATATTTGACCGGAATATCATCTTCACCGATTTAAGTTCGGGTGCAAATGAATGGGAATGGGACTTCGGAGACTTTTCAGGTGATAATATACAAAACCCTGTTCATTTATATCCCGATTCAGGGCATTATTTAGTGGAGCAGATTGTAACCAATCAGTTTGGTTGTAAAGACACTGTGGCACATTTAATAGTTATTGACGGAGCCTTTGCATTGTATGTTCCAAGTGGTTTTTCACCAAACAGTGATGGAATTAATGACACCTTTACACCCAATGGTTTTGGTTTCACCACCTTTGCATTCAGGGTTTATAACCGCTGGGGACAGCAGGTATTCTCAACCTTTACTTATGGTGAAAGTTGGGATGGTACTTTCTTTAACTCGGGTAAAGAAGTACCCAATGATTTGTATGTCTATAACATTGAAGTTACCGACTTCAAAAACGAACGGCATAAATACAACGGAACGGTTACAGTGGTGAAGTAGAGGAGTTATGCTCCAAAGTATTCTTTTAAAGTAAATTTTTCTTTTAGTCTGACACCTTTATCAGTATGCTGAACAGTGCAACATTCATTCAGCGGATCGTGTTCTAGAAAAAGAATATATTCCTCATCGGCAGCGAGTTTCATAAAAGGTTCGCGTTCCTGCATGGTTAGTAGTGGACGGGTATCATATCCCATAACATAGTTTACAGGAATATGCCCAACTGAGGGCATCATGTCTGCCATATACACCAATGTTTTGCCTTTATACTTAATGTGCGGAACTATCATGCCATCGGTATGTCCGTTGGCAAAAATGACCGAAATATTTTCAGTAATGTTCTCGCCTTCCTTTAAAAACTTCAGTTGTCCGCTTTCTTTTATGGGCAAAATGTTTTCCGATAAAAAACTTGGTTTCTCACGCGGGTTGGGTTCTGTTGCCCATTTCCAGTGGCGTTCGGTGCTATAGTAAATAGCGTTTTTAAATGCAGGCTCATAGCCTGTTTTGTTTTTATTATGTTGTATGCTTCCTCCGCAGTGGTCAAAGTGCAGGTGCGATATAATCATATCTGTAACATCAGCAGCAGAAAATCCTGCCCCGTTCAATGATTTTTCAAGCGTATCGTTTCCATGCATATAATAATACCCGAAAAACTTTTCGCTTTGTTTGTTGCCCATGCCGTTGTCAATCAAAAAAAGTCGGTTGCCTTCTTCAATCAACAGGCAGCGCATGGCCCATGAGCACATGTTGTTTTCATCTGCAGGATTTAGTTTATTCCAGATTGATTTTGGAACTGTGCCGAACATGGCACCACCATCTAATTTAAAGTGTCCTGCGTTTATGGAGTAGAGTTTCATTTAATACCTTCTGTTGGGATTATAAAGCGTTTCCCAGTCGTGTTCGTTTTTTAACAACGCATTGATGTGAGGAGGATATTTTGTTTTTAAATCCACACTTTTCAGTTCACCTTCCTGCAAGGTTTCCATTGTCAGTAATTTAATCCAATCAAGAAGTTCGCTTGTTCCCGGGCGTTTTTTAATTCCTTTTAGCTCACGCAAACGGTAAAATATATTCATAGCATTATCCACTAATTCTTCCTGTAAGTCTGGATAGTGCACATCAATAATTTTTTGCATTAAGTTACGATCCGGGAAGCGGATGTAATGAAATAAGCATCTTCTCAGAAACGCATCCGGTAATTCTTTTTCGTTGTTGGAGGCAATGATAATAATGGGACGTATTTTCGCTTTGATTGTTTTCTGTAATTCGTAACAATAGAATTCCATCTTGTCTAATTCCATCAATAAGTCGTTTGGGAATTCAATATCTGCTTTGTCAATTTCATCAATCAGCAATACTACCTGTTCGTCAGCATCAAAGGCTTCCCATAGTTTTCCTTTTTTGATATAGTTGGCAATGTTATGCACTTTTTCAGAACCCAATTGCGAATCGCGCAAGCGCGAAACAGCATCGTATTCATATAATCCCTGCTGTGCTTTTGTGGTGGATTTAATGTGCCAAGTGATAATTTTCTTTTTCATGGCATCGGCAATCTCATGTGCCAGCAAGGTTTTTCCTGTACCGGGCTCACCTTTCACCAATAAAGGTTTTTCGAGTAATACTGCTGCATTAACTGCTATCTGTAATTCGCGTGAAGCGATATAGTTCTCTGTTCCGGTAAATGTCATTTATGCGTCTTTTTCTTTAAGGATTGCAAAAATACCTTTTATGCTGATAAGCCGTGTTGCAAAAGCAAGGATGATGGAAATGCCTGCCATTGCTACAATTCCTAATAATCTATTCTCAAGGTTGGATAGAAACCATCCGCTTGTAAATGTTAAAACGGTAAACAAAAGAAGACTTAAAATAAATGGCCAATTTACACTCCAGTTAAATAGTTTACGTACAACAATAATCTGGAAAACGGCATTGAATAATTGGGTGATTAATGCAGAAGTAGCTGCTCCCTGCGCTTTGTAATCAGGAATTAATTGAAGATTGAGAATGATATTTATTCCCACTGCCATCATGGCGATACGGTTTAGTTCATCTAACTTTCCGTGTGCAGTTAATAAAGTGCCAAACACAAAGCCCGAACAAATTGGAATAATAGATGCGATTAAAACAGGAAGCAGTTTTGCCGAAACAACAGTATGCTCTTTGTATAGTAATTGCATAATATCGAAGTTGAAAAACAGGCACGTGAATACAATGGCAATTGCAGGAGCAATAATTAAGCGAAAGGACAATCCGGTAAGATCTTTTACCGACTCATTGTTCTTAAGCATTTTTGAAAATAGTGGTAGCAACAAACCCGCGAAAAGAAAACCAAACATGTTTACCACATCGAGCAAACGAAATGCCTGTGCGTAAATCCCGCTTTCTTTTTCACCTTCTTCCAGCATGCGTTCGAGTAAAATTGCATCACTGCGGGTATAGATAAACATGAGCAGGATAAGCAGGGCATAAGGAAAACTCTGTTTCAGAATAGCTTTGAAAAATGAAGTATTCCAATTGAGTTCCAGTTTGCCGGATTTCTGAAGCACAACTGCTATTGCAATGAAAGTGGTAATGAGGTATGCAGCTGTCTGTGCGTAAATAAACCATTCAATTTTAAATTGCTCGTCTGTAAAATCCCCCCATAATAAAGCGCAGACAAATACAATCATCAGAAGTCTGTCTGTAACCGATAGGAAGCTATCGGTTTTGAAAAGATGCAAACCTGAGATATTGCTGCGCAGATATTGTGTAAACGCAATAAGAAACTGGTTGAATCCAAGCAGCATCAAGACAAATAATTGGAATTTGGAATAGCCG
>CAMAVO010000212.1 GCA_945861685.1 Chitinophaga pinensis | reverse complement strand
GTGTAGGCATGATGGGTTACGGAATGTTTCGCAACATTGTGCTGGGAGTAGCAACACCTATTTATGCGCGCGCACTGGTGTTTCGTGATTCCAAAACAGGAAAAAAAATTGCATATGTAAATGCTGAAATATGTTTTATCACCATTGCTATAAAGAGCGGTGTTGTAAAACGTTTTGCGCGAAACCATGAAGAGTTGGGCTATACTGAAAGTAATCTTTTCCTTACTGCGCAGCACACTCATAGCGCACCGGGGGGTTATTCGAACTACGGTTTGTATAACATGAGTATTCCGGGATTTGTACCCGAAGTTTATACCAAGGTAGTTGACGGAATTGTGGATGCAATTCTGGAAGCAGAAAAAAATTTACAACCTGCAGAGTTGAAAGTCGCAACAGGAATTTTTGAGCCTGACCAGGAAGTTGCATTTAACCGTTCAGTTTTTGCTTATAACCTAAATCCTGAAGTTGAAATAAAACGTTCAGAGAAAGATAAACATCTTGCAGTTGACCGTGAAATGACCTTGCTGCGAATTGATTCTCCCGATGGCAAACCCATTGCATCTGTGAATTGGTTTGGAACACATACCACAAGTCTGAGTAATGACAATCACCTTATCTGCAGCGATAATAAAGGCTATGCAGCGCATTACCATGAAGAGGAAATGAAGAAACATGGAAGAGAAAAATTCATTTCCATTTTTGCTCAGCATGTTTCGGGTGATGTAACGCCAAACTTTATCTGGGATAAGAAAAAGAAATGGACGCGTGGGAAATTTGAAAACGATTTTGACAGCGCAAAGTTCAACGGTAATCTTCAGTTTGAAAAAGCAAGAGAGATTTCTGAAAAAGCAAAAACAGCATCACCACTTTTGCCTGAGATAGATTACGTGAAAATGAATTTCGATTTCCGCAATATTGTGTGTGACCCTGAATTTGCAAACGGGAAAACAGATGCACGCACAGGACCATCGTGTCACGGCATAGCCTTTTTTGCCGGAACCGTGGAAGGGCCGGGAATGGCTCCACCTATAACCTTTGCAGCAAAAATGCTTTCAAAATTTATCAGGTTTTGGGAGCATGTAAAAATGCCTTTTATGAAACCGGAACGCAGAAAAAGTGTGAAAGAAAAATACCTTGTACAGGGGAATAAGGACATTTTAATAGAAACATGCGACCGTAAAATACTGGGCACATCGGATATTAAAAATTTGTTTATCCCGGGTTGGGCAGATAGAAATATTGCAGTTTTTAAAGAATACCACCGCAACGGAAGTCTTGATAATAAACCTTGGATTCCGCAAGTATTGCCTTTTCATATTGCCATACTAGGTAATACGGCTTTGGTTGGAATTCCTTGTGAAATTACCACCATTGCAGGACAACGTTTAAGAAAAACAGTTGCTGATGTATTGAAAAAACGTGGAGTAGAACGTGTGATTATTTCTTCTTACACCAATGCGTATTGCGGTTATGTGACTACTTACGAAGAATATCAAATGCAATGTTATGAAGGCGGGCACACCGTTTTTGGCGAGTATACATTAGCTGCTTTTCAAACTAAATTTAAGTTACTGGCAGAAGAGCTTTTGAAAAACTCGGAAGAAAGACAAACTGCTGAAAAGGTGGAACCTGCAAAATTCACAGAAGACGAAATTGCAAAACGAACTTTTAAATCTGAACGTCAGAAGAGATTAATTAAACTGGCTACTGCCGGGAAAATATAATGTCGCAATAACTATCGGTATTTGCCGGCAGGACATTTTATTTTTTCTACTTTTGGAACAAAGCAATAATTATGGGCAACAGTATTCGCAAGCATTTTGAAGAAGCAAAAATCATTCTCGACAAGTTCTTGTCTGATGAAAAAAATATTCTTGCTATAGAAAAAGCAGGAGATATTTTAGTTGCAGCTTTAAAAAACGGAAACAAAGTTATTTCGTGCGGCAATGGAGGTTCTATGTCTGATGCCATGCACTTTGCAGAAGAAATGACAGGACGTTTTCGTGATGACCGTAAACCTTTTGCTGCTATTGCTATTTCTGATCCTTCTTATATTACCTGTACTGCTAACGATTACGGATTTGAATCTATTTTTTCACGTTTTGTTGAAGCACATGGGAAGAGCGGTGATGTACTGTTAGCAATCAGCACCAGTGGCAGCTCAAAAAATATTCTGAAAGCTGCTGAGCTTGCAAAAGCAAACGAAGTTTTAGTAATCGGTTTGACTGGCAAAGACGGAGGGAAACTTGCTTCGCTTTGTGATGTTGAAATACGTGCACCGCACTCGGAGTATGCAGACAGGGCTCAGGAAATTCATATTAAAGTCATTCACTCATTGATTGATTTTGTAGAACAGAAAATGAAATAGTGTTATTGATTTTCGTAATATTCGAAGGCGTCAATAATATCTAAATACACTCCGTCAAAACCTGTATCCAGTATCTTTTTCAGATAAGAGGAATCATTTCCGTAGATAACATTTTTCCAGTCCTGTTCCCAGTAGCGGACCTTGTAATTGCCTGCCCAATTTGGATTTTCATCATCCAACCATGCCGGCTTATCATTGTTCCATGATGACTGCCAGTAGTAGCGATAATCTTCCGCTTCGCCAATGCTCATGTAGCAAATTAATAATCGTGTTCCGCCATTTGCTTTTTCTTTCAATGCAGTAATTTCACTCGATGAAAACTCTTCATCGTTAAAGTATAAATCCATTACCAGTGCATCGTAATTGGTTGCAGTTACTGCATTGATAAAATCCTGTTTGGTTGAAAACGTTGCAGGATTAATGAGGTAAAGAAAATTCTTTGCCTCTGCTAAAGTGATGATAGCATTGGTATTCACTTCATAGGGCTGAGCAGGGAAAGAGGGAATATTGTCCAGCTCGCGATGGTCAGCAGCAAATGAGATATAGCCCTTTGCATTATTCTGGGTGTATGAATTATCCATGAATAAAGGAGTGCTGCAATAATCAATAGCAAGAATTTGTTTGCCATTATTTTTTGCCAGATCAAGAAATCCTGTAATATACTCTCTGTCATCTGTGGGCGTTGCTTCATTGTCATTGTTGTAACCATAAAATAAATCTTCGCGACCTAATCCATCAATTGCAGAGAGGTAGTCGCTTGCCGGTGCACCATTACTTTCTTCGGTTGAAGAGACCAATTCCTGTCCGTTTTGAGGGATGATAATAAATCCGGAATGAATAGACCTTCCATATTCACTTATTCCTTTTACAAATTCGCGCATCTCCTGCCTAAAGTCTAAATCAGGAATATCGTTCTCCTTTTTACAGCCGGCAAGAAACAGAATAGGTACAGATAATATAAGGAATAGAATCTTTTTCATTTGGTTTTATTTTAGTTTTGCAGGCTTAACTTAATCAAAGATAAATTATAAAATTCATTTATGACAACCGTAACATTAAAAGGAAAAGAAGTTCAACTGAAAGGGACTTTACCAAAAGTAGGAGCAAAGGCTGAAGATTTTACAGCAGTAAAAACCGACCTGAGCGAGATAAGTTTGTATGACTTTGAAGACAAAGTAAAAGTTATAATTGGTGTTCCGAGTCTTGATACCGGTGTTTGCGCTTTGGAAACACGGACCTTTAACCAAAAACTGGCAAAAAAAGAAGGCGTTATTGGAATAGTGGTTTCAAAAGACTTGCCTTTTGCACAACGCAGATTTTGCGAAACCGAGGGAATAAAAAATGTAGTGGCTCTTTCTGATTACCGCTACAATGATTTTTGCAATGAATACAAAACCGAAATTGTTACAGGCGGAATGAAAGGTCTTAGCGCCCGTGCAGTTTTTGTAGTAGATAAAGCAAACGTTATCCGTTATGTGCAATTAGTTCCTGAAATTTCAACTGAGCCTAACTATGATGAAGTTCTGGCGGCTGTTGATGAGTTACTGAAATAATCAGATAAGTTCAGCACGTTCAAGCAGCACTTTCATTTCTTTCTGTATTTTCTTTGCTTCTTCGCGTGCTGCTTCGGCAAAATCAGGTCCACTGGATGCATAGATAATGCCTCGCGAGGAGTTGACAAGCAATCCGCAGTGGTCATTGAAACCATATTTGGCAACTTCTTCAAGGTTTCCGCCTTGTGCGCCAACACCGGGAACCAACAGAAAGTGATCGGGAATAATTCCGCGTATATGCACCAGCATATTGGCTTTGGTAGCGCCTACCACATACATCATGTTATCGGTAGTGCCCCAGTTGCGTGAGGTGGTGATAATTTTTTCGTAAACTTTTTCGTTTGTATCGGCAATGGGCAGAAACTGAAAATCAAATGCGCCCATGTTGGAAGTAACTGCCAAAACAATTACCCAACGGTTTTTATAATCCAGATATGGCTTAACTGAATCTTCGCCCATGTAAGGCGAAACGGTGATGGAGTCAAAATCCAGTTGGTCAAAGAAAGCCCGGGCATACATTTGGGTGGTGTTGCCAATATCACCGCGTTTAGCATCAGCTATTTTAAAAATTCCCGGAGGAATTTCATTCATTGTTTTTTCCAGGCTCAGCCAACTTTCAGAGCCACGCGATTCATAAAATGCGATGTTGGGTTTATAGGCCACACATAGATCCTGCGTAGCTTTTATAATCTGCTTATTA
>CAMAVO010000211.1 GCA_945861685.1 Chitinophaga pinensis | reverse complement strand
GAAAATATCACAAGGTATTGCACGCCTGTACGATGCCGGTTTCAAAGGCCGCAAAAACAAAAAAGGTTTTTACAAATACGATGAGAAGGGCAAAAAGCTGAGCGGACAAATTGACCCCGAAATGTATAACCACTTTGGCGGCCCTAACCGCAAAAAGATGGACGACCTGGAAATACAGCAACGCATGGCCATGCTGATGGTGAACGAAGCTGCGCAATGTTTGCAGGAAGGCATTCTTTCTTCACCGCGTGATGGTGATATTGGCGCTATCTTCGGGTTGGGCTTTGCACCGTTTACGGGAGGACCGTTCCGTTACCTTGATACCTTGGGCGCACAAAAAGCAGTGGACATAATGAATGCTTTAAAAGACAAACACGGGCTGCGCTTTAAACCTGCTGATATTATTGTGGAGAAAGCGAAGAGCGGGAAGAAGTTTTATTGAGGAATCACCTGTACTATTAAGCTTCCCTGCAAAGCACTTCCGCTGCCACCGCTAATATTTACGGTAGCTCCTCCGGCTGCCTCATATCTTGCACCTGCTGAAAAGGTATAAGTTCCAGCACCAAGAGTAAGTAATGACTGTGTTGAAAAATCATCAAATGTTTGAGCAACGGACGTATTTGTTGTTATCACCTGATAAGCCGTGCCGCCCGAAGGAACTAACGTGCCATTAGATAAAATTCCAACACTGAAAGCTGAGTAGGTTGTTCCTGTTCCTGTAGTTTGTGCATTGCCATTTACACTGATTAAAACTTTTGTAGCACCTGTTAAAGTTATAATTTGTGTCAAGCCCGGAATCTGTGTATGCGTTGAGCTTTGTGGGGGGCCAAGTGAAAGGGTAGAGCTTCCGTAAACCACGAAGGTATTGTTATATAAATCAGAAGAGCCACTTCCAGCAGGTCCGGTAGGGCCAGTTGCCCCGGTTGTTCCTACACCAGTTGCCCCGGTTGGCCCAGTAGGTCCAACTCCAGTAGGTCCAGTTGCTCCTGTTGCTCCTGTTTCGCCTACGGGTCCTGAAGGTCCGGTTACGCCAGTTGCTCCTGTGCTTCCGCCACTCCCTGATGTTTCGGCATATAATGCATAAGGCACAGAAAGCAATTGTGTTGTTCCCATATTTAGGTAATTTATTCCACCGCTTGCATCCAATTCTGTCTGAAAAAAATACGGACCTGCTCCCCAATTGATTGCAGAAAAAGTTCCAGATAAGACTATGCCTCCTCCGGCTTCAATATCAAACAAGCCAAATGGGTTGGTTGATGCGTTATGTGTTTCGCGATAAACAATAGTTCCGGTCGGAGTTCCTTGTCTTATTGAAAGGCGCAAACCTATATTTTGATTTGGTAAAATATTCCCTGAGTTGTCGCGTGCAACTCCCTGATAATTGAATTTCTGAGGAGCCTGAGCAAATGAGGTAAGAAAGTGAGAAAGTAATAGTGTAAGAATGATAATGACTTTTTTCATGATGATGATTTT
This sequence comes from Chitinophaga pinensis, assembly GCA_945861685.1. GTDB lineage: Bacteria > Bacteroidota > Bacteroidia > SXHM01 > SXHM01 > SXHM01. The sequence continues at coordinate 3,470 of CAMAVO010000211.1, read as the reverse complement.
ATATTTCAAAATTGGTATTCACTTTTATAACCTTTGTAAAACAGCACTAATTTTTTTCCGCTGTCGTATTGATAGGAATCAATTTTCAGCACTTGTTTCTCTGTTGCTTTCAGTACAAAATATTCATCAATAGTTCCTTCTTCATTCAGAATATGATAGTAAAATTTGTCTGACGGATTTCCGCTGAATGCTTCATCTCTTATTGTTACGGTGATTAGTTTTCCTTCAGTTGCAATATCAAAAGTGGGTTCATTGTTATTTTTCCCGTTTATAAAATATTCTGCCTGAGGAATTCCATAACCATGTGCATAATCGAAGTATGGAAAAAGTGTTGCGGATTTTTCAATTTCATGAAATAATTCCATGTTGGTTAAATTGCGGTTGCTCTGCCATGCACATGCTGCAAATCCTGCTACCAAAGGACTTGCGAAGGAAGTGCCTTGCGTATTAACCAATCCAAATTTGCCGGCTGCTATCACCGAACCATAAGCAGAAACATTAGGTTTTAACCGTTTGTCGGCAGTAGGTCCAAATGAACTGAATGAACTGTGAATGTCAGTTTCAGGATCTATTCCACCGATTGATAACACACTGTCCGCATCAGCCGGAGTGCCAATAAATTTCCAACCACTTTCGCCTTCATTGCCTGCTGCATTAACAACTAAAATTCCTTTTCTGGCAGCCATATTTGCCGCACGAGCAATCAAACTTATTTTGCCATTCATATCCTCACGAAAATAACGGTGAACAGTATATCCCAGTGAACTGTTGATAATATCAGCTCCATTTTTATCAGCCCATTCAACTGCAGCTAACCAGTTTTCTTCTTCGCCATAAGGTTCATACATAGCGTTTTCGGTTCGAGCCAACAAAAACTCTGCACCCGTTGCCAAACCAATAGGAATGCTGTCAACCATGCCTGCTATGCAGGAGAAAACATTAGTGCCGTGACTGTTAAAAGCATAAACATTATCTCTCTTTTTTCCGAAGTCAAATGTTTTGATAATTCTGTTTTCTTTTCGGATATGTTCAAAGCAGGGGTTGACATCAACTGATGGGAAACCAGCATCAAATATGGCAATTCGGAGACCTTGCCCATTAAAACCATTTGAGCGAAAGGCGGAAATTCCTAATCGTTCCGTCTGTTTTTGCAAAAGTTTTAACTCGTCCTTGTTCAGTGTTATATTGTATTCGCCTTTATCATTTCCTGTAAGAATTAATTGTGTGGAAAGTTGTTCAAACCCTTTTACAAAAGGCAGATCCGTAATTTTTTGCAATTTGTTTTCATCTGCAAAAACTGTTAAAGAATTAAACCAGCGACTTGAATAAGAAATTGAATCAGCAAGTGCAGAAACTGTTTTTATGTATACTTCATTTACAGGAAAGTCAGATGAATCGGAAAGAGGAATTCCCTGTTTTATTCTGCGCTCAAGGGCTTTTGCATTAAAATATTGATAAGGATTAAATGTTGTATTTTTCTTGTCTTTGAAAAATACCATATACTTGTTGTTGCCTTCCTGAAAATCTGTTTGTGCAAATGAACATAAGGCGCAAAACAAAAATGGAAGAGTAAGTAATCTTTTAATTTTTTCATTCATAACGCGGTAAAAATATAAAATAATATGACCATTGATTTACGCAGTGACACAGTAACTAAACCAACTAAGGCTATGCTTGAGGCCATGTTCAGTGCTGAAGTTGGCGATGACGTTTTTGGCGAAGACCCGACAATAAATAAGTTGGAAGAAAAATGTGCAGCATTGTTTGGCATGGAAGCAGGACTTTTCTGTTCGTCAGGAACGCAGACAAATCAGGTTGCAATAAAGTTACACACTCAGCCGGGCGATGAAGTAATTTGTGATGCCAACGCACATATTTATTATTATGAAGGTGGCGGCATTGCATTCAATGCAGGTTGTTCCACAAAATTATTGAATGGTGAACGTGGAAAATTTTCTGCAGAAGATGTGTTAAATGCAATTCGTGCCGACAATGTTCATTTTCCCCGCACAAGTTTGGTAGCAGTTGAAAACACACACAACCGAGGCGGAGGAAGCATTTATGATTTCATTGAACTTGAAAAAATTGCTGCAGTTTGTAAAAAAAATAAACTTGCTTTTCATCTTGATGGCGCTCGGATTTTTAATGCAATAATTGAAACTAATAAATCAGCAAAAGACTTTGGAGAACTATTTGACACCATTTCGGTTTGTCTATCAAAAGGATTAGGGGCTCCGGTTGGTTCTGTGTTATTAGGAAGCAAAGAACATATTTACAAAGCACGAAGAATTAGAAAAGTATTTGGAGGAGGAATGCGTCAGGCAGGATACCTTGCAGCAGCAGGCATTTATGCAATTGATAATAATATAGCGCGATTAAAAGATGACCATGCACGGGCAAAAAATCTTGCTGATATTTTAAAGTCATTCCATTACGTTGCGGAAGTCATGCTTCCGGAGACTAATATTACTTATTTCCGTCTTGTTGATAGTTTTCCCGGAGCAGATTTTCAGCAGAAACTTGCTGAAAATAATATCAAAGTAATTTCTTTGGATAATCAGGTTATCCGAATGGTTACGCATTTAGATTTTCATGACAATATGTTAGAAAGGTTAGAAGCAGTTTTGAAAAAATTAGCTTAATCAACTTTTGACTTAATCCAGTCGTCAAATCTGATTACCTCAAATCCTTTCGGGTCCCACTGTAATTCAGTCTCCGCTTCTTCTAGTAGTTGGATATTTTTATTTTCTTTTTCAAAAGTGTCGAAATAATCAAAATCCATTTTTGATAAGGTTTTCAGCACGTTGAAAATAACTTTGCTTCGCTGAACATTTTCTTCTTTTTGTCTTTGCAGAAGTTTGCGAAAGTTTTCCAATTTAAAATCGAACCACTCAAAATCCCCTATTTCAACCATTATCAATAATTCAAGCATTCTTAATCCGAGCAACCAGCCTGATTTATCTTTATTCAATTCAGAACTTTCGTTTAATGTTTTTAATGATTTGTTGAATTCACCATTTGAAAACTCTAAGCAAGCCCTGAGATATAACCATTTTGCAGGATAAAAAGCATTTGCTTTAATTGCAGGATGCTCAAATACTTTTTTCAAAATGTCTTCGGCAGCCTCATAACTATTATTTCTGAAATAGGTGAAAAACAGGTTTTCCATTGCCATGAATTGGTTTATACCCCCTTTACGGAAAGAACGGACAGCAATTTTTGCATATTCAACAGATTCATCATAGCGCATCAAAGAAATCAGATTACTTGAAATATTCATATTGGCACCTGCAAGGTTGGCTTGCGAATTAATGGAAGGGCTTTTTTCGATTAGTTTCAAAAACTGCAGATAATTTTCAAGTGCTTCCGCATTTTTTCTGTTCAGTGTATAATAGTCGCCCATTGTAGCATGGTACCAAAATCCGATTTTTGGCGAATTGGTTTTTTCGTAAAGACCTTTCAGTTCCTGA
>CAMAVO010000210.1 GCA_945861685.1 Chitinophaga pinensis | reverse complement strand
ATTAATTTCGCTGACATTCATTACTGCGACTTCATATGGACAATTATGCTCTGACAATATAACTATAGATTTTGACAACACATCTGGGATATCTTGTATGTATTTGTTTTTTGATACTATTTCTAATCCCAATAACATCTGGCAAGTTGGCAGACCACAAAAGACAGAATTTATAAGTGCTTATTCATCTCCTAATGCAATTGTAACTGATTCGGTTAACCCTTATCCGGCCAATGATACCTCTGTTTTCACTATTAAATTTTTTGCCCAAGGTCTTGGTTTTCAATATCCACATACAGTAATTCTTACTGGGCAATATTTTGTAAATTCAGATACATTAACTGATTTTGGAAAAATTGAGTTTTCTCCTAACAATGGAATAACATGGATAGACATGGTAAATGATACTGTTTTAATTGACACTACAAATAATGGGTATTGGTATTGGGATACCGAAAGACCAACTCTGACAGGAAATTCCAATGGTTGGAAATATTTTGGAACCCAATTTGAAACACTTGGTCATGCTTTTAATATTCAAATGGGTGATACTATTTTATATCGTTTTACTTTTATTACCGACAGTATTCAATCAGGTAAAGATGGGCTAATGTTTGACGACCTTCATTTTGAAGATTGGGCAGAAGGTGTAGAAGAATTTCAAAATAATAATTTGATTACTATTTTCCCTAACCCAGCTTCTGATAAGTTAGTAATTCAAAGGACTAAATCCAGCGACAAATCAGCAATTCAAATTATAAATTACAGCGGACAAGTTATAGTTGACAATCCAAATTTTACTGGTGAGACTGTTGACACGCAACTACTGACCAATGGTATTTATCTGCTAAGGTATTCGGACTCTAAAAGTTTTGCAATTAAGAAATTTGTCATCAACCATTGACGACACCAATTGACCGACAAAAAGAAAAACGGCTTATAACATGGGGTTGCCTAAATGCGGGGTGCTGTGCAACTTCAACCTGTATCACTTTCTACTTACATTTGTGCGGGTGGACACTGTTGTGCTTCTAATACCCGCACTTCGGCAAGCCCTCAAACGTTACTTCCCCATCATCTTCCCCAAAATCTCCTGCGCGGCTTTGGGTATAACAGTGCCCGGACCGAATACGGATATTTTATTCTCCGCATGATTTTAAAACCTGCTGAATAATATTTTCAGCCACACGAAAATCTGTTGTTTTCAGTTCCTGCAAAACAGGTTTTATCTTTTTCAGTACTCCCAGTTCTTTGGCTTTTACAATAACACCCAGCGTTCCGGTAACTTTCAGTTTCATGGAAGCTGCAACTTTCCGGGCTTTCAAATCATCAAGCACCAACAAGGGATTACGTTTTTCAAGTGCAAGTGCCAATGCACTTGCTTCACCCTTATCAACTAATTGTTCTAAAGCGTGAAGAAGATTTTTATCAGAAGGTTTTTGAGTAATAATCCAATCGGGTAAATCATCGCCAAACTCTTTTGCAATTTCGGGTGTGATAAATATTTTTCCGTAGCAACGATTAAGCAAGGAAAGCCTTCCTATTTTATCAAGCAGAATAAGGCAACTTGCATCGGCAATAACTATCTCAGGCATTTTTTATATCGGATAATAAATCATCAACCGATTTGCTGAACAGCGAATAGCCGTATTTACCCATTATCTCAATAAACGCACGTTTTGTAAGCCCCGCTATTTCGGCAGCCTGACCTATGGAAAGAGCGCCTCTTTCATAAAGTTCACCGGCAAGAATTACTTTTACTTCAGCTTGGTTTAAATTGAATTTGGGCGGGAGTTTAACTTGTAATGTCATGGCTATAAAGGTTTCTGCAAATTTAAGAAAATTGGCTACTTCCCCATCATCTTCCCCAAAATCTCCTGCGCAGCTTTTGGTATCACCGTGCCGGGACCGAAGACGGCTGTGGCGCCTGCTTTAATCAGGTATTCGTAATCCTGACGGGGAATAACACCGCCCACTACTACCAGAATATCTTCGCGGCCGTAGTTCTTGAGCAGTTCAATTAATTGGGGAACCAATGTTTTGTGTCCGCCTGCCAATGAAGAAATGCCGAGAATATGTACATCATTTTCAATGGCTTGCTTGGCAACTTCGGCAGGTGTTTGGAAGAGCGGTCCTATGTCCACATCAAAGCCCATGTCGGCAAAGGAAGTGGCAATAACTTTTGCTCCGCGGTCGTGGCCGTCCTGTCCCATTTTGGCTACAAGAATACGCGGTCTGCGGCCTTCTTTTTTTGCAAAGGCATCGGACAATTCACGGGCTTTGCGGAAATTTTCATCGCCCGGAACTTCTGAAGAATATACACCTGAAATGGAACGTGTCACTGCTTTATATCTACCGAATATTTTTTCACAAGCATAAGAAATTTCTCCGAGTGTAGCACGTTTGCGTGCTGCATCTATGGCAAGCTCCAGCAGGTTGCCTTTGCCGGTTTCGCAGGCGGTGGTAAGGGCATCAAGGGCTTTTTGCACCTCATCGTTGTTACGCTCTGCTCTTAGCTTCTTCAAACGCTCTACTTGGTTTTTGCGCACTTCTACGTTGTCCACTTCCAATACATCAAAGCGCTCTTCGCTATCGGTGCGGTAAGCGTTTACGCCTACAATCACATCCCTTCCGGCATCAATACGCGCCTGGCGTTTGGCAGCCACTTCTTCAATGCGCATTTTGGGCAAACCTGTTTCAATGGCTTTTGCCATGCCTCCCAACTCCTCCACTTCCTGAATTAATTTCCATGCTTTTTGTGCGAGTTCGTGCGTGAGGTATTCCACATAATACGAACCTGCCCAGGGGTCGATGGCTTTGGTAACCAGTGTTTCGTGCTGAATGTATTTCTGCGTGTCGCGTGCAATGCCTGCCGAAAAATCGGTTGGCAGGGCAACGGCTTCATCTAATGAATTGGTGTGCAGCGATTGCGTTCCGCCCAGCACAGCGGCCATTGCTTCAACAGTGGTTCGCGTTACATTGTTAAACGGGTCTTGCTCTGTTAAGCTCCATCCCGAAGTCTGACAATGTGTTCGCAAGGCCATTGATTTTTCGTCTTTGGGATTGAACTGCTTTACCAGTTTGGCCCACAACATACGCCCTGCACGCATCTTGGCAATCTCCATAAAATGGTTCATGCCTATGCCCCAGAAAAAAGAAAGGCGTGGCGCGAAATCATCAATGCTCATTCCTGTCTTCAATCCCGTGCGGATGTATTCCAAACCATCGGCAAGCGTGTAGGCCAACTCAATATCGGCAGTGGCACCAGCTTCCAACATATGATAACCCGAAATGCTGATGCTGTTGAATTTCTTCATGTGCTTTGAAGTGTATTCAAAAATATCAGCCACAATGCGCATCGATTGCAAAGGCGGATAGATATACGTATTGCGCACCATGAACTCCTTCAGAATGTCGTTTTGAATAGTGCCCTGAAGTTTGTCGGCACTCACTCCCTGCTCTTCGGCTGCTACAATATAGAACGCAAGAACAGGCAACACGGCACCATTCATGGTCATGGAAACGGACATTTTATCTAAGGGAATACCGTCAAATAAAATCTTCATGTCCAACACCGAGTCGATGGCAACTCCTGCTTTTCCAACATCACCCACTACCTTCTCGTGATCTGAATCATAACCGCGATGCGTTGCCAAATCAAATGCAACGGATAAACCCATTTGTCCCCCTGCAAGGTTGCGCCTGTAAAATGCATTTGACTCTTCTGCCGTGCTGAAACCAGCATACTGCCTGATGGTCCACGGACGGGCAAGATACATGGAAGCATAAGGCCCGCGCAGAAAAGGTGATATGCCGGCAGCAAAATTCAGGTGCTCAAAATCTTTTGTATCGGAATGAGTGAAGGAAGATTTTACTTCAATATTCTCAGGCGACAACCACGTTTTCTCTGTCATGCTGAGCCTAGTCGAAGCATCTTTATTTGTTAAAGAATTTCCTCCAATCAGGCTCCACGCTTTCTCAGCCAACTCGTGCGTTAGTGTTTCAATATAATACGCACCGGCAGCAGGGTCGGCAACTTTATCGAAGAATGCTTCTTCTTTCAGCACCAACTGAATGTTGCGAGCGTTGCGCATGGAAAATTCGTTTTCGTTTCCATCGTAGGGCATTACGCACAATGCATCACAACCGCCTGCAACAGCCGACATGGCAGAGCAACCGGAACGAATCATGTTGTTGAAATTGTTCTTGTCAATCGGACTTGTGAGTGTTGTGTAGCTGCGAACAAATGCTTCGGGAATAGTTCCCTGAATATAGTTGACGGCAACTTTTTTCCAGAGCAAACGGAAGGCGCGAAGCTTTGCAATCTCCAGAAAATAATCATTGCCCACCGGAAAACTGAATTGCATTTGTTGTGCAATTATTTCGGCAGGAACATTTCTTTTTGTGAGGCGCGAAAAATATTCATCAGCTTGAGAAAGTGCGTGAGCCAACTGCTGCACAAGTGAAGGATTGTTTCCTGAATCGATGCTGATAGTTTTGAAACCGGGCAGTTCTGTATCCAGCAACAAAACAAATGCAGCGGTTTTTGATAGTTCGTTGTCATCCTGTCCTTTTCCTGATAGCGGTGCAATCTCAACAGAACCAGACAATGATTTAATATCTATGTATTGTTGCGATGCAATTTCAGTAAGACATTTAATTAATTCTGAAGGATTATTCTGCGCACTGAAATGCAGGGAAACGGCATCCACAAAAATGTCTTTCAATAAAAGGGAAAGGTCGGCTTTGGTCATCAGCAAATCCGCATTGCCAAAATACAATGAATTGGCACCACCCTGCAAAGCTGCTAATGCCTTATGATTTGCATCCGAAAGATTTTTAATGGTAATGGTTTGCTGTATTTGCCATTCCTTATGTCCATACAAAGGCGAGTCAAATCCTTTCAGGTTTTCAAAATCTTCTTTTACAAAAAACGGACTGATGT
>CAMAVO010000209.1 GCA_945861685.1 Chitinophaga pinensis | reverse complement strand
CAGGAAGGATTAATTCGGACTGCAAATGTCAGCAAAAAGAAGACAACTTCTTCAGCTTTCTTTTATTTCTTTAAATGAAAAGGATAGATTAACAATTCCCTGATAATCTTTACCAGCCTGCAACATGTCGCTGTCATCTGTTTCGTAATGCCAGTTTACATTAACACTTTTGCTGTTTTCTGTCAGTGTTTCCAGCTTTTGAAAAATATCCTGAAGGTATTTTGCTGAGGGAGTATTGAAATACTGAAGATTAATATCTACGGTAGTTTCAGCAGCGGGGTTGGCAATGTATTCGTCCATCTGTTTCATTAACGGCCCATAAAACAGAGTTGGATCTTGTGGAATGGATTTACCTGTAAGGCTCAACTTTCCCTGTTGCATATCAAACTCAAGCGCAGGAGTTGAATCGGTGGCAGCAATAGAGATTTTGTTGTTCATGGCGTTGCAGATTTTAGGTTTTGGTTGACCAAACTTAGTAATTATATTTTGTAAACGCTAAATAAAAATATTAACACCTGTTAATATCTGAAGTTGTTTAAAGCTAAACTTTAATTTTTGTTATGGGCTATTTTCCGCTATACTTCGTTGTCGTTTTTGCTGAGAGAAGCTCTGCTATCAGCTGCAAACTCCGCCTCGTCTATCGAAAAATATCCCAATAAAAATTCTGAAACCTTAACTTTAAACAACTTCACTTAATTTGTTTTAAGACTTTGCAAATAGGAGTCTTCAACCTTGTATCCATATAATTTTGCTTTTAGTGCAAAGGTTTCGGCATCTTTCAGATTATTCATTTTGAAAGCTGTAACCGATGCTTTAAACCAGGCTTCGCCATTGTTTGATTGCAGCTTTGTTGCCTTCATAAAATCATTCATAGCAGTTGGATAATTTTCCATTTTGAAATAAGCCACTCCCCGGTTCATCCAAGCCTGAATATTATCAGGTTCACGTTTTAATACAGTATTGAAATCTTCCACTGATTTTTGTGAGTTGCCGGAATTGAGATAGGTAAGTCCTCGATTGAAATAGAGTTGCGTAAAACTTGGGTCTAACTGTTCAACGCGGTTATAGTCTGCAATTGCTTTATCGTATTGTAAAAGTGTTCCCTGTATATTTCCTCTGTTCATCAACGCCTGAAAGTTGTTAGGTTCAAGAGCCAGTGCCTTGTTGTAAGCATCCAGCGCTTTATCGTTTTGTCCTTTCAGGTTCATAACATTTCCGAAATTGACATAAATATTTGGGTCTTTTTGATTCATCTTTAGATACACATCGTAGTCTTTCAGCGCCAGATCGTGTTTGCCGTTTTGACCGTAATAGTTGCCCCGGTTTTTGTACGCTACTTCCACATTCGGGTATTTACTGATAACATCGGTCCACAGCGTTTCGCTGTTGTTCCAGACTGATGCGCGCTCGTAAGTTATTCTTGCAAAAAACAATGCAGCAAAAAACAGAACTGCAAAGCTGCCCCATTTAATGCTGTTATATTTTTTATCCAGTTGCGAGAGTGCAAGGCTGATGCAAAAGAACGGACCGATGTAGGCAATATAAGTATATCGATCGGCCATGATAGCACTGCCCACGGAAATAAACTGCAATACCATTGCAACGCTTACGAGATAAAATGCAAATGCAAAAAACAAGAGCTTGGTCTTTTTTAGCGACCAGAAAACAAGTGCTGTTATGAGCAGCAGAATAACAGGAGCAGCATAAAACTCAGCAGGTATACCTCCGTTGTTATCTAAATTAGGATAAGGGTAAAATGCCGATAGTTTAACCGGCACAAACAGTTTAACCAGATACATGATTGCTCCATAACTGGCGAACATCACGCGTTGGAAAATGGTGAATGTATCAAACTCTGCAATGGCTCCCTGCGACTGAATGCGCAGCGCAACAATTCCAAATACAAGTGAGAGAATGAAGAACGGAATTTTCTCTAAGAATAGCTTTGTCTCCAGTTTTCGTCCTTTCAAAAAATCAAACAGCAGCATGATTACGGGCAGCGTTACTACCATTGCTTTTGAAATCAGGGAAAGTGAAAATGCAAGCAGCGCAATTAAATAGAACCACCATTTTTTTGTTTCAGAAAACCGGAGGTAGGTAATAAGTGAAAGCAAAAAGAAAAAGGTGTACAACACATCTTTGCGTTCGGCAATCCATGTTACCGATTCCACGTGCATGGGATGTATACCGAAGAACAGAGCCGTAAATCCTGCTACTTCAATTCTTCCGTTGCTGAATAAGTAAATCAATACAAACACCAACAGTGTGTTGGCTATATGCAGCAGCAGATTGGTGCGGTGATACACTTCGGGCTTGTCTAATTTTGCTTTCTGATAATCCATTGCCAGCGACAAAATGGTAAGCGGATGATAGTTGAGTGATACCTCTTTGGTTTTAAAAATCTCTTTTATGTTTTCTGATTTTATGCTTTTCAGTAAAGGGTTTTCCAATACATAGCGCGGATCGTCCCAGTTGGTAAAATCACATTTAAGGGAAGGGGAGAAGCTGATGTAAGTAATGATTAGTACAACAGCAAGCGTTAAGGCAGCAATTAAAATAGCGGAGTTGCTCTTTTTTGCTTCGGGCTTGGCCTTCTGCTGATTGGGAGTATGGGGGATGTTTTTTGTTTTTTCTTTTTTCATTTTGCGTCACCTTGTACTTGTTTCAGGGTCTTTGTTTTAGTTGATGAGATGCTGAAACGAGTTCAGCATGACGGGTTACTTCTTCATCACTTTTCTCAACACTGCATAATTAATAAAAGCGGCTGTGGCTGCAATAAGGCACAGAAAAATACCACCAAAACCGGTCAATGAAAATTCGCCTTCCCATAAGCCTGTTTTTTGTCGAAAATGAAAAAGTGTTTCAGCAATATAGATATAGCTAAAGAGTGTAAATGCAGAGAAAAAAAGCCAACCGTAAAACAGGTATATTCCTTTTTGAGTGTTCCTGTAAATCAGATTGGTAATAAAAATGAGAATGACATAGATGAGCAATGTTGCACTGTCTAACCAAGTGCTGTAGCTACGACTTTCTGCCTGCGCTGCTTCTGGTTCGGCAACTGTAATATCCAGAGGCGTAAGTGCCATATATGCAAGTGTGGAAAGGATTATACTTCCTGCAATTGCAATAAGGAGAAAGAGTTTTCCGGGTTGGCTGAAGAGATTCATGACTTGGATTTTTTTTTCAAGTTTACAAAATTCTCTGAATTCGGTGAGTTTTATCTTCTCATGATTTTCCCGTAGGTTTGTTTTCTTAAATGTTGCTATCGTAATGGATTTCGCTTTTCTTCTTGCCGGTGTGGTGTTGGGTTATGCAATCGCATGGCTTTACCTGCGCTCGCGCGGAACGGACAGGTCTGAAAACATTGCACTGGAAGAAAAACTGAAAGAGCGCGACAATGACCTTGCCCGCCTCAGAGCAGGACTTGAATCGGCTGAAAAAATTTACCGCGAAACAAAAACAGACTTAGATAAAGCCCGCGAAAACAACAGTTTGTTATTAGCTGCCAAAACCACTGCCGAAAGCGATTTTAAAAACGCTGTTGAAAAATTAGACACCCAGAAAAAAGAACTGGAAGAAATACAAACCCGCCTGAAAACGGAGTTTAAAAACATTGCCAACGAAGTGCTGGAAGATAAGAGCAAACGCTTTACCGAGCAGAACAAGGTAAATCTGGAAGGTATTTTAAATCCACTGCGCGACCGCATCAAGGATTTTGAAGACAAGGTGGATAAGACCTACAAAGCTGATTCATCGGAACGCATCTCCCTGAAAGAACAACTGAAACACCTGACAGAATTGAATAAGCAGGTAAGCGAAGAAGCCAACAACCTGGTGAAAGCCCTGAAAGGCGATAGCAAAAAACAAGGCAACTGGGGCGAAATGATTTTGGATAAAATACTGGAGAAATCAGGCCTGGTAGAAGGGGAGGGGTATGAAAAACAGTTTTCCATTAATACCGAAGAAGGCAAGCGCTATCAGCCTGATGTGGTAATTCATTTACCCGATAACAAGCACATTATTATTGATGCAAAAGTTTCGCTGGTGGCCTACAATGCCTGCGTAAATGCGGAGAACGAAACCGACCGTGAAAAATATCTGAAAGAGCATTTGCTTTCTGTTCGCGCCCACATCAAAGGGTTGAGCGAAAAGAATTATCATGAGTCTACGCAATTTGATACACCTGATTTTGTACTGTTATTTCTGCCGATTGAATCATCGTTCAGCATTGCTTTGCAGGGCGACAATGAATTGTATCAGTATGCATGGGACAGGAAAATTGTGTTGGTAAGTCCCACTACATTATTGGCTACCTTGCGCACTGTTGCTTCCATCTGGAAACAGGAAAAGCAAACCAAACATGCTATTGAAATCGCAGAAAAAGCAGGTGCGCTGTATGATAAGTTTACATTGTTAGTAAATGATTTGATTGATGTTGGCAAAAAGATGGATGCAGCAAAAACAAGTTACGGTGAGGCCATGAATAAACTGCACCATGGCTCGGGTAATCTTGTAAAGCGTGTAGAGGATTTGAAAAAACTGGGAGCAAAAGCCACCAAGGCCTTGCCGCAAAATTTATTAGAACGTTCAGAAGAAAATGCAGAGTAATAATCGTGTTCGTCATGCTGATACCGATAGCTATCGGTATGTTTCAGCATCTGTAGTTAAGACCCTGAAACAAGTTCAGGGTGACGTTCTGTTACTATTTTTCCTTCTCGCAGTTATCCTCTCTTCCTGCGCGGGCGGCAGCAAACTAAGCAATCAAAACCTTTCTTATATCTACAATCCGGAACTGGAAGAACTTCATCCGCAGTTTAAAGTAGTGAATGTAAAAGACTCTGTTTCGCGTTTGTTTTTCAAAATTGATGCAACTGAATTACTGTATACCAAAAAGCAGGGCGATGATGTATTCTCTGCAAACTTCACTGTTTCGTATCAGGTAATTACATCT
>CAMAVO010000208.1 GCA_945861685.1 Chitinophaga pinensis | reverse complement strand
TGACCAACCGTTAGTTTTGAAATAGGAGGCAATACACCAAAAGCATCAGCCGTAAGAAAGAAAATATTTTTAGGAATTCCGCCAACTGATGGCTTCACTGCGTTGGCAATAAAATCAATCGGGTAGCTTACACGGGTGTTTTCGGTTTTGGTGATGTTGTCGTAATCAACGGTGGAAGTGTTTTCGTGAAATTCGATGTTCTCTAACAACGAACCAAACTTCACAGCATCAAAAATCTGAGGTTCTTTTTCGCGTGAAAGGTCAACGCATTTTGCATAGCAGCCGCCTTCAAAGTTGAAGACTTCTTTTTCGGCCCAGCCGTGTTCATCATCGCCAATCAAACCACGCTCAGGGTCAGCCGACAACGTTGTTTTTCCTGTGCCTGAAAGACCAAAGAAAACAGCAGTATCACCTTCTTTGCCGATGTTGGCAGAGCAGTGCATGGACAATACATTTTTATCGTGGGGCAACACAAAGTTGAGCACCGAGAAAATTCCTTTTTTGATTTCGCCCGTGTAGGCTGTTCCTCCGATGAGGATTACTTTTTTGGTGAAGTTCAGAACCGCAAAATTTTCCTGACGCGTTCCGTCAGTTTTTGGATTTGCGTGAAAACCCGGAGCGCAGATGATAGTCCACTCGGGAGCAAAGTTTTGTATCTCGTCAAACGTTGGGCGCAAGAACAGATTGCTTGCAAACAGGTTTGCCCAAGGTGTTTCAGTTACCACACGCACATTCAAGCGGTAAGCAGGGTCGGCACAGGCATAGCTGTCGCGCACATATACTTCTTTGCCTTGCAGGTAAGAAGTTACTTTATCATAAAGATGGTCGAAATTTTCTGGAGTAAATTTGATGTTGATATCGCCCCACCACACCGAGTTTTCGGTAATGGCATCAGCAACAATAAATTTATCTTTTGGTGAACGGCCGGTGAATTTTCCGGTGTCAACCGCCAGGGCACCTGTATCGGTTAACATGCCTTGACCCGTTACGATGGTTTCTTCCACCAGTTCAGCAGGGTTCAGGTTCCAGTAAGCTACTGCAACATTCTTTAATCCGAGGCTTGCAACGGTAGCGTCTTTACTCTTAATTCCGTATTCGTTCATTCTTAATTTATTGATTGATACTCTTTATGCTTTTTGCCCTAAAAGGGGAGCAAATGTAAATCAATTTCGGACAAATAAACAAGAAATTAAGGGGTGATTAAAATCAAGAATTTTCACTTCCTCACCGCGCTCACCGCCACCACCACCCAACCTGCCATAAACAGCAGTCCGCCAATGGGGGTAACAGGCCCAAGGAAAGAAATATTGACTAAACCCGTAACGGGTTTAGTAGAGAGAAAATAAACCGAACCCGAGAAGCAAATAATACCCGCCACAAACAACCACCCTGCGGTGCGCAACAATTTACTGTTGTTATGTTGTTGCCACAGTGCAATAAAAAGTAACGCCAGCGTATGATAAAACTGGTAGCGCACTGCTGTTTCGTAGCTAACCAGTGCATCGGGCGGCAGGTAGGGTTTTAAAGAGTGTGCGCCTAACGCGCCAATAGCTACAACCAAGGCGCCTGATATGCCGGCAATGAAGAGGAAGGGGTTTTTCATGGAGGCGAAATTAATTGATGGAACGCTGATTATTGTGATTATTATGATTTGAGCAGATTTTAAATCATAATTTACCATAACCATCATAATAATGTGCGTTCTATTACCTTTGACACGTGAAAAAAATTCTTCTCATTGGTGCCGGGCGTTCTTCGGTAAGTCTTATCAATTACCTCTTGCAGAATGCCGCTTCGCATGATTGGCAGATACGTGTTGGTGATATTTCAATAGAACATGCACAGGAAAAAGTGCATGGGCATACTCATGCATCCGCTTTTATTTTTGATATTAAAAATGAGGAGCAGCGCGCCAAAGAAATCAGCGAAAGCGATATTGTTATCTCCCTGCTTCCCCCGTTTTTGCATGCGCTGGCGGCAAAAGATTGTTTGCACTACAAGAAGAGTTTGGTTACCGCATCCTATGTAACCGAAGACATGCAGGCAATGGACAAAGAGGTGCGCGAAGCCGGAATTCTTTTCCTCAACGAAATTGGTTTGGACCCGGGCCTGGACCATCTTTCGGCCATGAAGATATTAGACGAGATACGCGGTGAAGGCGCAAAAATGATTGGCTTTGAATCATTCTGTGGTGGGTTGGTGGCACCCGAAAACGACAACAATCCCTGGAACTATAAATTTACATGGAACCCACGCAATGTAGTGCTGGCAGGGCAGGGCGGGGCGGTGAAGTTTATTCAGGAAGGCATGTATAAATACATTCCCTACCAAAAGGTTTTTCGCAGAACAGAGATAATTGAAATAGAAAATTATGGTCGCTTTGAAGGCTATGCCAACCGCGATTCATTAAAATATCGCAGCGTTTACGGGTTGGAGAATATTCCTACCATCTATCGCGGAACGCTGCGCAGGGTAGGGTTTTGTCGTGCATGGGATGTGTTTGTGCAGTTGGGCGCAACCGATGATTCATACATCATGGAAGGCAGTGAGAACATGACGCACCGCCAGTTCATCAATTCCTTCCTTGCCTATAATCTGCATGACTCAGTGGAGATAAAACTCATGCACTACCTGCACATTGACCAGGACAGCGAGTTGATGGATAAACTCAGATGGCTCGGCATCTTCGACACTACCAAAGTAGGCCTGAAAGATGCAACGCCCGCCCAGATATTGCAAAGCATTTTAGAAAAGAAATGGAGCCTTGACGAAGGCGACAGGGATATGATTGTGATGTGGCACAAGTTCAATTTCGAGTTGAATGGCAAACAACATCAGCGCGAGAGTTCGCTAGTTGTGTTGGGCGATGATGCACACCACACCGCCATGGCAAAAACAGTTGGTCTGCCCTTGGGCATTGCAACCAAACTAATTCTGGAAGGCAAAATAAACCTGACGGGTGTTGTTATTCCTATTCATAAACAGATTTATGAGCCGGTGCTGCAGGAGTTGAAGCAATACGGTATAAACTTTAAAGAGAAAACAACAGTATAAATTCACCGCAGAGGCGCAAAGACGCAGAGAAAGTAAAGTTAAATCTTAGCGCCTCAGCGTCTCTGCGGTAAAATAAACACCATGAAAATAGCCATCTTCCCCGGTTCATTCGACCCCATCACCAAAGGTCATCAGGATATTATTCTGCGTGCACTTCCGCTCTTTGACAAGATCATTGTTGCGGTGGGAAAAAACACCAGCAAGAAATACATGTACTCGCAGGAGCAACGTGTTAAATGGATTAAAGCCGTGTTTGCCAGACACAAAAAAGTAAGTGTTGATTCGTTTGACGGGCTTACGGTTGACTACTGCAAAAAGGTAAAAGCAAATTACATTCTCCGCGGGTTGCGCACTGCTGCCGACTTTGAGTTTGAGCGCAGCATCGGACAAATAAATAAAGCCATGCAGCCCGGTATTGAAACCATCTTTCTTCTTACTTCTCCTGAACTCAGCGCAATAAATTCAACAATTGTGCGTGATATAGTTATAAACCATGGCGATGCCAGCCAGTTTGTTCCTAAAGAAGTAAACCTGAAAGCGAAGTAGATGCGCGCAACTATTTTCTATTTTCTATTTTCTATCATCTCTTTTCTATCCTTTGCCGGCCAATCCCTCATTCAAGGTACTGCACCCGACTACAAAGGCAAGTTTGCCCGTCTCTATGTCTATGACGATTACCTTACCTACACCGAGAAAGAACTGAGCGAAACCCGCGTTGGTCTTGACGGCAAGTTTGAGCTTTGGTTCACCATTGCCGAAACGCAATATGCCTTTATCCGCATCGACAATGAGATCATGGATATTTATGTGGAGAAAGACAAGAAGTACAAGCTTGATTTTCCTCCGCCCACCAAGAACAAGGGTGCTACCAATCCGCTGAGTGAGCGCAACTACCGCAAGCTCCGTATGCTGGATGCCGACAGCACCTCGCTTAACCTTGCCATCCTGAAGTTCAACAAACTGTATGACGATTTTCTGGTTGATAACCAGGAGGCGCTCGTGCGCAGAGGTATGAACGATAAGAAGCTGCTGCACGACCGCCTTGCTACGTTCCGCGATAATGTGGGTGAGGAGTTTTCGTTTTCTTCCAGTGATTATTTGCGGGCGCATATTCTTTATTCCATTGCGCAGCTGGAGCAGACAACCATGACCAGCGATGAAAAGCTCTTTATTGATTACCTTGAAAAGCCTTTGCTGGAGAAGAATTATGAATACATGCGTTTCTTCCACCAGTATTTTGAACGGTATTTACAGCTATTTCGCCTTACAGAAAAGGGCAGAGGTTTGTTGGATGCCATTAATAACTTCAGCGGACTTGAGAAAGTAAACGATGTATTGAATGCCGATGAAAAACTGCGCAACAAAATTACCCGTGAGGCAGTGCTGATTGACGGCATTATTCAACTCTATAACAATCCCGATTTCAAAAAGGACAAGATGGTAAAGGTGCTGGATGCCCTGGCAGAGCAGGCCTCAACCCCTTACCTGAAAACAGCTGCTGCTAACGCCAAGGCGTTACTCACCCGCAACCAGCCGGGCACCATGGCTCCCGAGTTTGAAATCCGCAGTCATAATAATCTGCTGACAAGGCTTAAGGATTTTGAGGGCAAATATGTTTACCTCCAGTTTACTGATGTCAGTTGTTTGCAGTGCAATTCAGAAACCAAAACAGTTGCCGACTTGCAAAAGAAGTATGGCGACAAGGTTCAGTTTGTGACCATCACCATCAACAATGATTTTGAAGAAACCCGCGACTTTGTAAAACGCAACAGCTATAACTGGACCTTTCTTATTGCCGGTGACAACCACAAAGCGCTGGAAGATTACAACGTAAAATCAGTGCCCGAGTATTTCTTTATTGGTCCAACGGGTAAGTTTGTGCAATCGCCCGCCACCCGCCCCGACAGGGGAATTGA
>CAMAVO010000207.1 GCA_945861685.1 Chitinophaga pinensis | reverse complement strand
CTTTTCCTCCGAGCCAGAAGTCGATTGCATTGAGTGTGGTTAAACCAGGACGGTATGCCTGATTTGCAGGCAAAGAACTGAACGAAGTTCCGTCACTGAAAAATGAAGGAATGTTTTTAATATCGCGGATGGCAGCATTGGTTTCAATGGTGTGCGCATCATCGAAATGGAAGGGATTATTGAAGTGGTTGGAATAGGTTAGAACAAGTCCTGCCAGTGCAAGCAGACAGGCAACTAAGAATATTCTGTTTTTCATAAGCGCAGGTTTAACGCTAAGTTTTGAAATTGGTTATCGTCATTGCGAGGTTTTTTTACCCGAAGCAATCTTGTTATAGTATGCAGTAGTTCATTTTTGAGATTGCTTCGTTGCACTCGCAATGGCGTTTCGGAGATTGCTTCGCTGCGCTCGCAATGACGTGATGCCTAAAAATCTACCCTGTAATAAAACACCGGCAAAAAGCCCAGCTGATAATCTGTTTTAATTGGATCTGCACCGCCAACATATATTTTGCGCAACACGTTTTTGGTTTGTGCAACGTTTACTAAGTCCACTCCTATTTCGTGGCGTAGTTTCTTAGCATTGATGGCATAATTGATTTTTACATCAAAGCGGAAATAGTATTTGTATTGCAGGCTGTTGCGCTCGGCATCAATGAATACGGGTTTGCCGGCTGCATCGGATGCGGTAACATCAATAGGTGTGTATCTGCGGCCACCTGCGGTGGTAAGTTTACCTCCTATTCCAAATGTATTAGGGCGTTTTTTGCCCCACTTGAATTCTTTTGTTCCCAGTAAGTTGAGGATGTAGTTGCCATTGAAATCGGTGTCGTAGGTTTTGCCGTTGCTGGGTTTGTAAATAGAATTGTAGAACGTTCCTGAAAACATAAAGAAGTAGTTGCGGTTATAGAATTTCTCGATTGTAAGTTCTATTCCGTAGTTCTCGGCTGTGCCATCAGCTACCAGCTTTCCGGGAAAGTAGCGGTCGAAACTTGTTCCTTCATTCAAGACAGAATAAGAGGAAGGAAACGTGTCAACCGGAATGTTGTTGAGTTTCTGGTAATAAGTTTCGAGTTTTATGCGCAGGTAAGGCGTAAGTGCGTTATCGTAGCCCAGGACATAGTGCGTGCTGCGCATAAAAGGAAGGTCTTTGTTATCCTGATTGCCGGTGCTGGTATTTTCCTGCAGGTAGATATAATAAGGTTGCGTTTGACTGTGCATACCGTATCCGAAGCTGAGTGATTGTGTGGGTTTAAATCTCCATTTCAATCCGGCACGCGGTTCAATGCTATAGCTGTTGGTATTGAGGGTAAAGTATTGTGAATGCACCCCTGCGTTGAAGGTGAGTTGCTCGGTAATTCGGTAAGACCATTGTAAATAAGGCTGCAACAGGTAGGCAATGCTTTTATCGCGGAGGCGTTGTTCAAAGCGGTATTCATTTCTTATGAGTGAGCTGTCCTGATAATTGAACTGAAGCATATCGGTGAAGATGCCGGCACGCAGCGTATGCTGCGCATTGAACTTGCGGTTGTAAAACAGATTTGCCGAATATTTAGTAGTAGTAAAGTTGTATTGCAATTCGGGAACAAGTGAGTCAACAACAAAAATAGAGTCTGCAGTTTCTTTGTGGCGGTAAACAATATCGCGGTGGTTTTTGGTGTAGTCGCCTGTTACGGCCAGCGTGGCGCGCAGGTATGATTTATCATCCAGGGGCAAGAGCCAGTTCATTCCCGCCACACCCATGCCCGAGCGGAAGTATTCGTCTTTATCGGCATCACCATAAAGCTCGCGGTTTTCGGCTGTTTTGTCGGGAGAGGTGAGGATGTCAATCTTGCTTATACCGCCCATGCCGAAGAGCGAGAATGTTCCTGCCTTCTTGGTTGGGAAATTGAATTTAAAAGAGCCATCCTGATAGTATGGTTTTGCATCGGTGCCTAAGTCAATGCCTATTGCCGAGAAGAGTACAATGGTTGAGTAACGGTAGTTTACCAGATACGATGCGTGGCTCTTTTTAGAGATGGGACCTTCAGCTGTAAGTTCAGTACCGAAGAGGCCAAGCTGTGCGGTAAACTCATGCTTCTGGTCGTTACCGTTGCGCATCTTTATATCAAACACAGCTGAGATGGCGTTGCCGTATTCAGCAGGAAAAGCTCCGGTCATGAAGTCGGAATTGGCTAATACTTTATTGTTGAGAATTCCAACGGGACCGCCCGCTGTGCCTGCCACTGCAAAGTGATTGGGATTAGGAATGTTTACTCCGTCCATTCTATATAAAACGCCAAAGGGCGAGTTTCCGCGCACGGTAATATCGTTGCGCGAATCATCGGCACCACTAACGCCTGCAAAATTGCTGGCCATGCGGGCAGGGTCGCCACGGGAGCCTGCATAGCGGTCGCTTTCTTCCACCGAAAAGGCGCGGGCACTTACTACAGCCATCTCGTTCAGCACTTCACCTTTACGTGCTCCGGCAATGGAAATCTCTTTC
The DNA here is from genome assembly GCA_945861685.1 of Chitinophaga pinensis. Taxonomy (GTDB): domain Bacteria; phylum Bacteroidota; class Bacteroidia; order SXHM01; family SXHM01; genus SXHM01. Next base: position 2,502 of record CAMAVO010000207.1, on the reverse strand, counting down.
ATTTCCACTACCGATTCTTCCAACTCTATGTTAAGTATGGTTTCTTTTCCTGCATTGACAATGATGTTTTGAAAAGCTGCTTTAGTATAGCCAAGGTAAGTGGCTACAACTGTATAGCGGCCGTAAGGTATGTTTTCAATTTTGTAATAGCCGTCTGCATCAGCTGCCGAGCCGCCTATTAATAGGGTGTCTTTATATACGGCAATGTTTGCACCTATGAGGGTGGCTTTGCTTTCCTGGTCTTTAACAGAGCCGCGCAGGGTTTGCTGGGCGAGGGCTTCTATAGAAAATAGAAGATAGAGAATAGAAAATAGAAAAAGGGTGGCCGTTTTTTTCATGCGGATAGATTTTCGGATGTGAATATAGAATGATTTTTTGCTGCCCCCCTATCCCGTTTAAAAAAAAAGGACGATCTTGTGTGCTAACTACCGGCTGTTAGCATTTTACTGAACTGCAAGAATTGATGTGGTAAAAGAAACAATACGTTTGCTGACAATATTAAACTAAACCCACTAAACAATGAAAAACTTAATCCTATTTGCAGCATTAGTATCAACCCTCATCATCGCATCGTGCGGAGGCGAAAAAAAATCAGGCAGCGCAACTACTATTGACAGCATGACCGTTACCAAAACTACTACCTCTACTACTATTGACAGTATGACGGTAAAGCCGAAGTAAAGCTTGCCCCTAACGCATAAGAATCAGAAAGCCGCACCCTATAGGATGCGGCTTTCTGATTCCTGAAAAATGATTTTAATGAATATCGGCAATGGTTTTTACCACTAATTCCAAGCCTATTTCAACATCGCCTTGCAGGTAGCGTAGTTTATACCAGCGGGTTTCGGGGCCACTTGCCCCGGGTGTTGGGCCGGGTGTTGGCATAGTAGGTCCTCCACCCTGGTTTTTGCGGGTATCCTCATAAGGCGAGCGAAAATCCTTGTCCAGCTTTGTCCAGCTAACACCATCATAGCTGCTGTAAATAACCACACCCTGCCAGCGTCCGCGCACCCAATCAATAATTACCTGATCACTTAACACCGTAATACCCGATACTATGGGCTGTGCCGTATTAGGATCGGGCGGGGTTTCGGTCCTGAAAAAACCCAATGCCTCCATATCCGTTACCGAAAAATTTATATGTTTCTGCATGGTGTGACCCATATCGTTGTAAAACGATTTTGCCTCGTAAATAAATTCTTCTTTGCTATTGTTTAATGCCTGTGCCGTTGCCATAGCCGATTCGGCCTGCGTAATTTTTACGGGTATATTGGTTTTGAAATCCGCTGACTTTGCCATATCCACCGCATTGATGCCATACTTAGCACCCAGCCCTCCGATGTTTAGCTTTTCATCAATATTGTCAACAAAGGGTGTTGCCTCTGCTACCTGACCGGGAAAATAGATTTTTTTTGTTTTTGCTGCCATGTTCTTTACATTTTAGTGTTTAGTATGTGTTTGAATTTTGAAATAGTGTGCTTGCGCAACCTTTACCTGTGCACGGGCAACTTTGCCCCATGCATAAGCAAAGTCCGGTTTCTATCAGGAGCTCTTGCCCGTGCAGCAGGTAAGTTTACCCCTACACGGACTAACGTTGGTTTTGAAAAGTAAACCTTGCCCGTGCACAAGCAAATGTTGCCGGTGCATAAACAAGGTGCGGAAATGAAAAACAAACCTTGCCCCTGCACGGACAAACATTGTACATGCACAGGTAAGGTTAGTACATGATGAAATAAAAAGTGAAAGAAAACGCCTACAAGACCCTGTTTACGGGGTTTTCTGGGGGGGGGGGGGGGTAATGCAGATAGTGCCTTAGTGGGCTTTATATGCTTAATGGGGGTGATATGTAATGCGGTGTGCTGCATGGGGTGATGTTAAAAATGAAAACCAAGTGAAATAGGAAATATATGTATAAGATTTTTTTCATCGGGGATATAAATATTATAGCCAACACTTAGTGAGAGCATGAAACCACGAGATAATAAAAATGAAACGCCAACATCAGTTTGTCCATAAATTGCATAAGGAAATTTTATGGATTCTGAATTATAAGATACATTTGAATAAATATAAGCTCCCCCACCTCCAAATTGAATAAATGGAGCAATTTTACCAGGTGTCATAATATAACGACATGATAGATAAGCAGGGAATAGAGTAAAAATTCCGCGATTGCTATTGTAGCCGTTGCTGCCTAGACATAAAAATAATGTAAAATTTCTATCAAAAATATAACCGCCACCAATACTGATATGTCCAGCATCTAAACTTCTGCTATCATAACTTCCTAGTACCCCTACTTTTACAATGCCTGCAAACCCATACCCTTTGTGTTCACTGGCTTTTGGCTTTCTATTAGTTACTTCAGTAGTATTGGTATATGGCAATTCTTCTTTTGAAATTTCTTTTATTTCGTCCATTTCAAAAGTAAGAATACGGCTATCTATTAGTTTTATTTTTACCGCCTTATCAGGAATATGTTCAATTATTTCACCTTTTATT
>CAMAVO010000206.1 GCA_945861685.1 Chitinophaga pinensis | reverse complement strand
TTTACAATGGTTTTATCTTTTAGTAATATTAGTAAAGCTGGCAGACATTTGGATGCATATAGACCAGCAGAAAAATAATTCCCAGATGAGCGGCATCTTGGCTAAGCGGCATTTGTAATGCCGCTTTGAACATTGCAGTCCCGATAGCTATCGGGATTGTAATTCTGCTTTTTGTTTAATTTAGCACAAACAATACTAAACTACTATGTATGATAGTAAAAAATCTACCCAGCGAACACATTAGAATGTTTGATGCAGAATTTGAATTGCTGATAGCAAAAAACTGCACCTATATTGATACCATACGTGTTTACAGGAAAGATGAATTCTATAGTGATGCTCATCTTTACGGGCTTAATATGCAGTTTGGGATAGCGGTACCATTTGGCGCTTATTATCTGCGTTTCAAAAACATTACGGTCCGTTGTATAAATATGAATGATGTGCTTGATGCAGTCAAGGTATTGGGTATATGGGAAAAAGCGCTTGTAAAAAAGCATGGCACCGGGGTAATGAAAAAAGTAGCATAAAGTATTTACCTTGCGCCCAGTTGAAAGTAGCCTTTAGTTAAGCTTAGAGTTTCGTTGTGCGTAGCACCACCCCGCTGAGCGTAATGTCTTTTCAGGCGATATGTTATAAGGCAGATAAATTAAGTGGAATTTATCTCCTCAAAACTTCGGATACAATCCTTTTTATATTTGTAGTAATTAACTGCAATAGCTATGAGCCTTAAAGAAAAACCAGAAAAAGTTAAAACTAAAAGAAAGAAGAAGCCGAACTTCACAACTTATGAATTAACAGATTACCTGGGTAAAACAGTTTGCTTCAATAATGCTGGATCAGTAGGTCTTTTTGGTACAAGTAAGCCCACCAAAAAAATGCTTGCCTTAACAGAAAATATTATACAGAACCCTGATTGGGTTTATCAATCATTAACATACACTGCTGTTCGTTATGTGATTAAGAGAGTCAGAAATGAAGACTACATTCTGGAACTTGTAGCGGGGTATTCCGCAATTAAAGATTTATGGCAGCTACGTAACATTCAAAAAATAAAGATTGAAAAAGCAAAACGCAACGCACTTCATTATGATCAGCCTGTAATAAAATCCGATATCAAAAGAATTTACACCCGCTCGGCTTAATGTTCTATGCGTTAGGCTAAGCGGCTTCCGATAGCAATCGTAATTGTATTTCTGTTTTTTATTTATTTTAGCAAATTATATTATTGTTAAATAATTAAAATGGGTTTTGCAATACATACCGAGCGAAATAAGGCTATCTTTAAAAAGATACAACGCGGAATAAGCCTTGAAGAAGTAATGGCTGAATATAATGTGAGTGCCGATGTTGTTTATACTGCAATAAGGGCAAATCGTCCCCCTTCTTACAAACCTCCTCACATAACAGCAAAGGAGAAAAGGGATAAAGAGATTACCAAAATCGTGTTAAGCGGTAAACCGGTTAAAGAGGTAGCAGATAAATTTGGTGTTCACCCATATACGATAACGAGAGTTATTAAAAAATCATATCCCGGATACCATAAGATCCTAAGGGAATTAGGTTATAAAAAACATCTTGCCCGTGCACTTGTTTATGCCAAAAAAACAGGAACAATACCTAATTCAGTGATGTTTGTTAAACTGGGAATACAAGGTCTGGCTACATCATATTGTCATAAACAATTATTGAAAATGGGTTATACTGATAAAAAGGGCAAACATTATACCCATGACGTATTGTTAAATGAGCTTAAGCGAATAGGGTCAAAACTTAAAAGAACGCCCGGTCTAAGAGATATAATGGCTCATGGCAAATATTCATTTGCCTCTTATTATCATTATTTCGGGAGTTTGCAAAATGCCCAGAAGTTAGCCGGTTTTATACCTAATAAAAGAGGTAGAACCTATCCTGAAAAAAATAAATCAGCCCGAAGAAAAAAATAGTTCCCGTTGAGCGCAGGCAGTAACAGTTGAGCGTAGCTCCCGATAGCAATCGGGAGCTACGCTTGCTTTAACAAGGCATCCTGTTGCATTTCTGTATTTTATTTAGTTTAGCCCCAACAAAATAATTTTTCATTATTTTCGTTATCTGATTAAGATGTCAAAACAATTAAAACAGTTTTTCCATGTTAGTTCCCGCCATGAACCTTGCCGAAATCCGTAAAGAGATAGACAAGGATTTTAAGATAGTAGTGCGCAAATCAAATTATGTGATGCAGGATATCATAAAAGAAAATAAGCCCCTGCGCAGCAAACGGATTATAAAGGTGTTTGATTATTTATCAAAGCACAAAAACACATGGATATACAAATGGGATTTAGATAAAAAAAGTTGTGTGCCCAATTACCTGGTATGGTATTATGGCGACCGCGGCCTTACTGCCATTGAAGCCTTTACCACAGGCGATGCCCTTCTGTATTATACATCACACTATTTTAAACGTTATAACGAACGGCTAAATCTTCAGATAAACGATCCTAAAACCTTGCTTCATACGTTTATGAATAATCACATAGCTTATATGTTTCAGTATCTGGAACAGGTATCACCCGGTGTCTGGAAATTTTTTGCCGTTACCAAAAACGGGGTGGCGTTGGGTACCTACATTAAGTCACTCAACTATTATAAGATGAATACCTTTATAACACACGCTATGTTAAAGGGAAATCAACTGGAGATGAAAGCATTTAAAAGTGCTGAGTTAGATAAATACCTTGCAAATGTTCATAAGCTGGATTAATACGCGCCTCCCGCCCGGCTTAATGTTCAACGCGTGCGGCTAAGCGGCAAATGTTTTTGTGTTTTCTTTTATTAATTGATAGTCACACGCAAAGCCGGCAACATGGCTTTAGACATTTTCAGCTGTATACTTTTTTTAACCCTGATTAAACCATTCTGAAAGTGGTTGGTCAATGGAGTATTAAATTTTAATCTACATACCATGAGAAAAACACTTCTGTTTTTAGTTTGGAATTTTCTGATCTCTCAAGCAGCATTTTCACAACTATCTCCACTTATTACCAGCTGGCACATAAACACCACAGACACCGGTTTTGCCGATGCGGTTACAAACGTTCAGCAAGTGAACTATTCGTCCACCTATGTTTATGTAAAAACAGAAGATATTCCTTCCTGGATTCCGATAGCGTATGATTGGCCAAACAACCCGTGGTTTGCCGTGCCCATGAATTATCAATTTCGTTTTCGATTAAATCCTACTCCTAATGTTGGTCCTGAAACCAAAACCGGATATGGACACATCGGGTTATGGACAAACGGATGCTCCATCTACAATCCCAAAGATGCCAAGAGCTATCAGGATTCATCCGTCTGGTTTCAAAACGCATGGTTTTGGGAGCACTTAATAGCTGAAACATTTGATTCGTGTATTGGCCACCCGAATGGTTCAGGTGAATATCACACACATGTAAGTCCTGCCTGCCTGTATGATATTACTGACAGCACGCAGGTTTCACCTTTAATAGGCTATGCTTTTGATAACTACCCAATTTATGGTGGTTATGGATATTCCAACCCTTTAGATACCACCTCAGCAATCAAAAGATTGAAAAGCAGTTATCGTTTGAGGAACATTACAGACCGAACCTCTTTGCCGGATGGAACTGTTTTGCCACCCTCGAAGTATGGACCACCCATTGATACGAATACAACCAGTTTAGACCCATTGGATGATAGCCCGGTGGCTGCTCCGCTGGGTGCCTACATGGAAGATTATGAATACGTGCCGGGGCTGGGAGATTTAGATCAACACAATGGCAGGTTTTGCATTACAAGAGATTACCCCAATGGCATTTATGCCTATTTCACCACCTTAGATTGGGTAACCGATCATTACAACACGAGTATAAAACCGGTTTTCCCATTTGTGATAGGCACTGCTTATTATGGCGAAGTATATCCTGCTGATGGTAACACAGGACCTAATTCGGGTTTTGTAGTGATCAGCGAATCCGTAACACCTTATTACGGTTCTACCACTTCGGTTTCAGAAGTAGTTAGTCCTTTGAGCATTTCTATTTATCCAAATCCAACGTCAGGCGGTTTAAATATTGATACCAGAGGTATAGAAGAAACAGGGGTCTTACAATGTATGATTTACGATTCGAAAGGTGCCTTGGTGAATGAATTGACACTGCAAAGCAATGCTGTGAATACGTTGGCTGGGCAACACCTTTTGAATGGTGTGTATCTTGTAAGAATCCAAACTGCATCGCAATCAAAGAATTTTAAACTGATTGTGAGCAAATGAAAATTAGCAAAATACCAGCAGCAATAATGTTACATCTGTGTTGTTTTCTCCAATGACATCAACAAAAACTTACCGGTTGAGCGTAGGATGAGTTAAGCGTAGAGACCCGCTATGCTTAAATTAACAAGGCATCCTGCCTGCCAATGCAACTTATATCCTCTTAGGCATACTATTCAATGCACCTGCATTGCATATTAAAATAATTTTTATTTTTGTTTAACCTCTTAAACAAAAACACCATGTATCTAATCCGTGAATTATTTAATGCCAAGCCCGGCAAAGCAAAAGAGCTTGTAAAAAAATTCAAGCAAGCCATTCCTCATTTCGAAAAAACAGAAGGCGGTAAAAACTACAGGATAATGACCGATGCTGTAAGCACCTACTGGACCGTAGTAATGGAATATGAAGTGCAAGATATGGGTGCCTATTTTTCAGACTTACGCAGTTCAACAGCAACACCCGAATTGCAGGAAATCATGAAAGGATATACCGACCTTGTAGAGGGCGGCAAACGCGAAGTTTTTCTGCTGGAATAAGAGGAGCAAAGCCAGATATTAATCAAAGCATGCTGGGCTGAATGTTTTGTGTTTGCTTTATCTCTGTGCCCCTCTGTGTCAACCTCCTTCTTCCTCTGTGAAATGATTTAATACCTTGTTTGTTGCTTAACGAGCCCCCAAACACTTTTACTATCTTGCGCAAATTTTTTTATATGCTCATAATAGGAATAG
>CAMAVO010000205.1 GCA_945861685.1 Chitinophaga pinensis | reverse complement strand
ATAATTTTTTATTTTTACGGGAAAATTCAACTATGGAATATAGTATCGGCATAACTTTTATCCCAAATCTGGTGGATTATGCCACCTATGCAAAACTTTGCGGCATTAATGTGCGGGGTGTGCAAAAGCAGGTGCGTGAAAAACGCATTGCCTTTACAATAATTGACGGGCTTACCCTTATTGATACGCTTACTTCGCCACCCGTAAAAAGGCTTCCCCGAGATTTTAAGCCACAACACCTAACGGTAAATACGGCTGGAATTAACCCGAATGATTTATTACGGGTAAGCACACTGGCACAAAAAAACGGCATTACTTCCGACAGGTTTTACCGCTCTATTCTGTTGGGAAGATTAAAAACCATTATGATTATGGGTGAAGCTTTTGTTTATAAAAGTGACCCGCTGCTTTCGCAATTGCTTTCTTCCTATTCAAAAGATGTCAATTATGAACCTGCTTTGTGACACCGAAATATTCGGTTGTCACCTTGTAGGTGCGAAAATTGACAATGTAATATCCTGCCGTACCATAGCAGGTCTAAAAGGTGACAATTGAATATTTGGACGTACAATAGCAGATATGAAAGGTGACCAGCGGATATTTGGCCGTACTATAGCAAGTCTGAAAGGTGACAATCAGATATTAGCTGGTATCGTAGCAGGTGTGAAAGGTGACCAGCGGATATCCGGTCGTATCATAGCAGGCTGAAAAAAGGCAGAAAAAATTACTCCACCATAAGCTTCTCCCAAAAAACCACTTCCTCTTTTTCTTTTACCCTCAGCAGGTAAACAACCCGTTGAAAAATGTTTGACATTAATTGTCACCCTGGGCGAAGTCGCAGTCTGCTTACGCTTTCTTCAAATTCGCAGCAACTTCATCCCAGTTAACTACATTCCAAAAAGCGCCAGTGTAATCAGGTCTGCGGTTTTGGTAGTGCAGGTAATACGCATGTTCCCAAACATCCAGACCAAGAATTGGAGTTCCTTTTACTTCGGCAACATCCATCAAAGGATTATCCTGATTGGGTGAAGAAGTAACAACTAATTTACCGTCATGCACAAGTAACCATGCCCAGCCTGAACCGAAACGTGTTGCACCTGCATTATTAAATTGTTCTTTAAATGTATCAAACGAACCGAAGTCGCGGTTGATAGCTGCAGCTAAATCACCTGTTGGTAATCCGCCACCTCCCGGTTTCATCACTTTCCAGAAAAGACTGTGGTTAAAATGTCCGCCACCGTTGTTTCGTACCGCAGTCGATGATTTTGAAACACCTTTCAGTATTTCTTCAATGCTTTGTGAAGCCAATGGAGTGCCTTCAATAGCTTTGTTCAGATTAGTAACGTAAGCATTGTGATGTTTGCTGTGATGGATTTCCATCGTGCGTGCATCAATGTGCGGTTCCAGCGCAGCGTATTCGTAAGGAAGTTTTGGTAATTCGAATGCCATGATATTTTTATGTTTTTAGTTTATTGATTTTGTTTAGAAGGGTTCAAAGATATAAAGAATTGAAACTTCATTATGGAACAACAACTCAAAGCGGGAAAGGTTTACTTTTGGCGCAACACAAAAAACAAAATCATGGCAGACTTTATACTTGAATACGGACATAAACCCGGATGGAAATCAATTTTCAGCGTACTTGGAATTACAGTTCCTCCGCGACTGAAACGTTTAAAAGGAGGTTGGAAGAAACAAATACTTGCCGGTAAAAAAGTAGTTACGGCAACGGGAGGTATCAATGCCTCTGTTATCAGTAATATTTATGATGAATTAGGCGGACATGCTTTAATCAATTCTCTTCCTGCCGAAGACAGGGCAGATGTTTTGTTGTTTGATGCAACAGGAATTGAAACCATTGCACAACTGAAATCGCTCTATGATTTTTTTCATGCCAATGCAGGAAAGCTGGCTAATAATTCACGCGTTGTTATAATCAGTCTCAATCCTTCAGGAAGCGCAGAAAATGTTTCTGCACAGCAAGCTATAGAAGGATTTTCACGCTCAGTTGCAAAGGAAGTCGGAAGAAAAGGAGCAACGGTTAATCTCGTTCGTTTAGAAACAAAAAGCGTAACAGAAAAACAACTCTTACCTGTTTTACACTTTCTTTTTTCGGAAGCATCTGCATTTGTAACGGCACAGGTTTTCAGAATCAATTCGACCGGAAATGTTCCGCAGATTGTTCCGCTGGAAAATTCTTTATCCGGAAAAATTGCATTGGTAACAGGCGCTGCGCGTGGCATTGGTGAAGCCACTGCACGCAAACTTGCTGCTGAAGGCGCAACCGTTATTGTGCTCGACAGACCGGAAGATTCAGAGGCAGGAAAAAAAGTTGCCGACTCCATCAACGGAAAATTTCTTGCTGCTGATATGAGCAAAGAAGAGTCTGCAACTATCATCAATGATTACTTGAAAAAGGAATATAACGGAGTTGACATTGTCATTCACAATGCCGGAATTACCCGCGATAAAACCATTGCTAAAATGGACGAAAAATATTGGGACATGGTGTTGAATGTAAATCTGCAAGCGCTCATCAGAACCAATAATCTGTTGCTGAAATCAGGAACCATTCGCAACAACGGATGCATTGTTTGTCTTTCTTCTATTTCCGGTTTTTCAGGCAATTTCGGACAAACAAATTATTCCGCCACCAAAGCGGGAATTATAGGTTATGTAAAAGCATTGGCAGAAGAACTTGCTGCAAACAACATTACTGCAAATGCAGTTGCTCCCGGTTTTATAGAAACCAAAATGACTGCTAAAATGCCTTTGTTCACCAAAATGGGCGGACGCAGATTGAGCAACTTAAACCAAGGAGGTTTAGCCGAAGATGTTGCTGATATGATTACATTTCTTTCCTCACCGGGTGCGGCAGTGGTTAACGGACAAACATTGCGCGTTTGCGGAGGAAGTTATATCGGAGCGTAGTTCTCGTCATTGCGAAGGAGGAACGACTGAAGCAATCTTTTTTTCAAAAATGAGATTGCTTCGCTATCGCTCGCAATGACGTAGAAATTACACCATCTTCTTCGGGTCAACCCAAAGATCAAATTGCTCGTTGGTAACTAAGCCCAACTCAATTGCAACCTGACGAAGTGTTTTGTGTTCTTTGTGCGCTTTCTTCGCAATTTTTGCCGCGTTCTCGTAACCGATATGCGGGTTTAATGCAGTAACCAGCATCAGACTTTTTTCAAGATGTTCTTTTATCAACTCCAGATTTGGCTCTAATCCGATTGCGCATTTATCATTAAACGAAATGCATGCATCACCAATCAAGCGTGCTGATTGCAAAACGTTAGCAGCAATCACGGGCTTAAAAACATTCAGTTCAAAATGTCCTGTTGCGCCACCAATTGAAACAGCAACATCATTTCCCATCACCTGTGCGCAAACCATGCTCAGCGCTTCAGGTTGTGTAGGGTTCACTTTTCCGGGCATAATAGAAGAACCGGGTTCGTTGTCGGGAATAATAATTTCACCAATTCCGGAACGCGGACCTGAACTTAACATACGAATATCGTTTGCGATTTTCATCAATGAAACTGCCGAGCGTTTCAGTGCGCCTGATAGCTCAACCATTGCATCATGTGCTGCCAGTGCTTCAAATTTATTAGGTGCAGTTATAAACGGAAGCCCTGTTAATTCAGCAATTTTTTTCGCAACCAACACATCATAACCTTTAGGTGCATTTAATCCTGTTCCTACTGCTGTGCCGCCAAGAGCAAGTTCTTTTACTGCTTCCAATGCATTGTTCAGTGCGCGAATGCTGTTATCAATCTGTTGCACGTATCCGGAAATTTCCTGTCCAAGTGTAAGCGGTGTTGCATCCATAAAATGCGTGCGACCAACTTTCACAATGTCTTTAAAGTCATTTGATTTTGCAGCCAGTGTGTCGCGCAGTTTTTTCATTCCGGGAATGGTGATTTCCACAACTTGCTTGTAAGCTGCAATGTGCATCGCAGTCGGAAATGTATCGTTTGAAGATTGTGATTTATTCACATCATCATTCGGGTGCAGAATTTTTTTCTCATCAGAAAGTTTTCCTCCGGAAATTACATGAGCGCGATATGCAACCACTTCATTCACGTTCATGTTGCTTTGTGTTCCGCTACCTGTTTGCCAGATTACTAATGGAAATTCACCGTCTAATTTACCCGCAAGAATTTCGTCACACACGTTTGCAATCATATCTTTTTTGTCGGCCGACAAAACTCCCAACTCTGAATTTGCCATTGCTGCAGCCTTTTTCAGGTATGCAAAAGCGTAAATAATTTCGCGCGGCATACTTGCTTCCGGACCAATTTTAAAATTGTTGCGAGAGCGTTCGGTTTGTGCGCCCCAATATTTATCGGCAGGTACTTTTACCTCGCCCATGGTATCTTTTTCTATTCTGTATTCCATTTTTTGTTTTGTTATTGCCGTGGCAAAAGTATCAACTATTCCAATTCGTTTCCAATGAATAAAAATTTACTTTTACCCTCTCAAAATCAATAAGATTTGACCAACAATGATTGTGCTGAATAAAAATATTCTTTTTCTTGATAGTGTTCATCCTGCTTTAAAAGATGAACTTAAAAGAATGGGCTGTCATTGTGAACTGGATGAAAAAAGCAGCAAAGAAGAAATAGAAAAAAAGATTGGCGATTATGATGGAATAGTTATCCGTAGTCGTATAAAAATTGATGCTGCACTTATTGATAAAGCAACAAAGCTCAAATTTATTGCACGTGCCGGAGCAGGAATGGAAAACATTGACTCGGAATATGCGAAGAAGAAAAAAATAAAATGCATCAATGCCCCCGAAGGCAATCGTGATGCGGTGGGCGAACATGCGTTGGGAATGTTACTTTCATTGATGAATAATCTGAACAGGGCCGACAGAGAAGTACGTCAGGGAAAATGGTTGCGCGAAGAAAACCGAGGAAGCGAATTGATGTTTAAAACCGTTGGAATAATAGGTTACGGAAACATGGGAACTGCATTTGCGCGCAGGCTTCAGAGTTTTAGCGTAATGGCATTGGCTTACGATAAGTAT
>CAMAVO010000204.1 GCA_945861685.1 Chitinophaga pinensis | reverse complement strand
AGCAACAACCGATGACATTAACCGTGCGATAGCCGATTTTGTATCAGCCGCTAAAAGGGCTGAACAGGCAGGCTTTGACGGAGTAGAACTGCACGGAGCCCACGGCTACCTGCTGCATCAGTTTTTAAGCACGGCTACCAACATGCGCAGCGATGAGTGGGGTGGTTCGCTTGAAAACCGAAGCCGCCTGCTGCGCACCATACTGCAAAAGATAAATGCCGTTACCTCCAAAAACTTTCTGGTAGGCGTGCGTCTTTCGCCCGAAGATAAATACACCTTTAAAGGAATTGATTTTGACGAAAGCCTTCAGGTGGCTCAATGGCTGGCTGCGGATGGTGCCGCTTTCATCCACCTCTCGCCATGGGATGCTTTTAAAAAACCCGATAAATATGCTGATGGAGATAAAGCCCTTATCACGTATTTCCGGGAGGTGCTGCCCCATACACCCATTATTGTAGCCGGTATTATCCGGAGCCGCAGCGATGCCGAAAAAGCCATTGAACTGGGTGCCGATATAGTAGCCATAGGCAAGGCAGCCATAGCCCATGCCAACTGGCCCTCGCTGGTAAAAGATTTCTCGGTGCAGCCTGCTCCGCAGCCTTACACTGTTCAGCATCTTCAGGAACAAGACCTGGGCCCCGTTTTTATCAATTACATGAAAAGATGGAAGGGGTTTGTGGAAGAAACATAAAACAGATTTGAACAGCAAAAAAAACCCCGGCCTGCAACAGGTCGGGTTTTTTTTAAACAAAACCTCGCTTGTTCTACTCGTGTGTATTATCCAGGCTAATGGTATAGGTATTTCCGTTTACTGTAACGGTAGCCACATCATCGCATATTTCGGGGTTAGCTTCACCATAATTAATGGTGCGCATCGGTTTGCCCTGAGGAGTAATAAAAGCCGTTCCCGCAAAAAAGTGTTTGCGGCAGCCTATTGAAAAACTTCGCCTCAATGGATTTAATGAATCGATTTGAGCTGTAAAGGTTTCTCCCGTTTGTGAGGTTCCGCTGCTTCCACCGTTGATGCCAATTTTGTCATCCAGACGGGTATTGGGGGTATTAAAACCTGCGAGGTAAGCAATTACCTGATGGCTCTCCCAGGAAGTGGTTCCTGCACCATCGGCTAATTCAAGACCACCAACAATATCCCATTTAAAATGATGGAAACCATCAGGGCTTAACCCGAAATTGGTAACATTAATATAGCCCAGCACCTTATTATCGTTTACATAAAAGTCAACAAACTCATGATGAAAAAGCGCTCCCGAATCTCTGGCTAAAGAAGGAGGTGGGTGGTTCATCACAATTTTACCTCTTCGATTTTTGCCATCGTTGCACAGGCAATTGGTGTTGCCAAAATCAATGGTGGTTACATTAGGCATGTCATTGGTATCTCCTTTAATTATGGTTGCGCAGGGCGAAGAAATTTTTTCCATGTCCTCCATTTTAAATGAGGTAAGATTGTCATCCACCACTGATTCGTCACCAATGCTGGCCACATCGTTATAGGCTGTTTGCGAAGCAGCATTGTTGTAAACGGCATTCAGGTCATCACCTTCATCATCGTTATTGCACGAAACAATCAGCGTAGTAAGGCCTAATAGCAGGGCTGTTGTATGAAATAGCTTATTCATGGTAAAATGTTTTTTGATTTTGATACTTTTGACTTTGATAAAATGCATTGGTTTAATGCGCAGCAAAAGTAAAACGAAAGCGACATTAAGTACAATTTGTTCTTAATATCTATGACAAAGAAAAAAGCATACCAGAAACCGGTTCTTCAAAAAGTAAATGAAGATACAGACAACATTATAAAACGGGCAATAAAAATCAGGCAGGATAATGTTGCTGAAAGCATTTCTTTGTTTACTCAGGCTTTAACAAAGGCTGCCGTGTCAGGGTATAAAAAAGGGATAGCAGAATGTCATTATCAGCTCGGTATTGCACATTTTAATCAAAGCGATTTAAGTTCTTCCCTTGAAAATTTCATTAAAGCTGCAGAAATTTATTCTGAACTTGACCTTAAAAAACAAAAGGCAGAATCGTTCAATGCAATGGGTGGAGTTTTCAGAAGCAAGGGAGAATTAGATAAATCACTTAAAAATCATCTTGAAGCACTTGACATATTTGAAAACATTAAAGAAAAGAGAGGAGTTGCATCTACTTATAACAACATAGGTGTATTGTTTAAGATCCAAGATGATTTTAGTACAGCATTGTCCTACTTTCAAAAATCATTACTAATTAATGAAGCGCTTGGTGAAAAGATAAATGTAATCAGCGTACTTGGCAATATTGCAAATACCTATCGCCAGACCGGAAATAACGAAAATGCACTTGACTATAATTTAAGGGCATTGTCAATTGCCGAAGAAATAGGAGACAAGAAAAACCTTTCTCTTATTACCAACAACATTGGTCTGGTGTATGAGAAAAAAGGGAACTATGATGATGCACTGAAATACTTTATGAAATCAGTAATGCTGAAAGAAGGGATAGGCGATACCAAAGGCATTGCTTCTTCTTACAGTAATATCGGAAATCTTTATCGCGCAAAAGGCGACCAGAAAAATGCTGTTAAGTATCAGAAAATTGCTTTGGATTTAATTAAAAGCGCAAATGCCAAACCGGTTGAACGGGATATATATAAAGAGATTTCAGAAAGCTATGCAAACATGGGCAACTATGAAGAAGCCTATAAAAACCATTTGAAATTTTTTCAGTTGCACGATGAGTTGTTCAGTCAGGAAGCGCGCAACCGCCTGAATGAACTGGTAACAGGATATGAAACAGAAAAGAGCCGCAGAGAAGCAGAAATTTTCAAGCTGCGAAATGTAGAGTTGAAAAAGAAGAACGATAAAATTCAGAAACAGAGCAAAGTAATTGCCGAAGAAAAACGCAAGTCAGATGAGTTGCTGCTGAATATTCTTCCCGCTGAGGTAGCAGATGAGTTGAAGAAAAATGCACGCGTTGCTCCGCGCAAATACAAACAGGTATCAGTGCTGTTTACCGATTTTAAAGGCTTTACCGAGCAGGCCGAAAAATTATCAGCCGAAGAACTGGTAAGCGAACTGGATATGATTTTCGGAGCATTCGACCGCATATTGCCAAAGTATAATGTGGAGAAAATAAAAACCATTGGCGACAGTTACATGTGTGCCGGAGGTTTGCCTACACCCAATAAAACCAATGCTGTGGACGTTGTTATGGCAGCACTTGAAATGCTTGACTTTTTGAACAAGCTGAAAAAAGAACGCCAGAAAAAGAAGCAGCACTTCTTTGATGTGCGCATAGGAATTCATACCGGACCTGTGGTTGCAGGAGTGGTAGGTACTAAAAAGTTTGCTTACGATATCTGGGGCGACACCGTTAACACCGCATCACGCATGGAAAGCAGCGGTGAGCCAGGCAAGATTAATATCTCAGGTGCTACGTATGAACTGGTGAAAAAGAAATTCAACTGCACAACGCGCGGAAAAATAAAGGCGAAAGGAAAGGGTGAGGTAGAGATGTATTTTGTGAATCCCGTCATTGCGAGCGATAGCGAAGCAATCTCAAAATAATGTGCAGTATTTAATTATGAGATTGCTTCGGGTGAAAAACCCTCGCAATGACGAAAAAAGAAAACCCCCCGCTCTACCGTTGTAGAGCTAAGGGGCTTTTTGTAAGTGCAACCCGGGTTTAGTTTTTTTAGGGGCCGCCCTTAGCGCTGTTGTTTAGCAGACAACAGTATATCAATACTCATTTATTTACCATCACACTCCTTCGACAAGCTCAGGATGACCCCTACACCGTAGTCACACTGAGCCTGTCGAAGTGTTATTACTCAGGCAAAATAATCTCCACTTCATAGGTCTGCAGATTAGGACCCTGGTTCTGCACATTAAAGAATGCGCGGAACTGTGCAGCAGTGAGTGTGATGATAGCCTCCTGTCCGGGGTTCAGTTGCTGACCAAGACCTGTCCAGCCGTCAGTAGCATTATCAGCAGCGTAGAAGAACAAGCCGCCAATAGCAGGACCAGCTGTTGTATTTTTTATGCGCAGCGTAACACCGGCAAGATATTGTAATACATCAGGGCCAAGCACGTTTACAATGGTGTTGCTATTTGCAGGACCGTCAAAGATCAGGTCAATGGTATCTGTTATATGGCCGCGCAGGGTTTCAAGGTCATAGAACATGGTAATCTGAAATGTATTTACGCTGAACACCTGCATCAATCCGCCCAGTGTATAATACATTGCCTGTGCAGTAACTATTCTCAGCAGTTCCAGCTCATCTGAAACAAATTGTTTTGATCCTTCCAGGTCCTGCTGCGCATCGCGGGCATTAAAAATAAGTAAGTAAAAAGCATCCACATCTGCTTTAATGAGTGCAAGCGCAGGGTCACCATCCATGCCTTCGCCCAATGCTTTCAGCTTGGCTATTCTTTCATCATATCCGCCCGACTGAAAAGGAGTTCGGAAGTTAGGAAACAAGGCGCCATATTCTGGTGTTCCTTTTTTATAAACAACTCTTACACGTACTTCAAAATCGTCAATTTTATCTCCGCTCAACTCGGCTATAAGCTGTTCTACCAACAAAGTAGCTCCGTGATAAGAAGCAGATACAGATAACCACTGCGAATATTTATTGAGGAAGTTTTGCCGGATGGGATCGAAGAAGGCATACAGCACCGCGATAAGCGGGTTAGCCATTTGAGAATGTAATTTGCTTACATGGTCTCCGGCTATAATGTTCATTTTCTTTTTGCTGGTTTTTGTTCCGTTATCAAACGGGTTTTCGGTGAATGAAAAAACTGGTGTGCTCATAGTAATTGATTTTTAGTTACTGTTTTGTTTATTTATTGTTTTAGTTTTCTTTTAGTGGGGGCAGTTGCTCCCATCTTTAATAGTATTAACGTTGGTATTATTTATTTATTGTGCAGTGCAAAAAATATTTCTTCTTCTTTTTTATGTTCAATAATCTGATGCCTGTATATCTTATTAACGCAGCTTTTATTTTATTATTGTGTTCCATTTAAATTATTTTTTTCGGTTGTTGTCATGCTGAGCTTGTCGAAGCATCTATTATTAGTAACGCCTGTTTTTTTTATTTATTG
>CAMAVO010000203.1 GCA_945861685.1 Chitinophaga pinensis | reverse complement strand
GTTGACAGCCTACCGTATCACTTGCCGAAAAAGCAACAACAGGATTTGGATAAACTGTTACAGTAATTGATTCATCATCTGTGCATCCCAAAGAAGTTCCGGTTATGGTATACGTAGTAGTAATAATTGGATTTGCTGTTACGTTGCTTCCCGTTGTTGCACTTAAACCTGTTGCTGGTGTCCATATATAGGTATTAGCCCCGTAGGCTTCAAGATCAATAGAACCACCTTCACAATAAGAATAAGTGAGTGGAAGAATTCCTATGGTAGGCGTAGGATTTACTGTAACTGTTACATCAGCGGAAGAAGAACAGTTGTTACTTGTTCCTGTTACTGTATAGGTTATCGTTGTATTAGGATCTGCAGTAACATTAGGGTTTGTTCCCGAACTTAAATCGGTAGTTGGCGACCAGATATAAGTTGTTGCTCCACCTGCAACTAATGGCGTTGAAGTGCCACTGCAAATAGTAACATCAGAACTAACAGTTGTAACAGGAACAGGATTTACTGTAATTGTTACATCAATAGTGTCATTGCAACCAGCATTTGAGCCTATAATTTCGTAGGTTGTAGTAGCTGCCGGACTAGCATCAACACTTGCTCCTGTCGTTGCACTCAAGCCTGTTGCAGGAGACCAAGTATAGATATTTGCTCCGCTTGCCGTAAATGTTTGTGTCTCTCCTTCACAAATTGAAGCACTTGCCGGTAAAACATTTATAACCGGGTATGGATTTACCGTTACATCAATTGTTCCTGTAAAGTTGCAAACGTTTCCTATAGCCGTTACAGTATAGGTAATGGTTGCAGCGGGGGTTGCATCAACGCTTGTTCCTGTTGTTGCACTTAATCCGGTTCCGGGCGACCATGAGTATGAATTTGCGCCTGTTCCGCCTGCAGTTAATGTAGTTGTTTCGCCCTCACAAATTGTTACATCAGGGCTAAGAACAAGAGTAGGAGTGGGGTCAATGTTAATATCAGCTGTTGCTGTTGCTGTACATCCGTTGTTATCTCCGGTTACTGCATAGGTAGTGGTAACAAGTGGAGTTGCATCAACACTTGCTCCTGTTGTTGCGCTTAAGCCGGTTGCTGGCGACCATGTATATGCGGATGCTCCTGCTGCTGTGAGTGTTGTTGTAACACCAGCGCAAACAGTAGTTGTAAGAGGAGCAACAGTAACATTTGGATATGCATTTACTGTAACTGTAACCGATGCTGTTCCATTGCAACCTGCTGATGTTCCTGTAACGGTGTAAGTTGTAGTTACAGCCGGAGTTGCAGTAACCGTTGCACCTGTAACAGCGCTTAAGCCGGTAGCTGGCGACCATGCATAAGTAGTAGCATTTGCTGCTGTTAAAGTGGTATTCTGTCCAACACAAATATCTATATCCGGACTAACGGTTACAGGAGGGAAAGGATTGACCACAACCTGTTGTGTTGTCAGCGGTGATGAACATGAACCGACTGTAACTGTAAGTGTAATATCTTTTGTGCCGCCAGTTAACCAACTGATTTGATAAGGACCTTGCCCGCTTCCGGAAACAATTGTTCCGCCATCAAAGTCCCATGTGTAAGTTGCGTTTGGTGGAGCATTTCCTGTATAAGTTATAGTAGAAGATATTCCTGCACAAACAGGTGTTGTTACTGTAAATGTTGAAGTTGGATTTGAAATTACCGTAACGTTAATAATTGTGTCATCTAAACAAGGAGGCCATGAAATTAGCAAACGCACAGGATACGTTCCTGTTGAGCCAAATGCAAATGAAGGATTTTGGGTTGTTGCATCAGGGTTATTATCCCCATCAAAATCCCACCACCATTGCGTGATAGAGCCTGCAGGAGTTGAGGCATCTGTAAATTGTATCGGGTCGCCTGCGCACGCTGATGTAGCAGTAAAGTTAGCTATAGGATTTCCGGGGCTTCCCGGAATAATGGTATCCAGTGAAAATGTGCAAGGCACATTCCCGAAAGTTGTCATGGTTACGGTATAAGCTCCTGCAAGTGTAATGGTTGCTTGTTGTGTATTTGTTGGAGGTGTAAGACCTGGACCAGTCCATGAATAGGTGGCAGCACCGATAGGCGCACTTAAGGCAACATCTTGTCCACCGCATACTGTTGGTGAGGAAGAAATAATTTCAAGTGGGCCGCAAGTAGCATCAAGGTAAGCATAAGCATAATGGCTTCCGCCACTGGCAAAACAATCGCGGGTAATGAATTGAATGGTTACGTTTTGACCCATGTAATTATTTAACGGAATAAAAACGGATGTCCAGGGTTTATAGAAAACATCGCCTGGTAAAGTAACGAACCCACCAATAGTAGGGGCGGTGGTAGCATCTACGTCATAGGTAGCACAATCAATTGGATTGCCATTTCCATCAGTCATTCGTATCTGAAAAAAAGGTGATTCGCTGGCCGGATGCCCGCCATCGTTAATAACCACAGCGTAGTGATAAGTGAAATTGCAGTTGGTGGGTGTTACAACAAAAGAATAGCTGATTGATTCACCACCATCTTCTGCAATAGCATTTCCCAAGCGCATGGAATAACTTCCTCCTCCCGGAAAAACTACAGGAATACCTGCCCCTGCAATAGGGTCATTTCCCCCGGTCATAATAAAATGATTGTTTTCAGGAAGTGCATTAGCTGCCTGATTATTGGCTCCTTGATTTAAACCATTATAGTGAAAAGGATTGGGCCCGGTGGCACCAATACATAATCCAAAAAGTAAGCCTCCATGACATTCGCTATCTGTATCTTCCCAGGTTCCGGTCCAGCCATTGAAATTGCCGCTTTCAAATCCGGCATTATTGCATTGTGATCTGGCTTGCTGTGTAAATGAAATAAATATAAAAGTGAAGGAGCAGAGAAGTAAGGATAAACGTTTTACCATGTAGATAATGTTGTAGGCAGAAATAGTTTGACTTGGTGCTTGAGTTGGCTAAAGGTATGAACTAATTAGAATAAGTCAAATTTAATGTAGATTAAAATTATTATGACAGTTGAAAAGTATTGCTGATTGTTAAAAACACAGAACTTTATTTCAAAGGCCTGAATTTAGATGTAATGAAACCTTATCTTCATTTTTACTTATAAGGGGCTCAATTTTGTAATTAATTATATGCCTGAAATTCTTGATGTTCCTGTGAAAAAATCAAAAGCACTTACAAAAGAGATTGCTGAAATAAGTCAGGTAATGACCGATCACGAGTTGCTTTTTGTTTATCAGGATGCCGTAAATGCAAAGACTTCTGAGAGTATTTTATCTATTACAGAGATACGATTAAACATTTCCGGTGCCGACAAAAGAGTAAAGCGCAAAGTATTTAATGTTCTTGTTGAGTGCCTTCAAAACATAAGCCATCATACCGAAATTTCTGCTGCAGAAAGTTTGAAACGACCTTCTGTTGTGGTGTTGGGAAAAAGCGATAATCATTTTTTTATTACCACAGGAAACCTGATACATAATGATAATGCAGCTTGGCTAAAGGAAAAGATTGATGTGTTGAACAAACTCGACAGAATGGGCTTAAAAGAAATTTACAAAGACACCATGGTAAACACCGGCTTTTCGCCTAAAGGTGGTGCAGGTTTGGGACTGATTGACATTCTCCGCAAATCAGGCAATAAAGTACAAGCAGAGTTTGAAAAGATTAATGATGAGCTTTCATTTTTTACAATGAAGGCTATTATCACTGCGTCTGTCTGATTGTTTTACCGCAAAGACGCCAAGTCGCAAAATTTAAATTCAATTTACTTTTTCAGGGTAAAGATTTAGAGCTGGTAGCATTGCTCCCTCACAATCAAATAAAGGCATTCCTGAAGTTTTAGTAGCAAGGTTAAAGAAAGCAAGGTTGCCATTGTTTTTTACACAAATTTCTTTTCCTGATTTCAATTTTCCATTCTCAAGGTAAGCGGGATTAAAATCTCCGTCACTTATTGCTAAAGGCAAATCATTGCCAAATAATTGATACATCATTTTTCCGAATTGGCGTGAGGTGTCGGGAACGCTTTTGCTGCGCTCAATCACATTGTCGTGCACATAAATGGAAGATGGAAATTTGTCAAACAATGAGTCCTTAGTTTGTCTGCCCATGGTATTAAGACTTAAGATAGAAAGAGCTACTGTGTTGTTGTCTTTAACAATATTTCCAAAGGCTTCTACATTCTGGCAAGCCATAAATAACAAGCCTGTACCTGAAGGAACCATGGAAACAGAAATACCCATTGCCGAAAAATTGTAGTGGTTGTTACCTATGATTTCATTGTTAAAAACACGAACCATTGTTCCGTTTTTCTTTGGAAGATCAGGTAGGTCAAAAATCATGATTCCACCTGTGTTGTTGATGGCTTTGTTTTCATACACATCAGCGTATTTGGTGTTTTCAATCTCAATGCCGGCAACATTTTTCTCTACACGGTTTCTGCGCACAATTCCGTTTTCACTTTGTCCGAGGTAAATTCCTGCATCCGATGCGCCAATGGAAACGCATTCTTCCATCAATATGTTTTTGCACTGAACGGGATATAAACCATAAGCTCCGTTGGTGCTGTCCGGCTCACCGGTCCACTCGGTACGAATTCTGCGAATAATTACATTCTCGCTCGCCTGTACTTTTATTCCATCGCCTTTTGCGTCTTCAATACCAATATCCTGAATAGTAAAGTTGTTGGCTTTTGCATAAACACCTTGCGCTCCTTCGGTTTGACCGGCAAAGGAGAAAATGGTTTTATCCATTCCCGCACCTATGATGGTTACGCTGTCAATGCCTTCTAACGAAACTGTGTTGCGGAATTTGAATACACCTTCGCCAAAGCGAATGGTATCGCCCGGTTTTGCGTTTATAAATGCTTCCTGAACAGTTTTGTCATCATTCTCAGAAGGCAAAATAGCAGTGTTCTTCTTTGTATTGGTGCAGGCTGCAAGTAGTGCAACTGAGGAAATAAATAGCAGAAATTTTTTCATGAATAGAAATTAGTTTGGCGCAAATATATAATTATTGTTTTCAGTTATTAACCCCGCAAATGATAAGCTTTCGGATGTGTGAATGCACGAATACCGATGTGCGAAAGAGTGCTCCCAATCCCTGAATTCTTTCTTCCGCTC
>CAMAVO010000202.1 GCA_945861685.1 Chitinophaga pinensis | reverse complement strand
GGATTTTATAAGTCTGTTCCATAGGACCTGCTTCCATTTTAACCACATACTTTTCGTTCATGGCAAAAACAGTGATAAGCAAATCAGGGTGGGGTATGTTGCCAACTACGCGCATTAAGAATGATGTTATAAATTATAGTATGCCCTTAATGCAACCGAATGTTGCAGATGAAGCCCCGTATCGTATCCAAGTTTCAGGCGCTCATAAACCGGAGCGTATAATACCTGTAAGGTAGTTTTTGTGCTCATCGTGATGTTTAAACCCAAGCCTGCAAAAGCGCCTAAGTTTACTGTTACCGGTTTTTGTAAGGCTATTGTCTGCTGACCATTTGGATTATAATACGTAAAAAGGTCTATCACTAAGTTATTGATGGCAATCTTGTTATTATCGAACTTTGCCATGGTAAGATTTAGTCCTGCTTCTACAAACAGATTTGCTTTTTCATGATTACCCAATATGCGCTGGTATCCCAGCTGAAACATCAGGCGCTGCTCGCCACCAATTATTGAGAAAGTTTTAAAGGCTTCGCTGGGAAGAATAGGATTATTAATTGTAATGGTAAATGCTCCGCTGGCTTTTATTTTAGTGGCATTTACATTAAATATTAGTGTGTTCTTTTTATCTACAAAGTAGCGGCAGGCTAGTCCTATAAGTATGGAAGTATTATAGCGCATCTGTAAGGGCATATCGTTTTCAGAAAAACTCCATCCTTCAGGGGCAGGTGCTACTACCTGGCCATTCACACTCATTGCCTGAGCAATCTGATCAATAAATGGGTTGGCAGAACCGTTAAATTGAACATTTATGTTCTGGTTCATGTAACTGTTTGCAAAATCATTCTTGCCTCCGTTGCCATCAAACCCATACCCATCATAAATTTGGGCAGCTGCATTGTTGGCAAAGAATGCCCCTACTGTAATGCCAACATGAAATCCTCTACCTGCCTTTAGTTTTCCGGGCTTTTCTGTTTCGTTGCCTTCTTCCTGAGAATAGGAAGTAAAGCTGAAACCCTGCAAAAGGAGCAGTATTAGAAAGACAGACTTAGGAACTAAATTCATGCGATAAGAAATGATACTGCAAATATAGGGTATCAGTGGATTTACAATGTATTACTTCTTCCACTTAATGCTGCAACCTATTGCCTTTGTAAAATCAGGATTTACCGGCTTAGCCGCCAATAAAGCATCAACTGCATTTTCTACATATTTATGTTTAACGGCAGCTGCATCATCTGCATTATCATCAATAGCACCGATGTATTTTACAATTAAATTATCTTTCTCTTTTTGTACAATGTACACATGTGGTGTACGTGTAGCACCATAACTTTTAGCAACAGCCTGTGTTTCGTCATGCAGGTAAGGGAAGGAGAAGTTTTTTTCTTTAGCACGGATTATCATGTTATCGTAACTATCTTCATCGTATTGTAAAACATCATTTGAGTTAATAGCCACAACCGGATACCCTTTTGTTGCATATTTTTTATTCAGCTCATTGATACGGTCTTCGTACTTAACGGAGAACGGACAATGGTTGCAGGTAAAAACAACTATAAAGCCCTGAGCAACTTTATTATCACCCAATGAAATCATGCTTCCTGTTACATTTAGAAGTTTAAAATCGGTTGCAACATCGCCTACTTTGTAGCCGCCATCAGGCTTAAACGATACAAGAAAAAAGAATGTAGTTGCCAATAAAATAAGTCTGTTCATTGTTAGTTGAGTTTAGTTTGTATTAATGAGTCCAGTTCAGTTTGTTCAAATTCTCCTTCACGAAAGAATAGTTTTTCTCCATTGCGGTAAAGTAGTGTTGCCGGTATTGCTCCTCCCCATTCCGGTTCAATTTTATCAATCCACACATTTGGGTTTCCTGCATTGAGCAACACAACTTCGTTTTTGATAGTTCTTTCAACAACAAATTTGTCAAGCTTTTGTTTATCCCTGATGAAATCAAGGCTTACGAGCAGCACTTTCACTTTTTGTGTTTTAAATTGCGCTGCTGCTGTTTCAAAATAAGGCAGTTCGGCTACACACGGTTTGCACCAGGTAGCCCAGAAATTGACAACATACAAGGTGTCGTTATTCTGTTGAATAACTCGTGCCTGAAGCTGTTCTAAGGTTACTTCCTGAACCGGTTCGGCAGGAAGAAACAGGAAAATGAAATTCAAAATAAACGCTGACACGCTAGTCTTTATTTGTGTGATATAACACCAAAGCAGCCGCAGGTGTTTCAACTATTCTTCCTATGCGCACTTGTTTTTCAGCAGCCACATCGTTTAGTATTTTGCTGAAATAAAATGCAATGGAACCGGTAAAATGAACCGGCAATTCAGCATAGCCTTCATACCTGCAAATGTATCGGTCGAAGAAATCAACAAATGAACTTCTCACTAAATTCATCACATACGGATCATCTATTCGTTGAAAAAGAAACTTACCGAAAGAAGCGAGAAAGCGATTAGGCATTGGTTGCATATAAACGGCTTCAAATATTTTCGCTTTATCCAATCCTGTTTTTATACTAAAGTCTTCAGCTAATTTATCCGGAAGTAAACCAATAATATAATCTGCTAAAAAACGTTTTCCCATATAACTGCCACTTCCTTCATCGCCCAGAATATATCCAAGCGCTGGAATATTTGCGGTTATATTTTTACCATCAAAAACGCAGGAATTTGAGCCAGTACCCAGTATACAGGCAATACCCTTTTCATGTCCGCAAAGCCCGCGGGCTGCTGCCAGCAAATCATGCTCCACATGAATTTCAGCTCCCTGAAAACATTCATTCAATGCACTTTCAACAATGACACACATAGAGGGGCTTGAACAACCTGCCCCGTAAAAATGAACCTGCTTTACAGCGGTTTTCAGAAAAGGCAAAAGATTTAGTTTTATCTCCTCTGAAATAGCTTCGCTTTTCTGATGAAAAGGGTTAAAACCTTTGGTAATAAACTGTTCAATTTTTCCAGTATTGTCAATTGCTCTCCAGTCAGTTTTAGTTGAGCCGCTTTCTGCAATAAGCATCATAGGTTATTTGTTTGTGTGCGAAAATAGACAATTAACACAAACGCATTTATCTATATTTGGGGCTTTATCAGCAAGATGATTTTTTTTTCAAGCAATACAACTCCACGGTGGATAATATTTCTTACCGATTTGTTCTACAGTGTCCTTTCACTGTATTTTGCTTATACGCTGCGCTTTAATTTCCACATCCCCAATCGCGAAATAGAAGCCTTCATTTATGTATTTCCGTTTGCGCTTGCAGTGCGTGCTTTAAGTTTTGCAATAGGAAAAATTTATGCAGGTGTAATCCGTTACACCAGTGCCAGCGATGCTGCCCGTATTTTTGCGGTTGTACTGGCCGGAAGCATTTTCTTTTACATCGCCAACTGGTTTTCGCTGTTCTTTATCAATGAAAAGTTCATTATTCCCACATCGGTAATCATGATTGATTTTTTTGTGCTGAGTATTGCGCTGACGGGTGTAAGGCTTGGCGCAAAAACATTGTATTTCTGGCTCACCAATAAATCAAAAACCAAAGTAAACGTTATTATTTTCGGTGCGGGTGAATCGGGGATTATCACCAAACGCACCCTTGACCGCGATGCAGGAACACGATACCGCGTATTGGCTTTTGTTGATGACGACCGCAAAAAAGTAAACACACGGCTAGAAGGTGTTACCATTTACAACACATCTGACCTGCCTAAAATTTTAATGGAGAACAGGGTTGCACGCCTCATTCTTTCGCCACAAAAACTATCAGCAAAACGCAAAAGCGAAATCATTGAAGCCTGCCTTGGTCACGACATAAAAATACTGAACGTGCCACCCGTAAGCGACTGGATTAACGGTGAACTCAGCTACCGCCAGATGAAAGGCATTAACATTGACGACCTGCTGGGACGCGAGCCCATTAACCTGAATGCCGAAAGCATCAGCAGAAAAATAAAAGACAAAACAGTATTGGTTACAGGTGCTGCAGGTTCTATCGGTAGTGAGCTGGCAAAACAAATCAGCAGCTACTCGCCCAAACAATTATTACTGCTCGATAATGCAGAATCACCTTTATACGAGCTGGAGGTTGAACTGAAAGAGAAACTGAAATTAGAAAACTTTGAGATCATCCTATGCGATGTGCGCGAGCAACAACGTATGGAAAAGGTTTTCCGCAGCTTTAAGATTGACATGGTGTTTCATGCAGCTGCCTACAAGCATGTTCCCATGATGGAAAAAAATCCGGCTGAAGCAGTGTCCGTAAATATTCAGGGAACCAAAATAGCTGCCGACCTTGCCGTAAAATATGGGGTGAATGAGTTTGTGATGATTTCAACCGACAAGGCGGTGAACCCCACCAACGTTATGGGCGCATCCAAACGGATTTCGGAAATTTATACCAGAAGCCTTTCGCACCGGGCAGACAATAAAACCCTTTTTGTAACAACCCGCTTTGGAAATGTGCTGGGCTCCAACGGCTCGGTAATTCCTTTCTTTAAAAAGCAGATTGAAAGCGGAGGTCCGGTTACCGTTACTCACCCTGATATTACCCGCTATTTTATGACCATTCCCGAAGCGGTGCAGTTAGTATTGGAAGCAAGTGCCATGGGCAAAGGCGGTGAGATATTTGTGTTTGACATGGGCCAATCGGTGAAGATTGCAGACCTTGCAATGAAAATGATTCAGCTCTACAAACTCACCATTGACAAGGACATAAAAATAGTTTACACCGGTCTTCGCCCCGGTGAAAAACTGTATGAAGAACTGCTGAACAACGAAGAAAATACCTTGCCTACCCATCATCCGCAAATTCTTATCGGCAAGGTAAAAGAGTATGAGTTTGCGCAGGTTTCAAAAGATGTGGATGAGCTAATTCAACTGATGGAGACACAGGACAACCAGCGCATTGTTACAAAAATGAAACAGATGGTGCCTGAGTTTATTAGCAATAACTCGGAGTTTGAGGCGCTGGATAAGGGGAAATAAAACAACCTCGCCCTGACCCGTCCTAAAAAAAGTTTACGGTTTAGTAATTAAATCCTGATATAAGTTTACAATAATAAGTTAATCCTGCAATAGGTTTACAGGGTTTGATTTTTTGTGATAGTAGTTTTTTCATTGTTTGTTTAGTTTTCCGGTTAATTGATG
>CAMAVO010000201.1 GCA_945861685.1 Chitinophaga pinensis | reverse complement strand
ATAGGTGATAGGCACAGCAAATGCAGGTATTCCATTTGCAGCAAAGGCTGAATCGATTTGATCAGTTGAAAACGACCGCAAAAAGTCAATAGAAATTATTTGCTGTGCAAAAGAATTAATAGAAACCAAGCAAAAGGCAAGAAACAGGTGAGAGTAACGATTTGTCATAAGAGGAAATTAAATCAATTGGCAAATTTAAAGTTTTTACTTTTGCGAAAACATTTAACATGACTCTATCCCAAGCCCAGCAAACCGTTGATGAATGGATAAAAACCAACGGAGTGCGTTATTACAACGAGCTTACCAACATGGCAATTCTAACCGAAGAAGTGGGTGAAGTTGCCCGCATCATGTCGCGCAAGTACGGTGAACAAAGTTTTAAGGAGAGTGATAAAAAGCATGAACTGGGCGAAGAACTTGCTGATGTTTTATTTGTGTTGCTTTGCATTGCCAACCAGACAGGTGTTGACTTAACAACTGAACTAAATAAAAACCTTGAGAAGAAAACCAAGCGAGATAGTGAGCGCCACAAGAATAACCCGAAACTAAAATGAAGAACGAATTGAAGAAATTCTGGGAAACCTATAAAGTCTATATCCAGAATGATATGTTGTGGACTTTAATAGCCATGATTGCGATATTTATTCTTGCTTCTGTTTTCTTCCTATAAATTGCACCCTAAATGAAGGAGTTTAACATACCAGCCTTTTACCGCTCTTCAGTAATTGGGTCTATAAAACAAAATCGCAAAGACAGCGACCCGCGCAAAAAAGATTTTGCGCCAACGGTGCTTGACTTTGGACCTGTACGTTTTTTTATCGCAAGGCATTTTGGATTTTGTTACGGAGTTGAAAATGCCATAGAAATATCCTACCGAGCTTTAGAAGAAAATCCTGATAAACGAATTTTTCTACTTAGTCAAATGATTCATAATCCCGATGTAAATAATGACTTGCAGCAGCGTGGGATTAAATTTATCATGGATACCGAAGGCAACCAATTCATTCCCTGGAGTGAATTGAATAGCGATGATATTGTAATAATTCCTGCTTTCGGAACAACACTGGAAATTGAAAAAAAATTGAACGATATCGGAATTAATCCGCAAACCTATAATACCACTTGTCCTTTCGTAGAACGTGTTTGGAAAAAGTCAGAAAAGCTCGGTCAGGAAAATCATGCCATCATCATTCACGGGAAATCTAATCACGAAGAAACGCGAGCAACATTCTCACATAGCGACCAGACTGCGCCAACATTGGTGGTGAAAAATATTGAAGAGACAATAATTCTGGGCGATATTATTCTTGGCAAACTTCCCTTGTCAGAATTTGATAGACATTTTGGCAGCAGGTCTTCTTCCAACTTTAACCCGGAAAGGAATTTAGATAGAATTGGAGTAGTAAACCAAACCACCATGCTTGCTTCGGAAACTCAGGAGATTGCTGATTACCTGAAAAATATAATGCTTCAAAAATTTGGCGAAGCAGATTTGAAAAATCATTTTGCCGATACTCGTGATACGTTATGCTATGCCACCAACGACAACCAGCAAGCCACTTATGGTTTATTGGAACAGGATGCAGATATAGCAATAGTAGTAGGCGGTTACAATAGTTCTAATACTTCGCATTTAGTTGAATTATGCGAGCGTAAATTTCCAACCTATTTCATTAGTTCCGAAAAAGAAATTATATCAGAGAAAGAAATCCGCCATAGCAATTTTCATACGCAAGAACTTAAAATCTCATCAAACTATCTTCCCGATAAATCTATAGTAAACATCGCAATAACCAGCGGTGCATCTTGTCCTGATGCAATAGTTGATGCTGTGCTCAAAAAAATATTGTCGTATTTTGAAGGTGTAAAGCCATTGTCGGAAGTGGTTAAAGAGGCTTTGAATTAAAATTTCTATTTTCAATAATCGATGTTGATGATTTTTATTTTTTCAGTGCAATCTGTTCTCTTGCAATGGTATTTTTGCGCCTAATATGCAAATAGTTCCTAAACAAAAATACTATGTCTTTGATTTCGACAGCACGCTCACTGCTGTTGAAGCTTTTGAAGAATTAGCAGCCATAGCCCTCAAGGGTAATAAAGATAAAGACCGAGTAGTAAAAGAAATTGGTCACATCACTGACCTTGGTGTGGATGGCACCATCACTTTTACCGAATCGCTCGAACGAAGAATTCTTTTGCTCCATGCAAAGCGCGAACACCTTGATGTTTTGGTGAAGAAGTTGAAGAGTAAAATTTCTAAATCCATTAAAAGCAACAAAGATTTTTTTCTGAAAAATTCTGAAAATATTTATGTCATTTCCGGAGGCTTCAAAGAGTTTGTAGACCCAATTGTTGCTGCATACAAAATACCTTCTGAGCGTGTGTATGCCAACACATTCACTTTTGATAAAGAAGACAACATCATCGGTTTCGACCGTAATAATCACCTCGCTCAACCCAACGGTAAAATAGGTCAGCTAAAAGAGTTGAACCTTGACGGAGAAATATATGTAATCGGTGATGGTTACAGTGACTATCAAATGCGTGAGGCAGGACTTGCCCACAAATTTTTTGCCTATACCGAAAACATTGAGCGCGCTAATATTCTCGATCGTGCCGATCACATTACACCAAGTTTTGATGAATTTCTTTACGTAAATAAATTGCCCATGAATATCTCGTATCCCAAAAACCGCATTAAAGTTCTGTTGCTTGAGAACGTACATACTGATGCATTGGAAATTATGAAAGAAGAAGGTTATCAGGTAGAAACCCACTCAGGGGCAATGACCGAAGTCGAGCTTTCAGAAGCCATTAAAGGTGTTTCTGTTTTGGGCATTCGCTCAAAAACAATGGTAACAAAAGAAGTACTGAAAAATGCAGACAGGTTGTTGGCTATTGGCGCTTTCTGCATTGGTACCAACCAAATTGATTTGGATGAAGCGTTGAAAAAAGGTGTAGCAGTTTTTAATGCACCCTACAGTAATACCCGCAGTGTGGTTGAGTTAGCCATTGGTGAAATAATAATGCTGCAACGCAATATCACCGATAAAAGCAAAATGCTGCACGAAGGCAAGTGGGATAAATCAGCAAAAGGAAGTTTTGAAATTCGCGGAAAAAAACTAGGAATTATCGGTTACGGAAACATCGGTTCTCAACTTTCTGTACTTGCCGAATCATTGGGAATGCAGGTGATGTATTATGATACAATGGAAAAACTTTCACTCGGGAATGCTTATAAATGCGGTTCCTTGCGTGAATTATTAAAGAAAGCCGATATCATTACGCTGCACGTTGACGGCAGTGAAACAAACACCAACCTTATTGGCGAAGACGAATTCAAAATGATGAAAGACGGAATTATTTTTCTGAACCTTAGCCGCGGTCATGTGGTGGATATTAAAGCATTGGAGAAATACATTAAGAACGGAAAAATACGCGGAGCAGGTATAGATGTTTATCCTTATGAACCCAAAACAAATGATGAGGAATTTAAAACCGAATTACGCGGCTTGCCCAACACCATACTTACTCCCCATGTTGGCGGCAGTACTGAAGAAGCGCAACGTAACATTGCTGCCTATGTGCCCGAACACATCATTAAATACATCAACACCGGAAACTCTTTTACAAGTGTAAATCTTCCTAATCTTCAATTACCTGAACTTAACAAAGCTCACCGTTTATTACATTTACACAAAAATGTTCCGGGCATTATGGC
Source organism: Chitinophaga pinensis (assembly GCA_945861685.1). Taxonomy (GTDB): domain Bacteria; phylum Bacteroidota; class Bacteroidia; order SXHM01; family SXHM01; genus SXHM01. The sequence continues at coordinate 1,597 of CAMAVO010000201.1, read as the reverse complement.
AAAAATCAACAGCATTTTTGCCCGTTACGGAATTAATATACTCGGGCAATACCTGAAAACAACAGGCAGCATCGGCTACCTGATTACGGATATAGATAAAGAATATAATGAGGATGTTATCAGTGAGTTCAAGAAAATTGACCACACGATAAGATTTAGAGTATTATATTAAGCCTCATCCCTAACCCTTCTCCTAAGGAAAAGGGAACAGAGTGCTATTCATAAGAAAGTTATTGAAAAAGTCCTCTCCTTTGGAGAGGATTTAGGTGAGGCTCTTTTTCAACGCCACCATCTTAATAGCAGTTACAGCTGCTTCCACGCCTTTATTTCCATGTTTTCCTCCTGCACGGGCTTTTGCTTGTTGCATATTTTCGGGTGTAAGTACTCCGAAAATGAAGGGGATATTGTAAGTGGTATTTAAGTCAGTAAGACCAATGGCAACTGCATTGCAGATAAAGTCAAAGTGGCGGGTTTCGCCTTGTATTACACAGCCAAGGCAGATAATAGCATCGTATTTTTTAGTATCGGCAAGCCATTTTGCCCCGGCAGTTAGTTCAAAACTTCCGGGAACGTAATGCACCGAAATATTTTTCTCTTTTGCTCCGTATTGTGCAAGTGTATTAATGGCTCCATCGCGCAGAGCGTAGGTAATCTCATCGTTCCATTCTGAAACAACAAGGGCAAACCGCATTCCTTTTGCAATAGGGATTTTGCTGTGGTCGTGCTTTGATAAATTTTTTAGTACAGAAGCCAAATTTATGCTGTTGACTCCCTCTCCAAAGGAGAGGGTTGGGGTGAGGCTTTCTTATAACGAGGCTTTCGCTCTTGCTTTATACTTCTCTGCAGAGCGACCTTCATTTGAAGTAGGGAATTCTTTTTCCAGCCGCTCGTAAAGTTTGAGTGCTTTTTCAGTTTCGCCTTTTCCTTCCAATGCCTGTGCGGCTTTCATCAAATAAACAGGTGAGGTGAATTTGTTATTGTTATCGTCAGCAGCTGCAATGTATGCACTGATGGCTTTATCGGTTTCGCCTAATTCCATATACGCATCGCCTTGTGCTCCATCTGCAATAACGCTCAGTACTTCATCATCTGAATCAAATTTGCCAAGGTATTCAATAGCGTTTTCGTATTCACCCAAGTGTAAATAGCTGACACCTGCATAATAATAAGAAAGGTTGGCAGCATCGGTCATGCTGTAATCATCAATGATTTGAAGGAAACCGGGATATTGTCCTTTTCCATCCAAAGCAATACGGAAAGAATCTTGTTGAAAATACTGTTCAGCACGGAATATTTGAGAAGCAGCTTCGGTTTCTTTAGGAGCAATAATGAATTTTTTATATCCTACATAACCTCCAATAATTAGAATGATTGCAGCTACAACGCCAATAATGATTTTCTGATTATCCTCAAAAAACTGCTCAGTCTTATCGTAAGCGCTTTCTACATTGATAATTACTTCTTCGTTTTCCTTTACTTTTGCCATGTTTTTGATAATTGAGGGCGCAAAAATATATTTTTTCCTGAATAAGACACCTAATATTTGTGACTTAGTCAGTAAATATATTTGGCAGGTAAAATGAAATATCTATATTTG
>CAMAVO010000200.1 GCA_945861685.1 Chitinophaga pinensis | reverse complement strand
TGTTGCAGATATGATGAAATAGTAATAAACGATTTTAAAGAAAATAATCATGGAAGTAATATTAACAAAAGACGTAGATAAATTAGGCTACAAGAATGATCTGGTTAAAGTAAAACCAGGTTATGGCAGAAATTTCCTTGTTCCACAAGGTCTTGCTATTCTTGCCACAGTTAGCAGTAAAAAAGTTTTGGCAGAAACGCTGAAACAACGCGCTTTCAAAGAAGAAAAAATAAAGAAAGATGCTGAAGGATTAGCTGAAACTCTGAAAAAGACAACCGTTAAAGTTGCTGCAAAAGCAGGTGAAAGCGGAAAAATTTTCGGTTCTGTTAACAGTATTCAAATTGCTGATGCAATCAAAACTGCAACAGGCAGAGAAATTGAGCGCAAAAACATTACACTTGTTGATGCAGAAAACATCAAATCACTTGGCACCTACAAAGCAAAAGTTAAGGTTCACAGAGAAATTACTGTGGAAATTGACTTTGAAGTTGTTGCTGAGTAATCAGAATTCAATTCAAAATAAAAAAGGCGCTTTCAGCGCCTTTTTTATTTTCTATCCTTTCGGTTCCTGCTGGCTCAGACAATGGAAACTTCCAAGTCCCCAGATAATATCTGTTGAATCAATTCCAACTACTTTTCTGTCGGGAAAACATTGTTGGATAATTTGTAAAGCTTTATCGTCCTTAGCACAACGGTAGGTTGGAACAATTACCGATTTATTGGCAATGTAGAAGTTGGCGTAAGAAGCCGGCAAAGGCTGTTCCTCGTAAATAACCAAATCAGGCATTGGTAATTCAACAATGTTCAGTTGTTGTCCATTTAACAAACGCATTTGCTTTAACTGTTTGAGATTATGTTGAAGCAAATCATAGTTCTCATCGTTCTTCTTTTCCTCAATTACAGTTAAAACAGTATTCTCATTTACAAAGCGAACAGTATCGTCAATATGTCCATCAGTGTCATCACCAATAATTCCTTCGTCAACCCAAAGCACTTGCTCAATTCCGTAATAGTCGCAAAGGTATTTTTCAATCTGCTCTTGATTTAAATGTGGATTACGATTAGGATTTAGCAAACACGCAGTAGAAGTAAGTAAGGTTCCGTTTCCATTAAATTCAACCGAGCCACCTTCCATCACAATTCCTGGATAAAAAACAGGAAGATTAAACTGTTTTGCAATTAGTGTTGGAATAACATCATCCAAATCATAAGGAGGATATTTATTGCCCCATGCGTTGTATCCCCAATCAACAATGGCTTTTTGGTTAGTGTTTTTATTCAACAAGAATGCAGGTCCATGATCGCGGCACCAGGCATCGTTGGTAGGATGAATAAAAAACTCAACCTGGTTCATATCAACTTCTGCTTTTTCAAAATGCTTTCTAGCAAAGCTTTTCATTGCTTCATCGTACACATTAACGCGAACTTTTTCGCTCAATGCAAGTTCTTTTACAAAAGCTGAATAGTTGGGATAAATACTATTTATTTTTCCTGGCCACGATGCTTCTTTGTGAGGGAAACTAAGCCATGTAGCTACGTGTTCTGCAAATTCAGCCGGGAAGAAATAACCAAGTTCTTTTGGGGTTTTGTTTTGCATTACTTCTCTTCGTCAATAAAACGTTGCGTAATCGGTTGGTACGAATCAATTCTTCTATCGCGCAAAAAAGGCCAGTGTGTGCGGTAGAAATCTGTTTTTGCAAGATCTAATTCAACAACCGTTGTTTCTTCATTTTCGTGCGATGCCTGATATAAAATTCTTCCAAAAGGGTTTGACACAAACGACCCGCCCCAGAATTTCATGGCTCCATTTTGCTCAAATCCGGTTCGGTTTACACTAACAACATGCACACCGTTTGCAATGGCATGGCCGCGTTGTATAGTTTGCCAGCCATTATATTGCTCGCTGTTTACATCTTCTGTTTGCGCAGTTGCCCAGCCAATTGCAGTTGGGTAGAATAAAATCTCAGCTCCCATCAATGCTGTGATTCGTGCTGCCTCAGGATACCATTGGTCCCAACAAATAAGAACACCAAACGTGGCAAATTTTGTTTTAAAAATTTTGTAACCCAAATCACCGGGAGTAAAGTAAAATTTCTCGTAAAAAGCAGGGTCATCAGGGATGTGCATTTTGCGGTACTTGCCGAGGTAAGCACCATTTGCATCCAGCACAGCTGTTGTATTGTGATAAATTCCTTGTGTGCGTTTTTCGAAAAGAGAAGCAATAATAACAACGTTCAGTTCTTTGGCAACGGATGAAAGAGTTTCAGTACTTTCTCCGGGAATACTTTCAGCAAGTTTAAAATTCTCATAGTCTTCCACATCACAGAAATAAAGCGAGGTAAAAAGTTCCTGCAGACAAACTATCTGCGCCCCATCTTTTGCAGCCTTGCGGATGCCTGCAATGGCCTTCTGCATGTTTTCGTTTTTATCGGCAGTACAGTTCATCTGCACCATTCCTACTTTTACTTTGGCCATGTTTTTTTTTATAAGGAGCGCAAAAATAATCTTTTGTACAGATCAGGGGTAAATACTACTCGCGTTTATCCTTTTTAATAAAGGTGAGAAAAATAATAATATCATTTAGCTGGTCTTTACTGAGCTTTGCCGCCACAGCATGATTCTTAGGATCCTTTTTCAGAAAATTAGAATTGTAATTATCCAACTGAATACGCGAAAAATTGGGAATATCTTTTTTGCCTTTTGTGAAAATACCATGACAGCCGGTGCAATGAGCTTTATAAAGCTTTTTTCCGGCATCAAGGTGCGACATCAGTTCATCATAGCCTTGCATATTTTTGGCATCTTCAGGGAAGGCATATTCTACTTTGTAGGTGGAGCATTGAGTAAACAAGAGGCAGCAGACAATAGACAATAAAAAATAATTGACGATTAACCATTGACTGTGGACTGTGGACTTTTTCATTTAATATTCTCCTCCCACTTTTCGTGTATTAAGTTCTTCACTTTTTGATAATGGTAAAGTCGTAGGCGGGTTTTCAAAAATAACATTCTCATTCAGTGAAAAAATAAAGGCCAGCAAATCATTTTTATCCTGTTGCGACAAATGCAATGAATCAGATTCCAGCGTTTGGTTAGGAACGTTAAGCCCCTTCCCTACTCCACCGCCTGCATCGTAAAAATCAATTACTTCATTCAGTGTTTTAAAAACTCCGTTGTGCATATAGGGCTTTGTAAATTGCGCATTGCGGATAGAGCCTGTGCGGAACGCATCAAAGGTTTCGTTGGCAGGATTTATTTCGTAGCGGCCTTTATCCGGGCTGATTCCGGTAAACGTAGTATCGTGCGGAACACCCAGCACTTCAAACTCTGAACCGATGTAAGGCGGTTTAACACCATTGAACTGCGGAACAAAATGACAGGTGGCACACTGTGCCTTGCTCATAAAAATATTGAACCCGCGCTTTGCTTCTGCGGTAAGTTCTTTTTTATTTTCCATGGCGTAGTCAAAGTGAGAATAGTACGTGCTGAAATCTGAATAATAAAAAGTGATGGCAGAAACAATGTGTTGCAGCGTTACCTCTTTTTCTTCTGGTGTGTATCTGGTAAATTTTTTCAACGACTTCTTGTAATCTTTGCACGACAAAACATTTTCTAACAACGTATTTTCATTGCTTGCCATTTCAATGGGGTTGGTGATAACATCTTTTCCCTGCGCCTGAAGGGTAGTATGTTTACCATCCAGCATGAGCAAATGATTGTAGTTAACATTGAGCAGACTTGGGGTATTGCGCGGAAGCGTAACGTATCCATTAAACTGTAAGGATGTGGTTGCAACTGTATCGGTAAAATACTGTGTGGGTTTGTGACACGATGCACAACTGCGTTTATTGTTTCCCGAAAGTATCGGGTCGTAGAAAAAAAGTTTTCCGGTTTGTCTTATTTCTTCCAGTGTTTCTGCATCATCAACCAAGGTGTAAATTCCTTTTGTATTCATGCCTTCATACATACTTTTATCAAAAATAGAATTGCACTTATCATTCAGACTGTAATCATTAAAATTTTTTGAAACTACTGCATAGTTGCGGATAAATTGCTGGTTGATTGCATACAGCGGATTTACATAATCACGAATAAATGTAAAATGATCAAAGCGCGAAAACTCCATTGGTTGTGTTTGTAAAAAACGAAGCACTTTGTCATACAATTCAAGGTATTCAGCAGTTACAGGTGTTGCAACAAAACTCTGATTAAAGGTGTTGTAAATACTTGTTGTTTCATTCATCATAAATCGCAGCTCGGTAATAACCTGCGAAGTATCGGGACACTCAAAACCTGTAGTATAAATTGCTGCCAGGTTGAGAAGATACAAACGATTGGCAAGAAAAAACGAATGATAATTTTCTAAATTAGTTGTAATGGAATCAGCTTTGAAAACATCAACGGCTATAATGGATTTTTGAATTAACTGAAACAACTTATTTCTCTCCGGACTATTATTTTCCAGTTCTTCTTCTGCAAGCGCAAGCCCAGCTCCCAGCCTTTTATAAGGTTTTTCAAATTTTTCGAATATTTCATTTTCCCATTCTACAGGCAGTGGACCGTTCAATTGTTTGTAGGAAATAGGTTCGAGGTAACGCAACCAGAAATCAATGCTTTTCAGCTTCAGGCGAGCGTAACGCAGTTTTTTAAGAAAGTTGCTTTTTCCTGTTTCGGAAGTAAGGTCAGCTGTTTTTATTTCTTCAAGCAGCTTGGTTTGTGCTGTGTTAAAGTCTTCCAGTTTTTGAAAATACAGGTTTTGGTATTCTGTTTTATTTGGTTTAAAACCCGACAGAAACAGAAGCAATAATAGAACTGATATTCCGGAAATTAATTTCTTCATTTATTTAACCGCAAAGGTATGCGCAAAGTTCACAAAGAATAAAAATTACACAAATGAATTTTGTGTTAACTCAAAACCATTTGTTACCTTGGTTGTTTCAGATTAAAACAAATCTATCATGAAATATATCCTTCTCTTCGCTATCACCACTGTTATTTTTTTCAGTATTGACCTTGTCTGGCTGGGCGTAATAGCCAAAAATATGTATCGCGAAAAGCTGGGCTTTATATTAAGCGAAGAGGTGAACTGGACTGCTGCCATTGTATTTTACCTTATCTACATTGCAGGTATTCTCTTTTTTGCGGTGGTGCCTGCGCTTAACAGTGGCGAGTGGCAAACCGCATTGCTTAACGGGGCTGTGCTTGGTTTTCTTTGCTATGCTACTTACGACCTTACCAACATGGCAACCATTGCCCGCTGGCCTTTGCAGATTGTTATAATAGACATTGCCTGGGGTACGGTACTTACCGGTTCGGTTTCACTGGTTTCGTTTTGGGCTGTCTCAAAG
>CAMAVO010000199.1 GCA_945861685.1 Chitinophaga pinensis | reverse complement strand
CATTATTGGTGATGCACGTGATTTTATTCTTGAAATGCAGGTAGATGAATACGATATACTGAAACTTAAAAAAAATCAGAAAGCGATTGTTCGTTTAGACAGTTACAAAGGAAAAGTCTTTGAAGCGTCAATCTCTAAAATTAATCCGTTGATGAATGAGCGCAGTAAAACCTTTTTGGTAGAAGCAACTTTTGTAACTCAACCCGAAATACTGTATCCAAATATCAGTTTTGAAGCCAGCGTGGTTATTCAGGAAAAACAAAATGTGCTGCTTATTCCGCGCAATTTTATGTTGAACGACTCCACGGTATTGAAAGCAGATGAAGAAAAAGTAATAATCCGAACAGGGCTTAAAGATTACCAAAAAATTGAAGTGCTTTCAGGTATCAGCGCAGAGGATGAACTGATTAAACCGGAATAATGAAAATTAAACTCATTGCCACGGTTTCTTTTTCGCTCATGCTTGCCCGTCTTAAGCAAACAACAATAGCTGCGGTAGGCGTAACATTTGGTATAACCATGTTTATAACACTGCTCAGTTTTATGGGCGGGTTAAATGATTTGCTTGACGGACTTATTACAAAACGTTCGCCTCACGTAAGACTTTATAATGAAGTGCAGCCATCAGAAATGCAGCCAGTTGACATATTGCCGCAGTATGCAGGCTACCATAATTTTGTAAGCTCGGTAAAGCCTAAAAACGAACTACCCGAAATCTATAACAGCCGTGAAATTATGAATACGTTGGAACGTGATCCGCGCGTTTCTGGCATATCTCCTAAAATTACAGCACAGGTTTTTTACAACATTGGTTCCATCGATTTTGCCGGCTCTATCAACGGAATAGATGTAGATGCGGAAGCCAGACTTTTTTCGTTCAGCGATTATGTAACTACCGGCAATTACATCGATCTAAAAAATACACCTAATAGCATAATACTCGGCAAAGGCGTTGCAGATAAAATGCTTGCTGATATTGGTGATTTAATTCAGGTTACCACTTCAAAAGGAGAGCGGGTTCAATTAAAAGTAGTGGGCTATTTCCAATCGGGATTGCTTGATTTGGATAAAGTGCAGAGCTATGCTTCCATCACTACAGCACAAAAACTGCTGGGCGAATCAGATAGCTACATTACCGATATTCAGATAAAAGTGAATGATCTTGAAATGGCTCCGGAATTGGCAAAAGAATATGCAAGCGTTTTTGAAACTAATGCGATTGATATTCAAACTGCCAATGCACAGTTTGAAACAGGCAGTTCAGTGCGCACGCTCATTTCATATGCTGTAGGTATTACACTGCTTATTGTAGCAGGTTTTGGCATTTACAATATTCTGAACATGATGATTTATGAGAAGATGGATTCAATAGCAATTCTAAAAGCCACAGGCTTTTCGGGTAGTGATGTAAAAAATATTTTTATACTGATTGCATTAACTATCGGTGTACTTGGTGGCTTGCTGGGACTGCTCTTTGGTTTTTGTTTTTCAATGATTATTGACCAGATACCATTTGTTACTGCAGCCTTGCCTACCATTAAAACGTATGCCATAAATTACAATCCTAAGTTCTATATTATTGCTATCATTTTCTCAGTTGTAACAACGTACCTTGCGGGTTATTTTCCTGCCAAAAAGGCAAGCAAATTAGATCCGGTAATTATCATCAGAGGCAAATAAATGAGCGAACTTGTACTGGAAGCCCGGAATGTAAATAAGTATTTTCACGACCCTGTTACCAATCAGGTGTTGAAAGATGTAAATCTCACTATTGAAAAGGGTGTGTTTGCTACGGTTATGGGCAAATCTGGCTGCGGGAAATCAACCTTGCTCTATATTCTTTCTACCATGGATACCGAATATGAAGGTGAACTTTTTATTGACGGTGTGAATATGCGCAACCGCACTGAGAAAGAACTTGCACAAGTGCGCAATGAAAAAATAGGTTTTGTTTTTCAGTTTCACTACTTGCTTAACGAGTTTTCTGTAATCAGAATTGTTATGTTGCCCGGTTTAAAACTCGCAAAGTATTCTGAGAAGGAAGTGGAGAACAAAGCCTATGAAAAACTAAAACTATTAGGCATTGAAAGCGAAGCAATGAAAAAGCCTAATCAGCTTTCGGGAGGGCAGAAACAACGTGTTGCCATAGCGCGCGCTTTAATCAATGACCCATTGATAATCATGGGAGATGAGCCAACCGGAAATTTGGACAAGAAGAACAGTGAGGTTGTTTACGAAATTTTTAATGAGCTTGCAGAAAGCTACAATCAGTCATTGCTTATTGTAACCCACGATCCCGAGTTTGCCAACCGCACCCACCGCATTATTGAAATGGTGGATGGCGCCATTACTAATATAGTTAAGATGAAATAGTAAGCGCGAGTTGTAGCCCTGCGTTTTACTTTACAAAGATTTTGGCGGTAATAATCGCAGTTGCAATGTTAGTGTAATCTCATGTGTTGGTTGCCGCATTACTTTCTGACAAAACGGCTGCATTTGAAATTACACTTCCCAAGAAGGCAGAAACAATAGTAGAGCATATTTTATTTTTATAGTTTTTTGAATATTTTACTTTAAAATATTTTTTTGAATATTTTTATTAAAAATATTTAATATAGACTAATAACAGGTAGTGGTAGTTAAGTAATTTCTAACCTGGAGCTCAACTAAAAAATTCAATTGTTTGCCTTTTTTAAGTGCTTTATTTAGAAGTAATTTTATCTAAGACCTCCAAAGTTTCAATTTTTTGTATATTGGCTCACTATTTAAGCCCTCACAACAACCGATATATGAAGATAAAACTACCCTTGTTTTATTCTTTTTTCTTTTGCTTTTTAGCAGCATTTGCTGCTGAAAAAGATTCTGTTAAAACGCAAAATAGCTCAAGTTATAATTACAGCAAAGCTCCTTCAATTGGCTACAACATTGGTTACCTTACCGTATTTGGTGATGTAAAGCTAAATGGCTACAGTCCGTCCTTTTCATCGCGACTGGGGCATCAGTTTTATGTTTCACTTCCGCTTTCCAACTCGTTTTCGATTTCTTATAATTTCCTTGCAGGTAAAGTTTTTGGCGAAGAAACACGCGCAACCGACAACCTGAATTTCCGAACTTCGCTTGTAGGACAGGCCTTGATGTTTGAATATAATTTTCACAACATTATAAAACCGGATGTTGATAGCAAGTTGGGTGTTTTGCCAGTTATTGGTTTTGGTCTTGAAGCTCTTATTTTCCGTGCAAAAGCTGATATGCAGGATGCTGACGGTAAAAAATATTACTACTGGAATGATGGTTCAATCAAAGATCTTCCCGAAACACCAGGTAATGTTGACTTAGCCTCTGATATTGAACGCGATTATACCTATGAAACGGAGTTGCGTGATGCTAATCTGGATGGTTTCGGAAAATATTCGCAGATATCGCTTGCAATGCCTTTTACCTTAGGTGCTGATATAAAAGTGGGAAGAAATCTGCATTTACGATTAGGCGCAACCTATCACCTTACTTTTTCTGATATGCTTGATAACCTTAGCAGCAAAGGAAGCGGCAACCGCCAGGGAAATGAAGGCAAGGATATGTTTCTGTTTTCTTCCGTTGGTGTAAGTTATAAATTCGCTGCTCCAAAAGGTAAGAAACAAAAACAGGTTGATGCCGATGAAGACGGTATTGCTGACCTTTTTGATAAATGCCGCGAAACGCCTAAAGGCGTGAAAGTGGATAAAAACGGTTGTCCGCAGGTGAATGAAAAAGATCGTGATTCTGATGGTGTTTTAGATGTGGTTGATCGTTGCCGCGATACAAAAGCGGGAGATAAAGTTGATAAAGAAGGTTGTTCAGAAGCGCAAAAAGAAGCGCAGAAAAAACTGGCTCAGCAGGCTGATAGTATTGCTGCTGCAAAAGCAGCACAGGAAGCTGAAGCCAAAGCACAGGGTGATTTTTATTTTGCCGACCTGAACAAAAACGGAAGGGTAGAAGTAGCAGAAGTAAATGAATTTATTGACCGTCTGTTCGATGGTGATAAGAATGTTACAATTGCTACTATGGACGAAATTATTGAATACTATTTTGATCAAGATGATGGTATTGATGTAAAACCGGAAGGAATAATAAAGGAAGAAAAGAAATTTGAAGAACTTAAATCCAACGGAGTATTAGGCGCACAGGAAACAGAATTAAAACCAGTGGAAGCTAAAGGAGTGCTTAAAGTCGAACCAAAACCACCCGAACCCAAATCAATTGAAATCAAAAATATAGATCCTAAATATCATTTTGCCGATCTTAATAAAAACGGTAAAATTGAAAAAGCTGAATTAGATGTTTTTATAAACCGCATGGAGAAAGGGGATAAAACTGTACCTATAAAGCTGATTGACGAAATACTTATTTATTATTTTAACCAGGAATAAAATTAACATAATACTTTTGCCGCAAATTATATGTTGAAAACGTTTACACTCCTTACCGCATCTCTGTTCCTTACCATTTCTGCGTTTGCGCAGGAAGGTAAAACAGTTGTTCCGAAAGACGAAAGCAAAGACGCTTTTTACAAGCCACGAATTGGACTTAGTGCCGGTGTCTTCACCTTTTTTGGTGAGGTGAGAGACAACACTTTTTCGCACCTGTTTACCAGCAGCATGGCTTATGAACTGAATGTTGGCAGAAACATAAGCAAATCATTTGCATTGGAATTGCGAGTAATGCATGGCAATATGAAAGTTAATGAGCGCGGAATAGATAATAACTATAATTTCAAATCCAACATCTGGAACGGAAGCGCCAACATAGTTTACAACTTCGATAATTTCTACAAAAAGCCAAAAGTGATTATGCCCTTCCTTTCGGTTGGTTTAGGTTACTTGAGTTTCGACTCTAAAACTGATTTGCTCAGCTCAACAGGTATTGCATATCAATACTGGAGTGACGGAACAATCCGCAGCATTGACGAAAACAGTCCTCAGGCCGAAGATGCTTTAATTCTTCAGCGCGACTACGATTACGAAACAGATTTGCGCGAACAAAATCTTGATGGCCTTGGTAAATACAAATTATTCAGCTTAAATATTCCTGTTTCAGGAGGGGTTAATTTCCGGGTAGGAAACCGTTTCAACATGCGCCTTGGAACAACCTATTATGTGAATTTTACAGATATGATTGACAATATTTCTGACGCTGGTGAAGGCAAAAGAAAAGGAAATAAGGCAAAAGATAATTTTCTGTTTACTTCATTGGGATTATCATACAGCTTGTGGGGCGATGGTATGAAAACCGAGCGCGATAAATACTTTGACGATATTGATTTCTCAAATATTGACACCGAAGATAGCGATGGCGATGGGGTGCTTGATTTTCTTG
>CAMAVO010000198.1 GCA_945861685.1 Chitinophaga pinensis | reverse complement strand
GCTCATCCAGAATAAGGAAGTTGGGGTTTTTAATCAGAATGGTGAGCAAATACAATCTGCGTTTTTCACCACCGCTCAGTTTGCCCACAGGTGTAAAATGTGAAGATGTGGGAAACAAAAACTTCTCCAACAACTGCGATGCGCTCATGGTTTTGCCCTTTGCCAACGGAATATGGTCACCGATTTCCTTGATAACTTCAATCATGCGCATGCTCTCATTCAGCTTCATGCCGTCTTGCGTGTAATAGCCAAACTGAACCGTTTCTCCCACAATCACTTTACCGGTGTCGGGCTGCTCTTTACCCGTAATAATATTCAGGAATGTACTTTTACCAACACCATTTTTACCAATAATACTCAGCTTTTCGCCCTGGCGGAATTTGTAGCTGAAATCTTTCAGAACTGTTTTATCGCCATAAGCTTTATTGATGTGATAGAGTTCAAGAATTTTGCCTCCAAGCCGTTCTAACTTTATCTCTAATTCTAATTTCTCGTCTTTCTTTTTCTTTCCTGTTTGCTCAGTCAAATCATGAAAAGCATCCACCCGCGATTTTGATTTTGTTCCGCGAGCCCTCGGCTGCTTGCGAATCCATTCCAGTTCTTTTCTCAAAAACTGACGGGCGCGGTCTTTATTGGTGCTGTCGTTTTCTTCGCGGGCAGCTTTCTTTTCCAGAAAGTAAGAGTAGTTTCCTTTGTAGCGGTAAATTTCTCCGCCATCCAATTCCATAATCTCATTGCACACCACTTCCAGAAACCAGCGATCGTGCGTAACCATAAATAAGGTAATGTTTTCTTTGCTCAGGTATTCTTCCAGCCACTCAATCATTTCAATGTCCAGATGGTTGGTAGGCTCATCCATTATAAGCATATCGGGCTCTTCAACCAACAGCTTTACTAATGCAATTCTCTTTTTCTGTCCGCCCGAAAGCTCAGAAATCTTTTGTTCAAGGTTGGTGATTTTAAACACCGAAAGAATTTGGTGAACACGCTGTTCATAATCCCATGCATGCAGACTGTCCATCTTATCAAACGCCTGTTGCAATGCTTTTTCGTTTTCGGGGTGGTTGAGGGCAATTTCATATTCCTTTACCGCGTTCATCAGCTCACCTGTAGAATCAAAAACAGCCTCAATCACTGTTTTAGTAGGATCAAAAACAGGTTGCTGATCCAAAAAGCCAACGCGGGTTCCGCCACGCAAAATACAGTTGCCGCTATCTGCTTTTTCTTTACCTGCTATAATGCGCAGCAATGTTGATTTACCTGTTCCGTTCTTGGCAACAAACGCTACCTTCTGTCCCTTTTCCAGACCGAAACTGATGTTGCTGAACAACACCTTTTCGGTGTAAGATTTACTTAGATTTTCAATAGAAAGAAGATTCACGTTTTATTTTTTTTGAGGGCGCAAAGCTAACAATTATAGAGAGCCTCTTTTTGTTAACAGTAAAGTAAACTTGTCGCAACATCTTTTCTTATACATTTGCAGCCTAATTCAAAAAAATAAACATGAAAAAGTTTTTACTCTCAGCATTATTTATCCCTGCATCACTTTCTGTCTTTGCACAAAGTGGTATTGTTGCCTGCAACGAATTATTCTTTTCAGAATACGTGGAAGGCAGTTTTAACAACAAAGCACTTGAAATTTATAACCCTACAGGTTCTGCCATTTCATTAGACGGAGCCTACCGCATTGTGCGTTGGGATAATGGTTCTACTACATCTGACTTAGATATTCGCTATGTGCAAAGTATTACAGGAAGTGTTCCTGCTTACGGCACTTATGTAGCATTTCTTGATAAAAGAAATCCTAACGCTACAGGAGCGGATACTATGCTTTTTTCTGATTTACTTACTATTGCCAACTCTACTAACGGTGGTTTTTATTCACCGGTTTATGACAGCGATGCAGCGCTTCCAAACACTGAAGGCAGCAACTGTCTTTCATTCAATGGCGATGATGCTTTTTCTTTGCAAAAAAAAAGCGGAAGTAACTGGATGAATGTTGACATTTTTGCTGTTATTGGTGAGCGCCCATTAAACGGAAACGGTGGAACATCACCTAACGGTGGCTGGACTAACGTTGCTCCTTATACTGACGGACAAAACTCTTATTGGACAAAAGACCAGACGCTTATCAGAAAAGCAGATGTAACTACCGGAACAACTGTAAACCCCGGATTGAATTCATGGGATGTATCTGTTCAATGGGATTCGCTTTCGATGAACACATTCACTAACCTTGGAGACCATGATTGTGCCTGCAATGCAAATGCAATCAGCGAAAATGACCTGAGCGCAAAAACGTCTGTTTATCCAAATCCTGCTTCTGATAATTTCTTTGTAAAATCTTCAGAGAATATCAGCAAAGTTGAATTATGGAATGTTGCAGGACAATTGGTGTCATACGTTAATGCTGACAACAAAAAAGCGGTTCGCATTTTAGTTTCGGGTATTTCTGCAGGACTTTACATAGCTGTAATTCATACTCAGGGCGGCACAGCAGTTAAGAAGGTTACTATTCGTTAAATTCTCGTCATGCTGAACTTGTTTCAGCATCTTATTATTGAGACCCCGAAACAAGTTCGGGGTGACGTTATGAAATCAGTTTAATGAAGCGCTTCTCACTTCTTGTTTCTTGTCTCTTGCTTCTTGCATCTTCTTCGCTTTTTGCGCAGCAAGGCTGGCTTAAAGGTGTTGCCAAAGATGCCATTACAGGCGAAACCCTGATTGGTGCTAACATAATTTATGCAGAAGGCAAAGGACTTATTACGGACTTTGATGGTAAATATGCTGTTCAGTTAGCTGATGGTGAATACACTGTTAAAGTTACCTATGTAGGATATAAAGAACAAGATAAAAAAGTAACGATTAAGGGAAACACTGTACTGCTTGATTTTGAATTAAGCACTGTTCAGTTACAGGAAGTACAGGTGGTTGCCGATATTGCAAAGTCACGCGAAACTCCGGTTGCCTTTTCAAACATTTCTCCGGTTAAAATACAAGAGCAATTAGGTGCGCAGGATTTACCCATGATACTCAATACCACTCCCGGTGTATATGCAACCCAGCAGGGCGGGGGAGATGGTGATGCAAGGATTTCTATCCGAGGTTTCAGTCAGCGTAATGTTGCAGTAATGTTAGATGGTGTTCCGCAAAACGATATGGAAAACGGTCAGGTGTATTGGAGCAACTGGTTTGGTCTGGATAATATAACGCGCAACATGCAGGTTCAGCGAGGACTTGGGGCATCCAAACTTGCCATACCTGCGGTGGGCGGAACCATTAATATCATCACTAAAGGCATTGATGCAAAAAAAGGAATTATCATTAAACAGGAAGTTGGAAGTGCTAATAATTTGAGGACTATAATCTCAATGACAACGGGAAGACTTAAAGGTGGTTGGGGAGTAACAGCAGCAGGTTCATTTAAAAGCTCAACCGGCTGGGTTGATAAAAATTATACCAACGCCTGGTTCTATTATCTTAAAGTTGAAAAGCAATTAGGCAAACACCTTATAAGCCTGTCAGGTTTTGGCGCTCCGCAAAGCCATGGACAAAGGGCTTTTCGCAATACCATTTCAAAATACGATAAAGACTATGCTGCCTCTCTTGGTGTGGATACAATAGGCACGGTCAGCTACGGAATTCGCTACAATCAGCATTGGGGAAACCTTATTCGTTATCGCGATGGCGATAGCCTTTCAGCTAAATCAGAAGTAGTAAATGAACGGGTAAATTATTTTCACAAGCCTGTTATCATGCTAAAAGATTTCTGGACCGTGAGTGATAAATTTTATGTTTCTACAATTGCATATGCATCTTTTGGTAACGGAGGCGGAACAGGTTATCAGGGCACAGCGCTTTTGATTGACAGCAACGGGCAATACAATTTTCAGTCAGCTTACAATGCAAATGCATACGGTTCAAACAATGTATTCAATGGTGAAAGAAGATCAACAACTATTTTAGGAAGTTCCATCAACAATCATCAATGGTATGGTGGTTTACTGACGATGAATTACAAGCTTCGTAAGTTTGATATTTCTGGTGGTGTTGACATGCGCTATTATAAAGGAAATCATTACCGTACCGTTTACGATTTGTTGGGTGGAGATCTTTATTTAGATAGTTATGATGCTACAAAAGGGCCTAACAATGTTAAGCGCGAAAGAGATTATATCTCTTATCATTATGACGGCACCGTGAAATGGGGTGGCTTGTTTGCTCTGGCAGAATACCATGCAGGCAACTGGACTGCCTTTATCAATGTGAGCGGTGCTTATTCCGGTTATCAGCGTATAGATTATTTTAATAAAAAAGATTTGATTTTGTCTGATACTACGATTAGTGAAGCGCTGGATTATAACGATACGATTACTTACAAAGGAAACACGTATACCATTAATTCAAAAGAAGCAAAAACAAACACCACTGAACAAAAGTGGATACCCGGTTACACAATTAAAGCGGGTGCTAATTACAACTTAAGCGAGAAACAAAATATCTATATCAACTTAGGATATTTGAGCCGCGCTCCGCGTTTTAACAATGTCTTTGACCAGAATAACCACCCCTATCTTTCAATAAAAAATGAAATAGTAAAAGCTGTGGAACTTGGTTACAGCATTCATTCTTCACGCCTTGCAGTTAACCTTAATGCATATTATACCCTATGGAATAACCGCCCGCTGGATGCACCTGTTACCTTCGTTGATTCAGCAGGTGATACTTACAGTGCCAATGTAAATGGAATGAATGCACGTCACATGGGCGTTGAAATAGATGTCGCATGGAATATTCTTCAAAACCTTACAGTTGAAGGCATGGCTTCAATTGGTAACTGGGTATGGACTTCTACTGATACTGCTATTATTACAGATAACAACAGTCAGATTATTGGTAAAGTACCTTTTGATGCAAAAGGAGTGAGGGTAGGGGATGCAGCACAATTAAGCTTTGCCGGAAGTGTGCGATATGAGCCAATAAAAAATCTTTATTTTAAACCGCAGTTTACATATTTCGGACAGAATTACTCTAACTTTAACCCCACTGATTTGTCTGCGGATAAAGGCACAGCAGGAAAACAATCATGGCAAATACCAAGTTATGGTTTGCTGGATATGCATGCCGGTTATGGTTTTAAATGGCAGAAAATAAGATTTGATTTACGCGTCAGTGTTTTAAATGTGTTGAATAAAATTTATGTTTCCGATGCTTTGAATAATTCAGTGAGCAATAGTTTCGATGCTGCATCAGCCGGAGTTTATGTCGGCATGGGAATACGTTATAATACTTCACTAACAATTACCTTTTAATTAATTAAATACAATGAAAAAACTAATTACTTTATTATTTACTGCC
>CAMAVO010000197.1 GCA_945861685.1 Chitinophaga pinensis | reverse complement strand
CCGGAATTTATGTGCTTTCAGGTTCAATCGGAATAACATTGCTTATTGTTTACATCGGTCTTAAAACCAATACTTGGAAAAAGTTTTCGCTTGAAACCAAGTTACATGGAAAAGTAAATACATTTGAGCATGCTGAACTCAATGTTGGCGATAGCGGAAAAACCGTTTCACGCCTTGCACCTTCAGGGAAAGCATTGATTAACGGAAACTATGTTGAAGTGCATACTCAAGGAGAATTTATTGATCCGAATACAGATATTATTATTACCAAACGAACAGAAAGCAAATTAATAGTAACCGCTAAAACCATTTAAAAAATCATGGAAGGACTACCATTTATTATCATTATCGGCATAGCATCGCTTGTCGGACTTTGGATTTTATTTTATTTCATTCCCGTTGGGCTATGGTTTTCTGCGCTTGTTTCGGGTGTTAAAGTTTCGCTCATTCAACTTGTATTGATGCGTTGGAGAAAAGTTCCTCCTGAAGTTATTGTAACAGCTATGATAGCAAGTTCTAAAGCCGGATTGAAACTCAACCGCGATGAACTTGAGGCGCACTTTCTTGCCGGAGGTCGTGTTCAATTAGTTGTAAATGCCCTTATTTCGGCCGACAAAGCAAATATTCCGCTTGATTTTAAATCAGCAACTGCTATTGATTTGGCAGGGCGAGATGTATTGGAAGCCGTCCAGATGTCGGTAAACCCTAAGGTGATTAACACACCTCCCGTTGCTGCTGTTGCAAAAGATGGTATTCAGTTGATTTGCAAAGCGAGGGTAACGGTTCGTGCCAACATCAAACAATTAGTGGGTGGTGCTGGTGAAGAAACCATTCTTGCCCGTATTGGTGAGGGTGTTGTATCGTCTATCGGTTCGGCTCAATCACATAAATCAGTGCTTGAAAATCCTGATTCTATTTCAAAAGTTGTATTGGCAAAAGGATTGGATGCCGGAACAGCCTTTGAAATTCTTTCCATTGATATTGCCGACATTGATGTGGGTATAAACATTGGCGCAAAATTGCAGATGGATCAGGCCAATGCTGATAAAAATATTGCACAGGCAAGAGCAGAAGAACGCAGAGCTATGGCAGTTGCATTAGAACAAGAGATGAAAGCAAAAGCACAGGAAGCCCGCGCAAAGGTTATTGAAGCCGAAGCCGAAGTGCCTAAAGCAATGGCCGAAGCGTTCCGCAACGGAAACCTTGGTATTATGGACTACTATAAAATGGAAAATGTAAAAGCCGATACCGGCATGAGAGATTCTATTTCAGGGAAAGGAACCGGAAAAGGAACGGAAGGGGAGAAGAAGTAGTCTTACTATTATTAGTTATAAAAATGGGAGCAATTGCTCCCATTTTTCTTTTCTCTATCTTTACCCGCGACAAACTGTTCTATCGTTCTTTTTTGTATAATGCAGAGAAGGAAGGAAAGTCCGGGCAACACAGGGCGCCATACTCTTCGAAAGCGGAGGTATTTAGTAGAAATGCTGAGTAACAGAAAGTGCCGCAGAAAATAACCATCCCGCCTCAGGCGGGAAAAGGGTGAAAATGTGAGGTAAGAGCTCACAATGCACGACAGCAATGCCGGGCATGGGAAAACCTTATGGGTTGTAAGACCAAATAAACCCCGATTTTGAAGCTGCCCGCTTCAATTCCGCCTCAGGCGGATATCGGGAAGGGTAGGTTGCATAGATAAATGATAGGGCTCGACAGAACCCGGCTTATAGGTTTGTCAATTTATGAAAGGTCGTCTTTTAATTAAGGCGACCTTTCTCCTTTTAAGGAGTGTTGCTTTCTTTGCGCCTTCGCGTCTTAGCGGTGAGAAATTGCATCCGCGAAAATCTGCTTAATCCGTGTCATCCGCGTTCTATTTCACACCCAATTGTAATTCAAGCCCTTAATTAGCCTACATTTGCGCCCTCTTAAAAACTAATACAATTAAAATTGAACACATTTGAAACATTGGGAATTGACGGAAAAATCCTGAGCGCTATCAAGGACATGGGATTTGAAAACCCAATGCCCATACAGGAAAAAGCCATACCCGAACTACTTAAAAACGATAGCGATTACATCTGCCTTGCACAAACAGGAACCGGAAAAACAGCAGCATTTGGGTTGCCCTTGGCACAACTCATAGACTTCAAAAGCCTCAAAGCACAAGCAATAGTGCTGTGCCCTACACGCGAATTGTGTATGCAAATCACAGGCGATATTACCAACTTTACTAAAAACATTAGCGGAGCCAACATAGTTGCAGTATATGGCGGAGCAAGCATTGAAGGACAGGTAAACCAGATAAAACGCGGAGCGCAAATCATTGTGGCTACTCCAGGAAGAATGGTGGACATCATCAACCGTAAAAAGGTTGACCTTTCAGAAATACAATGGGCTGTTCTGGATGAAGCCGATGAAATGCTGAACATGGGTTTCAAAGAAGACTTGGATGTTATTCTTTCCAAAACTTCTGCTGCAAAACATACCTGGTTATTCTCTGCAACTATGGCACAAGGCGTTGCCGACATAGCTCGTAACTATATGAGCAATGCAAAAGAAATAAGCGTTGGCAAAAAGAACCAGGGCGCTGAAAACATAAGCCATATCTATTATGTGGTTCATGCCCGTGATAAATACCTTGCCCTGAAACGTATTGCAGATTACAACCCCGATATTTACGGGATTATCTTTTGCCGCACCAAAATTGAAACACAAATGGTTGCCGACCACTTGATAAAAGATGGTTACAGTGCCGATTGTATTCACGGTGATTTATCACAGGCGCAGCGGGACAGCGTTATGAAAAAATACCGCAGCAAAACCATTCAGATGCTGGTAGCAACAGATGTGGCAGCCCGTGGTATTGATGTGGACGATGTTACACACGTAATCAACTACAGCTTGCCAGATGAAGCGGAGAACTACACTCACCGCAGCGGAAGAACAGCCCGTGCAGGTAAGTCAGGAACTTCTATTGTTATCACTAATATGAAAGAGATTGGAAAAATCCGTTTCATCGAGCGCATCATTGGCAAGAAGTTTACAGAAGCAAAAATTCCTACCGGAAAAGAAATCTGCGAACGCCAGCTGTTTTCGCTGATTGATAAGAGTATCAACACTCCCATTAACGAAAAGGAAATTGAACCTTATCTGCCAAAGATTTTTGGTCAGTTAGAGCATTTGAGCAAAGAAGATATTATCAAGCGACTTATATCAACTGAGTTCAACCGTTTCCTAGAATACTACAAAAACTCAAATGATTTGGCAGGCGACCGCTCGCACTCTGCAAGTCATACAGGAGGAAACTTTAAGCGCATGTTTATCAGCCTTGGAAGATTAGATGGCGTTGATAAAGGACAATTACTCAACATCCTTTGCACAGGCGCAGACCTTACCAGCGCCAGCATCGGTAGAATTGATCTGATGAACAGCTATTCATTCTTTGAAGTAGACAACAAAGATTTAGAGAAGTTGAAATCAGCTTTTAATGAACACGATTTCAAAGGCAGAAAAATCAAAATAGAAGAATCAGAAAAACCCGCTGACGAAAAAAGAGAACGCTATGGCGACAGAGATAGCAGAGGCGGTGGCGAGAAACGTGAGTTCCGCAAGTTTGGTGGCGACAGAGGTGGCTACGGAGGCAAACGTGATGGCGGTGGAAGAGGAAGTTACGGAGGCGGAGGCGACCGCAAAAGCAGCGGTGGAAGCGACAGAGATGGAGATAGAGGCGGTTTTAGCGGTGGAGGCGAAAGCCGAGAAGGTGGTGCTGGTTCCAGACGTGATAAATTCGCGAAAGGCTCAAGACCAAGAAAGAAGTTCTAAAGACTGTTTAGTTTTTCAGCTAACAGTTTTACCTGATATTCTCGTGAAATAGAAAATATCTCCTCATCCGTAATAGATGTTTGGATAGATATTCCCTGTTGGAATTTGTTGTAATAGCTTTCAATTTTTTCAGCTACTTCATCAGCAGTAAAAGCAAAGGTTTGAATATCTCTTCCCTGAAAGAAGGGAGTTTCTTCAGTCCGCTCTTCCTGTACCACTAAAATAGGATTGCGTGTGGCTGCATATTCATAGGTCTTTCCGCCAATGATACCTTTCTTTTGGCTACCAATAATAAACATAAGCAGGAGAGATGAGTTTTTCTGATATTGCACCATTTCTTCAAAAGGTAAGCTGTCGAGAATGACTATCTGCTTTGAATGTTTTTGTGTGAGTGCTTCAACTTGTGAAACATAATTGCCCGGTTTCAAACGAATACCAATGAAATAAACCTTGAAGTTTTGAGGTTTGTTTTGCGTGATGAATTTTTCTAAACCACCTATAAAAGCATCAACAGGCTGCGTATCGTAAAGCGTTCCGGTATAAACAATGCTGAATTCAGTTGTGTCTTTCTTCTTTGTGTTTTTATAGAAATCATATTCAACTCCGTTCTTAATAACAATAGATGTATTGTCGGAGATATTGAATTTACCGGCAATCCCATCTGTTACTTCTTTAGATACGGAGCCAAATAGTTTTGCTTGTTGAAGATACTTGCCTTCAAAAATGCGCTCGTATTGATAACGCAATTTATTCAAGAATGATTTACTTAACGAGTGGTTTGTTGTCCAGCCATCACGGTAATCAAGATAAAGCGGAATGTCATGTTTCTTACTTAGGTAATGCGCTTGTTTAAACAACACAAACGGTTCACCCGTAACTAAAATAAAATTTACTTTTTCTTTTAGCAGAAACGCATCAGCTCGTTGTTGTAAATAGACTTTATCGTCTGCTGAATCAATAATCCATTTGAAGAAAGTCTCATAAAGCGTAAGTAACTTGCGTAGCAGAACAGAGGTATCCATTCCTGAGTTTGTAATCAGTTTATCCTTTCTGCTTTGTTTGTGCGGAATTCGGATAAGAAGGTTTTCAGCAGTTCCAATTAATTCTTCTTTGCCTTCATCAGCCTCAAAATATTCATCCAGCGTTTTAATGCCTTTCTTCCACTTTCGGCAAATTACGGTCGGGTAAAAACCATATTTGTGAAGATGCAAAAACCATGAATATGGTCGCTGTGCACCAATTGAAGGAAGTGGCGGGAAATCGTAGCATAGCACTAAAACCTTTTTCATCGGCCTTGAAAATAAGTCAACACTTTTTCAAAATCCTCTTTCCGGTGAATATCAAAACCAACAATGCTTTTATCAGAAGGAAGAATTATCGAAGCAGGTGGCAGCATTTCACGCTTGTTTTGCTCTACATAAACACCTTCTGAAATTGCTTTTTGGATAAGCTTTTCAAGAAGTGGTGTATGGTCTTCCAGCCAGTTTCTTTTTTGCAAAAACCTTCCTGGATGCACATAAACACGGTAATAATTTTTCCATCTTTTGTCTTCAAAGAGTTTGGAGAATGAATCAA
>CAMAVO010000196.1 GCA_945861685.1 Chitinophaga pinensis | reverse complement strand
ATTGCCCCAATGCATCGTAAATTAATACAGATACTACTTTATTGAAGAATATTTTCTCAGTATTTTTTGCAGGGTTGGGATAAACCGCAAATTCCGGTGAATACTGAACATCAATTCCTACCGTTTGGTTATTTGAAAATCCGGGAGTTGTATAACTGAAATCAACCCAGGTTTCGTCTCCATCTGTTTGTCTTCCCCATGAGTGATCGGTAGTTAATTGTGGTCCGTAAATTACTGAATCAACTACGGTCTCGCCATCAGGTAAAATAAGGGCAAGCTCCTCCCCTGCCGAATTCAGTTTGAAGTTACCGTGCAAAACACCTTGTGGATTTTGTTCGTCTGCCCATATCATTAAAAATCCGTTGGCAGGAATAATAGTTCTGCTGTTTCCGCTTGCAAACCTGTATTTGGTTTTATTATTTAAGGAATCGGTTACATAATATCCATCTAAATCTACCGCAAAATTATTAGGGTTGTATATTTCAAACCAGTCATCATATTCATTGTATTCATCAGCTACATTATTTGTGTTGGAAGCTGACAGTTCATTAATATACAGATGATGAAAAGGAATAAAATTGGGGTCAACTTCAAAAACAGCTGTAAATGAAGTGTCGGTATTTACAACAACAACAGTATCAGGATTTGTAATACTTGTATTAAGCCAGTTTACAAAACGGTATCCCGGTCTAGCCATTGCCTTAATCGGAATTTCAATAGTTGTAAAATATTTTCCTGTCCATGGGTAAGCGGCACCAGATATTCCAACAGTGTTTTCATCAATAATTAAAGTGCTTAATTTCACTCTGCCGGCTGCAGTATCAGAAACGTTAACAGTAACATTAACAGTATCTGGTAGTGAAAAATAAGACATATAATGCTGACGTATTCTTGAAGGTCTTCTACTTATAAACGTTTGAAGTCCGCTATTTATAGAATTCCATTTGGCCAGCGATGGAAGCTCCAAAGCTCTGTTTGCAAGATTTGTAGAAACAGATGGATACTTCCAGCGGTTAACGTGTTCCATCATTTCAGGAGTAATTTCATTGTTTGTACTGGCAGCAATTCCTGAAACTCGTGATGGTAGAAACTCAGTATTAAGTAGGTCTGCGCATCGGTTTATAAATAAATTATTGAATTTATTACTCACCAAAAGTGAACGAAGAAGAAGTGTATAATTACCGGTAGAAGGAGATACTGCTTTAGACAAAGAATTATAGGCGTGATAAATTCCAGTACAATCTCCTCCAAAACCAGCATCAAGGTCATACATCATCCAGCGCCAACGTCCATCAAGGTTTACACCGGCATTAGGACTATATGAAGGTATACGCTTTCGCCAGAATTTTATATTGTTATGAGGCCAGTCACCGTTACCCAAATAAATCTCTGAATTTTGATAATCTACAAAATTTTCAACATCCATCTGAGTGTTGATGTAATTGTAATTATTTGTATCCGTCATATCATTATTAACTGCAAAATTCCGCATGTTTAAATAATGCTGGTTATCATTAGACAAACCATCATCAACTATAGCGTCATAAACAAGTACCGCAACATCTGCATCGCTGACATTGTACTTATTTTCCAGATAATGTTCATCAAAAATGTCTTTAATGCTTTGTATTCCCCAATATTCGCCATTTATAAAAACGATAACATGACGTGTGTACTGAACTTCAAAATTCATATTCTTCACAATTTGACCTGCAAGGTCATCTCTTGGATAGCAATCCGGCCTATGCCCTCCGTTTCGCAATAAAAAACTCTTGAATTCATTAGTGTTTTTGTCAGTAAACAATGGATAATCAATTGAATTGGAACCATAGGATGACCGCGCAACAACTTTAAATGATTTCTGAGGTGCAAGCTTACCACCACCTCCATGGTTAAGAATACCACAATCTTGAGAGAAACCAAGCGTACCATCCGATTCGAAGAACTCTATGTGAACTTCCCTTTCCGCATCTGGCATGTTATAATTTCCACCTTCAATTGTGTCATTACCGTAAACATAAATACCTGTTTCATTTGAAAATAAGTTCACACTATCGGTAGTTAAAGAAATAACAGGAAGAGAGAACCTGCTGCTCATTAGCGGATCAATAAAATAAGTAGCAACAGCAGTAGGGCTTGAAAGATTACCATTTCCAAATGCCTTGGCTTTTAATACCGTTGATTTATAAGTCTCAATATAAGGTGGCAACCACCCACGGCTGTTTGCTTTTATTGAATCATAACCATTGATTGGGTAATTAAAACCTGGATTAGTTGGAATTGTAGAATAATTATCTAATTCACCTATTCTGCTTTTAATTAAAATTGAATCTGTATAGAGTTGTGATGACTCTGCAGGCTCATCACCGTTAAGTGTATAACGGATAGCAACGTTATCATCCGAAGAAAATATTGTAACATAAATTGAATCAGCATAAAATCCGGCAGGTGATGAAAGTTGCAATGCATTTAATTGCTGAGCATTTGTAAAAGAGGAGATAAACAGAAGAAATAAAGTAAAAAACCTACCTGACATTCGTATATAATAAAGACTACAATACGAATGTAGAAACTTTTAGTTCTATAATTTTAAAGATTTAGCCTGCCTCGAAGACTTTTCAGGGTTCCAGCTGTCTTCATAGGATCTTCTGAAGAATAATTCCTGAAGGTAAGCATAGGTTCTTACTAAACGCAAAAAATAGCCAAAATACAGCGCCATCAAAGGCATGTAGAGCATAAAGTATTCAGCTCTTACGTTTTTTCGTTCTCTGAATAATGAGAAAACAATGAATTTAAAATAGTTATTGATGGTATAAAGAATAAAATTCATCGGAATGATAAATATCAAACGTGAAGTAAAATTGAGAACCATGTCAATTAAGTAGAAATACCATTTAAAATTAAGTACTAAACTATAAGTGATATTTTCAACAAACGATACAAAATTAGAAATACGAAATGATTCATTCGGATAGAATACATCGCGGTGCTTTCTAACACGAAAACGAATAAGAGATTTATCCCAACGCAATCTTTGTTTTATCAATGCTTTAAATGTTACCGGAACATTGGTTTGACAAATAGCTGTTGGTTCAAAATGGATTTCATAACCCATTTTACGGACTTTAACGGTAATATCACCATCAAGTCCCGGACCTATATCCCACCCTCCTACACTGTCAAGAGCATCTTTTTTAAATGCACCAAATGCACCTGAAATAATTCTGTAAATACCCAACTGGCTTTGTGAAATCCTTCCAATTGAAATAGTATCGGTGTATTCAATTGCCTGAAGTGATGCGCATAAACTTTCTCTGTAGTTACGAACCTGAACATCGCCACCAACAGCACCTAATTTTTCATCGTAATAAAAGGGCACAATAATATTTTCTACTGCATCCCTATCGTAGGAGCAATCGGCATCCATATGGATGATATATTTTCCTGAAGAGTAACGTAATCCAAGATTTGCTGCAGATGCTTTTCCTCCGCGCACATCATTGCTAAGAAAAATATCAATAAGCCCGTTCTTTTTTAAGCTATTGCAAATAGCGCGGGTCTCATCATCAGAACCATCATCAATAACAATAAGTTCAAAATTCTGATACGTTTGCTCTTTAAGAGAATTGGCCAGTTTAAAAATATGCTTCCCCTCATTTTTTCCGGGAACAATAATGGAAATAAGAGGCTTTTCTGCCCAAAAAAGATTACGACCTTCTCTAACTCTCTTCTTGCGGAATACGGCCGTTATTTTCCACAATAAAACCGTTGTAAAATCGACAAGAAAAAAACGGACAAATTCAAAAAAGAAAAAAAACCAAAAAACCCGTACTAATTTTGACGGACTTACAGATGAAATATAATTAAAGAATTCATCCAAATACTCCATTATGCAAAGAAGTCTTTCGAAAGCTCCTGTAACTGAACCTCTGCCTTTTTATTTGCATCAAGCATTTTTACTTTATATAGCAGATTTACTTTAAAGCTGTTAAAGTTTTTCTTAATCAGATTTTCGGTAAGAGCAGTCAAATTCTTCAACTTCTGCTCAGCATTTTCTGAAGCAGTATTGGTAAGCATCAGATAAAGGGTAGAAGAACTTTCAAAAGCGATAACATCAGAAGATTTAATATTCTCTCTTACAACTGCAACCAACTCTTCAAGCAATTTGCGTTCACCTTTTTTGCCAATCTTATTATACAATTCAAAAATGTTTTCGAGGTGCACCAAAGCTATTGATGTTTTTTGCGCAGGAGACTCTTTTACTTTTTCCAATTCATAATGCAGCATAATTCTCAATGTCTGCATATTGATTGTACCAAAAATATCATCTACCTCCAGACTTGAGGAAAGGAAACCGCTGGTTGCAGCAGAACGTCCTTTTCTGGTCAGTTTGTAAATGTTTACAGTTTTGGGAACTAAGTATTTTACATCAATATCGTCTTCGCACGAAAGGCATTTAGATTTGATAAAAGCATCCTGATAATTCTGGTCGCAGTTGTTGCAATGGTGAATTACCGAAGGTTTATCGTAGTCAATACCAATGTGGCGAAGTGTTTTATTACACTTAGGGCAGTTGAGTGAACTATCAATATTGTTTTGAAAATCAGAAATTGGTCCGATATAGGCACAAGGAAAGTGGTGAACCAAATCTTCTGATTTTGAATTGGCTGAATTGCAATGTGGACAAACTTCGCGGTAGCTGAGTGCACCACTATTACAATTATTACAAAGATAAACGCGCTCGTAAAAATCAGGCCAGATAAGACCTTCGCGATCGGCCCACTCCAGAATTTCAAGTACCTGCGGCTCTTCTGTATTTGTAAAATTTATTGACAACTCAGGATAGGTGTAACCGATACTTGAATTAAGGTCAACAATAGGTTTCAGCGTACGAATATCACGGGTGTACATATAATTCAAAACCTTTTTCACCGTCTGCCCTTCAAAAGAAGGAATAAGCTGATTGTCGAGTTGTGTTGTTTTCAGGAAAATACGTTTTGCTACTTCTGACATAGAAACCACCTGATCATAAGAAGTCATTAACCCATCATGCATGTTATTCAATAACGGGTCTTTGGTTTCTTTGAAATTAAGCAAAAATACAGGCTTAAGATAAAACTCAGGATTGTAGTGTGAGCGAATTTTCTTCAACACAATACGTGCATATTCCGGATCAGAGGCATCCAGAATAATAGCATCGTAACCCATAGTATGGTCAATATTCAGGATGCTGTTGGTAGTGTCTATTACGTAAAAGACAAGATTGTTGTAATTGATTTTATGGTCAACTACTTTTATGTTTTCGGTTGATGTATTCATTGCCATTTCCTTTTTCAGT
The DNA here is from genome assembly GCA_945861685.1 of Chitinophaga pinensis. GTDB lineage: Bacteria > Bacteroidota > Bacteroidia > SXHM01 > SXHM01 > SXHM01. The sequence continues at coordinate 232 of CAMAVO010000196.1, read as the reverse complement.
ATTTATATTTTGTAATGGTAACGCTCATTTTATAAAAGCCTCTCCAAAGCGCATAGTCATCGGCACTAACCGGATAAATATCGGCTGCCACGGTGCGTGTTGTTGGCTCGTAGCGTTTTTGAAATTCTGTTGGCAGTTGGAAGGTTGAGTAATTAAAACGTTTCAAAAAACCTTTGCTGGTTCTGCCATCGGGGAATTTAATATTTACAATATCACCTTCATTAAAATAAGC
>CAMAVO010000195.1 GCA_945861685.1 Chitinophaga pinensis | reverse complement strand
ACCTGAATACCGCGAAGTGCGTTCTAAGTTAGGCGGCTTCAAAGAGTTGGTAGAAAGCCCTGAGTTTGCTTGTGAGGTAACCATTCAGCCCGTTGATATTCTGGGTGTGGATGCAGCAATAATATTCTCTGATATTCTTGTTATCCCTGAAGCAATGGGTTTGCCCTACCAGATGGTAGAAAGCAAAGGGCCATGGTTCGAAAATACAGTACATTCTCAAAGTGATGTAGATAAGTTGAGAATTGCGGAAGGTGCAGATCTACATTATGTTTTAGACGCAATCAAACTCACTAAAAAAGAATTGAACGGGCGAGTTCCCTTGATAGGTTTTGCAGGAGCACCCTGGACAATTTTCTCTTACATGATTGAAGGAAAAGGCTCCAAGACTTTTTCAGTAGCCAAGAAAATGCTTTATACCAATCCTGCGCTTTCTCATAGTTTACTGGAGAAAATTACTGCATCAACAATCAATTACCTGAAAGCACAAATTGAAGCAGGTGCGGATATGTTGCAGCTGTTTGATAGTTGGGCAGGAATACTCAGTCCTGAACAATACCGTGAGTTTTCACTGAAATACATTGCACAGATTTGTGATGCCATTAACGGAGTTCCGCTTACTGTTTTTGCAAAAGGTGCATTCTTCGCACGTGAAGAAATGAGTAAACTCAACTGTAATGTGATCGGTTTGGACTGGAATATGGAGATTGATGAAAGCCGCGCATTGATTGGAAATAAAATGACTTTGCAAGGCAATATGGACCCCTGTTTATTGTACTCCGATTTCAAGACGATTAAAACTGAGACAGAAAAAATGTTGCTTGCTTTTGGTCCGCAAAAACACATAGCTAACCTTGGTCACGGGTTGTATCCGGATATTGAAAAAGATAAAGTTCGATGCTTTGTAGATACAGTTAAAGAGTTTAGATTCTAAAGTTTGAGTTCAATTATTCAAATCATATTTATGCTTGCCTTTCCTGCTGTGGTAGCTGAGTTGGTAAAGCGCAATAAAATTGCCGGTCTTGTTGGTCCGGTGGTGATTTGTTATGCTGTTGGTTTTTTGCTGGGCAACAATAATTTTTTCGAAATCAATAAAGAGATTTCAAAAACCACTTACGAAGTTGCCATTCTTGTTGCTATTTCGTTACTGCTGCTTTCCACCGATTTTATGGGTTGGATAAAATATGCTGGCAAAGCTGTATTCTCATACTCGCTTGCTGTTATTGGTGTTTTTTTTAGCGCAATTATTTCAACCTACATCTTCAATGGACAAATAACCGACATCTGGAAATTAGCCGGAATGTTGAGTGGCGTTTATATTGGCGGCACTGCAAACATGGCTGCTATCGGTCTTTCGCTGGGTGTAAAGCATGAGATATTTATTTTACTGAATGCAAGTGATGTGGTAATGAGCGGTATCTATTTATTATTGCTGATGACAGTTGCCCAAAAACTGTTGTTGCAATTCCTTCCTTCATTCAGACGAATTGAAACCACAGACAGGGAAAGTACATTCCACTATGCACAAAATCGCAACCACACCAAAATTCAATTGTTGAAATATTTTGGAATTGCTGTGTTGATTTCTGCTGCGATTATCGGGGCAAGTTTCGGGATTTCAGAACTTGGTAAAATTGTTTTACGATGGACAGGAACTCCTGAACAAGCCATCAATGAATTCACAGGACCCTTGATTTTATTCGGAATTACAACACTTGGAATAGCTTGTTCTTTTTCTCTTACAATCCGCACACTGCCTAAAACATATGAGTTGGGCGAATATTTTTTACTCATATTTTGTCTCGGAATAGGTTCGTTGTCTAATTTCAGTGAACTGATAAACTCCAGTCCGGAAGTATTTGGTTTTGTAGCTTGTGTTATGACCATGTCAATATTGATTCACTTCCTGCTTGCATGGATTTTTAAAATTGATGCCGATACTGTGTTAATCACATCCACTGCAGGAATTTTCGGACCTGCATTTATCGGTCCTGTTGCAAGCGTTTTAAAGAACAGAGATATTGTTGTTTCAGGTCTTACTACAGCACTTGTAGGACTTGCAACAGCTAATTTTCTTGGAATGGCAATATCTTATTTTATAAAAGCATTTATCATTTGAACATGGAAAACGTATTTGATATAACTATTGTTGGTGGAGGAATTGTGGGAGCTGCAACAGCTTATAAAATTCAGGAATATTTTCCTGAATTGAAAATTCTGCTCATAGAAAAAGAAAAACAATTGGCAGGGCATCAAACCGGCCACAACTCAGGTGTTATACATTCCGGGTTGTATTATAAACCAGGCTCACAAAAGGCTAGGAACTGTGTTGAAGGCAGAAAAGAGTTGGTTGCATTCTCCAAGAAATATGGTGTTGCTCATGATGTTTGTGGAAAGATTGTAGTTGCTACCGAAGAGAAAGAACTACCCCATATGGAAAAGATTTTCAATAACGGTGTTGCCAATAATACAGAAGGAATTGAAAAAATAGGAGCTGATAAAATTCGTGAGATTGAGCCAAATGTAGTTGGCATAGCCGGAATCTGGGTTCCCTGCACGGGGATAATTGATTTTGTTGGAGCAACTAATAAAATGGCTGAACTTGTTGTTGCAAAACAACCTTTAAGTAAAGTTGTATTGGGCGAAGAAGTAACAGGAATTGAACGGGACGGAGAACTTTCAAAAGTAACCACCGACAAAAATATTTACAAAACACGTAAAATGATTTTTTGCGGTGGCTTGCAGGCAGACCGTTTGGCAAAGAAAGACGGATTAAATCCCGATATGAAAGTAGTTGGATTTCGTGGTGATTATTATGATCTGACTGAACAAGCGGAACACAAAGTTCGTAACCTGATTTATCCAGTTCCCAATCCTGAGTTTCCTTTTCTGGGTGTACATTTTACACGCATGGTGTTGGGTGGTGTTGAGTGCGGACCTAATGCTGTGTTCACTTTTAAACGTGAAGGTTACGGCAAAACAGATTTTGATTTGCGTGATACAGTTGATGCGTTGACTTACTTAGGAACAATGAAATTCTTTGCCAAACACTGGCGTTTCGGAATTGATGAATACCGAAGAGCTTTTTCAAAAAAACTTTTTCTTAAAACGCTTCAGCGTTTAATTCCTTCTCTTACTATGGAAGATTTAAAACCAGGCAGAGCAGGAGTTCGTGCTATGGCGCTTGGTGATGAAGGAACAATGATTGATGATTTTAAAATTGAATACAAAGAGAATAGTATTCACGTTTTGAATGCGCCATCACCGGCAGCTACTGCAGGTTTAGCAATAGGTAATGATATCCGCGAAATGGCGGAAAAACATTTCGGGTTGAAATAATTACTCCGTAATTTTAAATTTCTCAGAAAATAATTCCCAGTCAATAATAAACTGGAAAACCACTTCATCCAGGTGTTTCAGAAAAATTGGGTTAGGAGTATTCATGTTTTTGAAATACTCTTTTTGGTGGTCGTTCAGATTGTATTTGAAGAACACAGCTTTAGACATAGCATAGTGCGTATTCTTTGAAGGGTAATTCACTTTAGTGAAAAAAGCATGATGGTCTTCAACAATGTATTTTAAACGCGCAACAGGCATTTCAAATACTTTGCTTAGTTTTTCGTAAACCATTTCTGATATCCGTTCTTCACGGTTTTCTTCGCCAAAATATTTTCCAAGGAAACGCAGGTTGCCTGCAATTACAATAAACAAAAACTTATCTGAGTCTTCTTCCGGAATTTGCGGACGAGCAACAAACTCTGCATCGTTATTGATAATAGCAGCAACTTCGGGGAAGCCACGCTCTACCGATTTAAGGATAGTGTTTACAAATATATTGGCAACTTTATCTTCAGAAATCTTTTTCTTGAATAAGGCCGTCAGCAGTTCCATTCGTTTTTAGGTTTTGTCAAAATTAGACCTAAATGCAGAATCTGTTTACTTGTATGTTAAGTAATTGTCAACAGCTAAATGTTGATGAAGCTACCTCAATAAAGTTACTGTTCCCGTTTTCTTTTCTGTTACTCCGCTCAAGGTAGTTTGCACTACATAGAAATAGGTTCCTGCTTTAGCTTCAGCACCGCCTTTTGTTTTTCCATCCCAGATAAAATTCGGGTCAGATGATTCAAAAACTTCGCGACCCCAACGGTTGTAAATCAGAACAATAAATTCGTCATAAGCACCGGGAGTAAATGAAGTGAAGCTGTCGTTATTTCCATCACTGTTGGGTGTAAAAACATTGGGCAATTCAACACTGCAGGTTTTACCAACCACATGAAAATGTTTGTAGTATTCGCAAATGGCTGTATCCACAAAAATGGTAACATCAAACCACCCGCTGTCGCTGGTGGTAATGCTTTGTGTGGTTTCGCCATTACTCCAGAGGTAGCTTGCACCTGCAATAATTGCATCCAGGGTTATTTCATCGCCAAGACAAATGGTATCACTGTAATCATCTTCAGGTGATACTTCTACAAACACCGTCATGCTGTCTGTTGATGCGCAGCCACCACCGTTTGTAACGGTTGATGTTATAATGTAAGTGGTAGTGGTATCCGGATTAACTGTTATTTCCGATGTGTCTCCTACGCTGTTGTTGAAATTATCTTTCCAGTCGTAAGAATAAGAGCCTGTAATGGTGCTGAGTGTAACCGATTCCGATTTACAAACGGTTGTATCATTTCCGGCTTCAACAAGCGGGTAAGGTTTTACGTTTACGTTTTTATGTCCGTCACTTGAGCCGCACATATTCAAAACGTGAAGGTCAATTCCGAATGTTCCAACGCTATCCCATATCATGGTGAGCACGTTGTTGGAAGTATCAATTAAAACGCCTCCATCGGTTGTCCAGCTATAAAAAGTATTGTCGTTGAAGATGGCATTGAATTCAACGGTGTCGCCTAAGCAAACATTAGTAGGGCCAACGATTACAGCTGACGGATTAGATGGAAGAACATCTAATGTATCAGATGTTACAACAGGACCAAAGCAACCGAAATTGTTTTCCTGCACGTGCATTACCCAATCATTTATTGCATTGCCAAAACTGATGTTGATACCAATTGCTTCGTAAGGACTTCCGTTAAAATATCCTGTCCAGGTGTAGGTAGAATTGAAATTAATTGGAGTTGGATAATACGTTACCCCTTCATCTTCGCAGGCAACAGGATCGGATGGAATCATTTGAATACCCAAAAATTCATTAGGCGCACCAATGGTTAAACGCACCAACGTTCCCAATGAGTTTTCGGGGTCAGATGATTCGGTGGCAACAATGCGCATGTAATACATACCAGGCTGCAAGCCAAGTGTGCCCAGCAATAGTGAGTTGGGAACTGTAATCGTTACCGTAGTTCCTGTTTGCGAAACCACAAAACCAAGTCCGCTGATATTCACCTGTTGAAAAGTCATTCCATCTAAAAGTTCAACCTGGAACTCGTTCCCAGGTCCGTAAGTAACGCCCTGATTAAATTCATTGATGTCAATTGATATAATAGTGTCGAAGCCGGTTGATTGCGAGATACAGGCAAGCACATCGGTTTGCTGATTGGTATTAATATCACATTCCTGAATGCAGAAAGGTCCCCACGCTGTTCCTGTTGCAGCAGGTGA
>CAMAVO010000194.1 GCA_945861685.1 Chitinophaga pinensis | reverse complement strand
CAAAGCGGTTTTCTTTATACAGTTTATAAAAGGCTTGTGATTGTTTATCTTCAAAGGTTGAAATAATAAAAGGGGTTTGTGTATCGGGAAAACCAAAGATACTGGGACGTTTATCTTGCTTGGCATCCATGCTTGCTTTTATATTGCGATGATGTTCTTCGCGTGCCAGTTGCTTGTATTCTTCTTCCTTTGGTCCGCGCAAATCGGGCAGCAGCATATAAACACCTGTTCCCTTGCGGCCATTATAAAAATCATACCATTCTGGAAAATTGCGGTTTTCATTTTCTGTCTGGTAGGCTTCTTTTATTCCTTCATAATCCTGCCAGCCTCCTGAAAATAGTTCCTGTTCATCTTCAAAATTGCCGGAGCGCATATACAGGATATACAGATCCACTTCCTCTTCGGTGATGGGTGGCAGAAAGGGACAATTCAAAATATTCACATACCCCCAGGAATTAAAATCGGAAGTGATAAACACATCGGGTAGCTCCATTTTTTCGGCACGCCACTGACACTGTATATCGAATAATTTTTTCTGTTGTATTTCCTGCAGGCGTTGCATGGCTTCGGTTTCCCAGTGCAGGGCATAGCTTTCATTCCATTCTGCATATTGGGTATCATCGGTCATCCATTCTGCCTTAAGGGTAGCATAGTGCTTAATAAAGGCGGTAACCGAAGCGGGGTTGTAGTCTTTGAAATAGTCGCGTAGGCGGGCATCAGCTTCCAGCTCACTGATGTATTGCGGTATCAGTATAAGTTTAAGGGCTGCACGTTCTTTATCACGGGTAAGATAATCACCCAATGTTTTGAGAACGGGAGGGGTGTTTTGTTCGTTTTTATTTTCTTCTTCTGCCATGAGTTCTTAAAAATTAAGGTCAGGGGATTCATTGTTTAGTTCGCGCCCGCGCAGTATTTTTTTCAGGTCATTTTCAACACGTACATCAAAATGGTAGTGCGGGTCGGGATTTTCAGAGGGCTCACTGAAAAAGTCTTCGGCATACTGGTCCAGTGCTTCAGCCATTACCTCTCTGCGGTAGTATTCTGCCGCCCTTTTAACCGCTGCCATCCAGTCGTCATCTTCTTCAATGGGGACTTTGCGTCCTGCCTCGGCAAGCAGGTTTATATCCTCTTCAACAATGAGGTTTTTCTTGCGCATAAAGGGCTTATTAAAATCATTCTTTTCCCTGAATTTGGCATAGCTTTCTTTGCTGTCAAAATTCTTTGCCATGTATTCAATCAGCTTTTTATCGTTGATGTTTATTTCCGGTAATGCGGGTGTTTGCGCTTCAGGTGGTTTGTTTTTATTTTCTTCGGCTTCGGCAAGGTTGATGTAAAAATTTTCAGCTTCGCCCCGTTCATCGGGCAGGTGCATCAGCTTGTAAGTACCGGTATAACGGCTGTGATAATAGTACCAGCTTTGGTAATACAGGTTGCCTTTTGACGGCTCATTTTCCATGTACCACTTTTTTAAAGCGGGATAATTTTGCCAGGGCAGGTTTGTATTGTAAAAGAGGTGCAGTGGTTTTTCGTTCAGGTAGCGCTTGAACAGTTCTATATCGGCAGGACCAACGGAAAGCAGATGCCCGGCTTCATTGATGTCATCTTCAAACGAGGTAAACATTTCAGAAATGGTGATGCCCGGAATTTTCAGCTCGTTGGCACGCCAGCGGCATTGTATATCAAAGAGTTTTTTCTGAAGTATGGCGTTTATGCACCAGACAACACTATCAATGGTGCGCTTGTTTCCGGTTACTTTTTTTCCGCCTTTTGCAATAATATACCAGTACACTTTGTTAAACGCATAGGAAGAGATGAAGCGTTCAACTGTATCTGCTCTGAAGTTTTTGAAATAGTTTACAAACCTTGGTTCGGTTTGCATTTCATGGAGGATGAGTTTGTAAAACTCTTCTTTCCATTTATTCACTTCCAATTCATCATCAGAAGCAGGGCCGTTATAAAGCGGGTGAAGCTGATCCATAAACACAGTGTTTTAGAATGCATTAGCGGAGGACAAAGCAAATTTATAAATTTTTTATTAATGCCAACGTTTGAGGGCATGCCGAAGTGAGGGTATTAGATGGGCGTGTGAAGTGGGTGAAAAAACAAACTTACTTGTGAGCTTAGGAAGTGAGGTGGCTTGTGTTGGCTTGCAAGTGTGTTTGTTTTTTGTGAGTGGGGTGTCAATAGTCGAACCCTGTCAGAAAAATGAAAAACCCTTTGCAAGAAATACAAAACCCTCTGCAATAAATGAAAGTCCCTGTCAGAAAAATACAAAACCCTGTCAGAAAAATACAAAGCCCTGTCAGATATATGAAAGTTCCTGTCAGAAAAATACAAAACCCTGTCAGGAAAATACAAAGCCCTGTCAGATATTTGAAAGTCCCTGTCAGGAAATGTAAAGTTACTCTGCAATAAATACAAAGACCTCCGCTAAAAATGAAAAACCCTCTGACAGTTTTGAAGTTTACTGTCAGAGGGTTGCAAGTTACTGTCGCGGAAATGATGACCTCATCCGCCCTTCGGGCACCTTCTCCTTGAAAAAATGAGAAGGGAAGCGGAAGATTAGTTTTTTATCTTGGCTTGGTAAACTTTATTCTGCTGACTTGTTTATACTGCTGGCTTGATGCACCGAAAACTGACTTCACATATTTTTTCACTTCAAGCTGAATGTCGTAAAGACCTGTATTGGCGGCATAAAGTGTTGTGTCGCGGGTGATACGTGCGTTACTCAAATTTGTGGTTGCGTTTATTACAGCAGTGTTTGATACCGCAAGTGTCGCAGCCAAAGCGGTAAGAGTCCCTACTTGTAAGTCAAGCTCGTTTGGTGTGTAAGTAATTTCGGAAGCTACCAACAAAATAAGTTTGTTGAAGTTTTCCAGTAAGCTGTCGTAGCTCTGCTGTGAAACTGATATTTGCTGTGGAGTTGGCGGAACAGGAGTCGGAATTGGATTAGGACCCGGAGGCGGAACGGGTGGAACAGGCGGAACAGGATTAGTGGGGTCAGTTGGGTTTGGGGTTGTTGCTGTGGTTTTACGCGCTCCCTGAATTTTGCGATTGATGGTCTTTGCATCTTTCACTAATTCGTCTGTTGCGTTTGTTGCATCGAGTGCATTTACAATGCGTGTTGCAAGTGCTTTGAGCGGGTCAAAGGCTATCTGACGATTATTAATTACATTGATTAAGGCTACTGCGAATGCGTTAACATTCTGAATGTTGCCTTGTGCCGCTGTGCGAAGACCTTGCATTGCTACAATTTGCAGCGCAAGTTTTACGGGATTGTAACTGCCTCCGTAGCCGATGCAGTAAGAGATTAAGTCTTCAAAGTTAGCTACGTTGATTGCGTGACCTGTTTCTGATGTTGATGCCATAATACTTAAGTTTAGTTTGTGAATTATTTGGTTTGTTTGATTTTAGTTTGATTGAAAAAGTCTTTGTGAGAGCAGCCTAATACTTTTATTAAAACATCAAGTGCATCTACTGAAATATTGATTTTACCGTTTTCTACTTTCCACATGTATTGCCTGTCTTTGCCGATTGTATTTCCTAATGCCTCTAAGGTCATAGGCTTTTGCTTACGATGATAATTGATGATGCGTCCTATAATTGTTCTTGATGTAGCCATGAAGAAGAATTACAAAGGGAAAACTTAGAACGCACTTATATGTAACCCCTGTATTACTACAAAAAAGGCAAGGCATAAAAATGAATGGAAGGATTTTTTTTGTTTCAGGTAAAGACTAATTTCACCACCCTATTTTGAACATAATAGTAGAAACGCAGAAACGCAGAAATGCAGAAATGCAGAAATGCAGAAAGCAGAATGCAGAATGGCGAATGGCGAACGGAGAAACGGGGAATGGGGGAAAAAGCCTAAAAGTGTGGAATTTGTGAGTGTTTTTTGAGACTCTGCAAAAATACAATTGCTAAAAAATAATTTGTTTGTAAGCGGGGAATTGTGAGATTTGGTGCACCGAAATAAAACAATGGCCTTTTTCCAGAACGCAGTTTTAAATAAATACCTGAAAGCGCAGGATGCTGCTGTTATACAAGCCGCTTATGCAAAGTTTAAAGCACATTTTCATAATCCTGTAATACAGGAAAACATACGCAACAGTAAAGAAGAACAATATCAGGGAGAGTTTCTGCTTGACCTTTTTGTAAATGTATTGGGGTATACTAAAAATCCCCAGCCCGATTTTAATTTAACTACCGAATACAAGAATGTAAAAGACAGCAAAAAGGCAGATGGTGCTATCATTCTCCCCTCTCCACCCGGGAGAGGGGCAGGGGGTGAGGGCTTAGTAATTGCCGTAATAGAATTAAAAGGCACCGACACCACCGACCTTGGCAAAATTGAAACACAGGCTTTTGGTTATAAAAACAATCAGCCGCAATGCGTGTATATTGTTACTTCCAATTTTGAGAAGCTGCGCTTTTACATTGATAATGCCATTGAGCATATTGAGTTCAATCTTTTTACGCTTACCGAAAATGATTTTCAATTGCTCTGGCTTTGCCTTGCTTACAGCAATATTGAAAAGGGAATACCTAAAAAGATAAAAGACGAAAGTCTGGGGCAGGAAGATATTATTACCAAAAAACTGTATAACGATTACTCGCTGTTTAAACGCGAACTGCATCAGAATTTGGTAGCACTTAATCCGCAACACAACCCCTTAGAACTTTTTAATAAATCACAAAAATTATTAGACCGCTTTCTGTTTCTCTTTTTTGCCGAAGACCGGCAATTGCTGCCTCCCAATGCGGTGCGCAATGTAATGAGTGAATGGAAACAACTGAAAGAACTGGACGAATACAAACCCCTGTATGAGCAGTTTAAAAAGCATTTCAATTACCTGAACACCGGATTTAAAAACAGCAAGTACGAGATATTTGCCTACAACGGTGGATTGTTTAAAACCGATGATTTGTTAGACAACCTCAAGATTGAGGATGAACTGCTTTACAGGCACACGCTGAAACTAAGTGAATATGATTTTGCCTCAGAAGTAGATGTAAATATACTCGGCCATATTTTCGAAAACTCGCTGAACGAACTGGATGAAATAAAGGCACAGCTTGCCGGTGAAGTAATAGACAAGAGTAAAACCAAGCGCAAAAAAGACGGTGTTTTTTATACACCTAAATACATTACCAAATACATTGTTGAAAATACAGTAGGCAAACTCTGCATGGAGAAAAAAGCCGAACTGCAACTGAATGAAGAAGAATATACCACCGATAAAAAGCGGCAGCAAAAAACAAGGCAGGCATTATTAGATAAACTAACTGCCTACCGCAACTGGCTTTTGCAATTAACTATTTGCGACCCTGCCTGCGGCAGTGGTGCATTTTTAAATCAGGCTTTAGACTTTTTAATTAACGAACACCGCTATGTTGACGAGTTGCAGGCAAAGCTGTTTGGTGATGCGCTGGTGCTGAGTGATATGGAGAACAGCATTTTGGAAAACAATTTGTTTGGTGTTGATTTGAATGAAGAAAGTGTGGAGATTGCCAAATTATCCTTATGGCTGCGCACCGCACAACCCAATCGCAAACTGAATGATTTAAACAACAATATTAAATGCGGCAACTCACTGATTGACGACCCTGCGGTGGCGGGTGATAAAGCATTTAATTGGGAGAAAGAATTT
>CAMAVO010000193.1 GCA_945861685.1 Chitinophaga pinensis | reverse complement strand
CGAGCAAACAGGTTTTTTACGCAATATCATTATCCGCAATACGTCAACCGGCGAGTTAATGGTGAATGTAATTTTCGCTAAAGAAGACGAAGAGAAAAGAGAAGGTCTTTTGAATTTTATCTCTGCTCAATTTCCTGAAATTACCTCTCTGCTTTACACCATTAACAGCAAGCGCAACGATACAATTAACGATTTGGAAGTTCACAGTTTCAAAGGGCATGATTTCATTATGGAAGAAATGTTTGCATTCGAATCAGATGTGAAACTAAAATTCAAAGTCGGTGCTAAATCTTTCTTTCAAACCAATACGCAACAGGCATATCGTCTTTATAAAATAGCTGCTGAATTTGCAGAATTAAAAGCTACTGACTTGGTTTATGACCTTTACACAGGCACAGGAACTATTGCCTGTTTTATTGCAGGCAAAGTAAAAAAGGTTGTCGGTATTGAGTATGTGCCTTCGGCAATTGAGGATGCAAAAGAAAATGCATCGCTTAATAATATTACCAACACTTCATTTTTTGCAGGTGATATGAAAGATGTGCTTTCTTCTGATTTTGTAAACAAAAACGGAAAGCCCGATGTAATCATCACAGACCCTCCCCGTGCCGGTATGCACGAAGATGTGGTGAAACGCATTCTTGAAATTGAGCCAAGAAGAATTGTTTATGTCAGCTGCAATCCTGCAACACAGGCGCGTGATATTGCATGGCTTTCTGAAAAATATGATGTAGTAAAAGTGCAGCCGGTAGATATGTTTCCGCATACACACCATGTTGAAAATGTGGTAGCGCTTGTAAGGAGATGATTCCTGATTACATTTGCACCCCTAAATTTTAATAATGAAACACCTTCGTCATTTATATCTTGTAGTAGCTGCTCTGATTTTAGCGCTTGCAGTATGGCAATTTGCTAAAGTGCATATCGGCAATGGAATTCTATTAGTTCTGCTTACAGGAGTTCCTATTTTTTTCTGGTTCATCAGTCCAATTAATTTATTGGCTTTTTGGTACATCCGAAAATCAAATATGGAAAAAGCGCACAAGGTTTTATCAAGGCAAAAACATCCTGAAGGATTGCGGAAAAATCAGGAAGCTTATTACTATTACCTTAATGGTTTGGCTGCAACACAAAGCCGCAGCACAGGCAGCGCAGAAAGTTATTTTAAGAAAGCAATTTCAATCGGTTTAGGTTTAAAACAAGACGAAGCAGTTGCTAAACTAAATCTTGCTGCTATTTACATTTCGCAACGCAAAAAACGCCTTGCCATCAATATGCTCAGTGAAGCTAAAAAAGCTGATGAACACAACCTGATGAAGGAGCAGTTTAAAATGGTGGAGATGGGGTTGAAGAGAATCTAAAGATGTCTTCTTTCAAAGACCACTTTTCAACTCAATCATCAGATTACTCAAAGTATCGCCCTGATTATCCGCAGGAACTTTATGATTTTATTCTTTCTGAAGTAAAAGAGAAACAAACCGCATGGGATTGCGGAACTGGAAACGGACAGGCAGCAGTTGTCCTTTCTCAGTATTTTGAAAAGATTTATGCTACCGACCCGAGCGCAGAACAAATAAAAAACGCAATACAAAAAAGCAATATCGAATATAGCGTTGCTTCTGCTGAAAATTCAAATCTTCCTGCGAATTCTGTTAATCTGATAACTGTTGCGCAGGCGCTTCATTGGTTCGACTTTACTAAGTTCTTCGCTGAAGTAAAAAGGGTTGCAAAGCCAGATACTTTATTGTCAGTCTGGAGTTATGAGCTATGTAAAGTTGATGAAGAAACTGACAAAATTTTCATTAGGTTCTATCGCGATATTCTGGAAGATTATTGGGCACCTGAACGCAAGCATGTGGAGAATGCTTATAGTGATATTCCTTTCCCTTTCAAAGAAGTGAAAGAGCAAATATTCTACATGAAAAAGCAATGGAACTTGCAGGATTTCATGGGCTACCTCTCTACATGGTCGGCTGTGCAGAAATACATTAAAATAAACGGCACTAATCCATTGGAATTAGTGGCTGCAGATTTTGAAAAAGCATGGATAAATCCTTCTGCAGTTAAGGAAGTTAGCTTTCCGGTTACTGTTAAAATAGGCAGGATATAGAACTATTCGACAATTGCCTTGTTAAGTATTTCAAAATGTGCTACTTTTGCACGCTTATTAAAAAACAAACATTAAAAAATTATGTCAACAAAATCAGTGGAACAATTTGTAAAATACAAAGTGAAAGACATTTCCCTCGCTGAATGGGGAAGAAAAGAAATAAGATTAGCAGAAGATGAGATGCCGGGATTAATGGCACTTCGTGCTGAGTTTGGTAAAACCAAACCTTTGCAAGGCGCACGCATTGCAGGTTGCCTGCACATGACTATTCAAACTGCTGTTTTGATTGAAACATTGGTTGAACTGGGTGCTGAAGTTACCTGGTCATCATGCAACATTTTTTCTACGCAAGACCACGCTGCTGCTGCAATCGCTGCTGCAGGCATTTCGGTTTATGCCTGGAAAGGGATGAACGAACAGGAATTTGACTGGTGTATTGAACAAACTTTGTTTTTCGGTGAAGAACAACAACCGTTGAACATGATTTTGGATGACGGTGGCGATTTAACCAACATGGTTTTCGACCGTTACCCTGAGTTGATCAAAAACATCAAAGGACTTTCTGAAGAAACAACCACAGGTGTTCACCGCTTGTATGAGCGTATGGAAAAAGGAACACTTCCTATTCCTGCCATCAACGTAAACGACTCAGTTACCAAATCTAAATTTGATAATAAATACGGCTGCCGCGAATCATTGGTTGATGCTATCCGCAGAGCAACTGACTTAATGCTGGCAGGGAAAGTGGCTGTTGTAGCCGGTTTTGGTGATGTTGGAAAAGGTTCTGCAGAATCATTGAAGGAAGCTAAAGTTCGTGTAATTGTTACAGAAATTGACCCTATCTGCGCTTTACAGGCTGCAATGGAAGGTTATGAAGTAAAGAAATTTGCTGATGCCGTAAAAGAAGCTGACATCATTGTTACTGCTACCGGAAACAAAGACATCGTAAAAGGTGAGCATTTCAAATCAATGAAAAACAATGCTATCGTTTGCAATATTGGTCACTTTGATAATGAGATTGACATGAAATGGCTGAACGATAATTACGGAAAAACAAAAGACGTTATCAAACCTCAGGTTGATAAATATACTGTTGATGGTAAAGATGTAATCATCCTTGCTGAAGGCCGTTTAGTAAACCTTGGTTGTGCAATGGGCCATCCTTCTTTTGTGATGTCAAATTCGTTCACCAACCAAACATTAGCGCAACTTGAACTTTGGACTAACACCAGCAAATACGAGAACAAAGTTTACACATTGCCTAAAGAACTGGATGAAAAAGTAGCACGTCTGCACCTTTCTAAAATCGGTGTTGAGATTGATGTGTTAACCGATGACCAGGCTAAATACATTGGCGTAAAAGCTTCAGGTCCTTACAAACCTGAATACTACCGTTACTAATATTTTGAAACAGAAAAAGAAAAGTCCTGCCCTGCGGGACTTTTCTTTTTATATTTGCAGGAAACATCTCTGATTTAGATTCTATAAGCTAAATCACCCAATCACTAAATAAGCATGGAATACAACACCGAAAGACCAAAAATGGCTATTCCCGAATACGGGCGAAATGTGCAACGCATGATAGAATTTGCCATTTCTGTAAAAGACCGCGATGAACGCAACCGTGTGGCTCGTGCTATTATTTCGGTGATGGGACAATTAAATCCTCATCTGCGTGATGTAACAGACTTTAAACACAAACTCTGGGATCACTTATTTATCATAGCTGATTTTAAATTGGATGTTGATTCTCCCTACCCTATTCCTAATGCGGCAACTTTTCAAACCAAGCCCGACAAAGTAAGTTACCCCGACAACAGAATCAGATATCGCCATTACGGAAAAATTCTTGAGAAAATCATACAGAAAGCAATTGAGTTTGAAGAAGGCGATGAGAAAAGGGTGTTGACTGAAATGATTGCCAATTCAATGAAAAAATCTTACCTCACATGGAACAGAGATTCTGTAACGGATGATGTAATAATTGAGCAGTTAAAAGAACTCTCAAAAGGTCAACTGAAGCTGGATCCAACTACTAAACTGGTTCAGGCAAGTGACATACCTGTTGTGCGCCAGCAACAGAATAATAATAACAAGAACAACAAAAATCGGAACCGTAACAACCGCCACCGCAATAATAATAATCGCAACAGGGGCGGAAAGAAAATGTAAATCGGTTTGCATAATTCAAACAGAACCAAAAAAGAAAAACCCGCTCGGAACGAACGGGTTTTCTAGTAGCGGGGGCAGGACTCGAACCTACGGCCTTCGGGTTATGAGCCCGACGAGCTACCAACTGCTCCACCCCGCAATATATCTTCAAAATTTCTGCGGATTAACCCTAGCAGAATTGGTTGTTTGGTTTTGAAACGGGGTGCGAAGATATAATTTTGTTTCTTTGGTTCACAAAAAAAATAAAAATGACACATAAAACTGGATTTGTAAATATTATCGGGAAGCCAAATGCGGGAAAATCCACATTGACTAATGCGCTGGTTGGTGAAAAGATTTCAATCATAACAGCAAAAGCACAAACCACCCGCCATCGTATTATGGGAATTATCAGCGATAAAGATTATCAGGTTGTGTTTTCCGATACTCCGGGAATTATTGCCCCACATTACAAAATGCACGAAGGCATGATGCAGTTTGTGGATACTTCGTTTAAAGATGCTGATGTGATTGTTTATGTAAGTCCGGGAGATGAAGATGAAAACAGGGATGAAAAATTTTCTGAAACCATTGCTCGGCTTGAGAAAATGGAAGTTCCGGTCATCGTTGTTATCAATAAAATTGATTTACTGGATACTATAAAGCTGGAAGCAAAAGCAGATTTCTGGAAGCAGAAACTTCCGAAAGCGGAAATAATTCCGGTCTCTGCTTCTGAGAAATTCAATACTGATTATTTGCTGAAAAGAATAAAAGATCTGCTTCCTGAAGGACCTGCATTTTTTCCTGAAGATCAGTTGACAGACAAGTCTGAGCGCTTTATTGCCGCTGAGATTATCAGGGAAAAGATATTGAGGTATTACGAAAAGGAAATTCCTTATTCAGTGGATGTGCATATTGAAAGTTTCAAGGATGAACCAACGATTATTAGAATTACTGCTGTTATTTATGTGGAGCGTGAAAGCCAGAAAATGATTTTAATCGGACATGGTGGCAAATCAATTAAAGGAATGGGAATGGCCGCTCGTAAGGATATGGAGAAGTTTTTTGCGAAGAAAATATTCCTGGAGACAACCGTGAAAGTGAAGAAAGACTGGCGCAATGATGAGAATTATCTGAAAACGCACGGGTATCTGGAGTAATAGCACCCCTCTTAATCTCCCCAAAGGGGAGAAATTTAGACTATCTTCGCGTGCTCCCGATAATTATCGGGATAAAAAAGATGGGAAATTTAGTAGCTATTGTAGGAAGACCAAATGTGGGCAAGTCGACTCTGTTTAACCGCCTCACAGACAGCCGCAGCGCGATTGTTGATGAAACAGCAGGCGTAACGCGCGACCGTACCTACGGAAAAGGCGAATGGAACGGGAAGAAATTTTCGGTAATTGACACAGGCGGTTATGTTATCGGTTCAGATGATGTTTTT
>CAMAVO010000192.1 GCA_945861685.1 Chitinophaga pinensis | reverse complement strand
AGTATTAGCTTTTGCACAACCCTTTATTCCTGCAAAAAACAGCAGCGCCAACACACCCGAAGGCGCTGCAAGCATTTTTGTAGATAACTCATTCAGCATGGAAGCTAACGGAACTTCAGGAACTATGCTGGATGATGCAAAAAATAAAGCAAAAGAAATAGCCTCCGCGTTTCCGCCTTCACAGAAGTTTCAATTGCTCACCAATGATTTTGAAGGACATCAGCAACGCCTTGTAAACCGCGAAGAATTTCTGGAGTTGCTAAACGAAGTAAAAATCAGTCCTTCGGTAAAAACACTTTCAGAAATTTACTCCAGACAAAAAGATGCCTTAAAATCACAGGGAAATAATGGAGGAAGCGCCTACATCATTTCTGACTTTCAGAAAAGCGTAAGCAATATAGAAGAAATAAAAGCAGACAGTGGGCTGTCCTGTTATTTCATTCCCGTTACGCCTGCGCAAAGCAACAACCTATATATCGATTCCTGTTGGTTCTCCACCCCTATCCGTCAGCTTAACCGCCCGGAAGAACTAAAACTGAGAATTAAAAACAACTCGGATGAGGATTATGAAAACATTCCTGTAAAACTGATGCTTAACGGAACTCAGAAAGCATTGGCAAGTTTTTCCGTTGCCGCACAATCTGAAACTGAAGTTCCGCTGTCGTTCACCATTTCCGAAACAGGTCTGCAACTTGGTGAACTTAGCATCACTGATTATCCTGTAACCTATGATGACAAGTTTTACTTCACATTCAATGTCGCGAAAAACATTCCTGTTCTTTGCATCAATGGCAAAGAAGAAAGCCAACCTATTAACTCACTTTTCGGAAACGACCCCTATTTTATTCTCGACAATCAGAATGAAAAGAGCGTGAATTATGCTTCACTGCCAAACTACTCATTGGTTATCTCAAATGAAATCACCTCCATTTCATCAGGATTGGCGCAGGAACTGAAACGATTTGTACAAGCAGGCGGAAGCGTGATGATTATTCCTTCACATAATTCAGACATCAATTCTTACAATGAGCTGTTGCCTTCTTTAGAAGCAGGAAGCATTTCCGGGAAAGACAGCAGCGCAACAAAAGTGAGTAGCATCAATTACCAGAGCGAAATTTTTGCCAATGTTTTTGAAAAGAAAAAAGAAAATAAGAACATTGACTTGCCTGTTGTTTCAAAACATTACATCATTTCTAAAAACACCAAAACGCGCGAGGAAACTCTGATAAGACTGAGCAATGGCGAAAGTTTTCTTTCAAAATATGTTTCAGAAAAAGGAAAAGCTTACCTACTGTCCGTTAGCCTTTCCGATAACTTCAGCAACTTTTCACGCCACGCCATTTTTGTACCGACACTTTACAATATTGCATTGTTCAGTCAGCCTTCACAACCACTGTTTCAAACCATTGGTAAAGAACAGTCAACTGAATTTGCCAACATCAATATCGCTGGTGAAAGTGTTTACCGAATAACAGGTTTATCCAATTCATTTGAAATTATTCCTGAGCAGAAAATTATTGGTCCGCTTACATCAGTAGTATTCGGCAACCAACTGAAAGAAGCAGGAAACTATTTACTGAAAGCAAAGACGGACACACTTTTCGGACTTTCATTTAATTACAACCGCAAAGAATCTGTGCTGAACTATTTTAGCATCACAGAGTTGGAAACAATGGCTGAAAAAGCAGGAAGTGGAAATTTTTCAGTAGTAGAAACAAATAATAAAAGTCTTGCAATAACTTTGACCGAACTGAATGAAGGAATAAAACTGTGGAAATGGTTTGTGTGGCTTGCACTTGCTTTTATTATTTCAGAAGTATTATTGATACGGTTATTAAAATAAACCCTTCGACTATGCTCAGGGTGACAAACTAAAAATAAACAACATGGATATTCTTATCAAATCTGCGAAAGTGGTTGACCCCGCTTCAAAGCACAACGGAAAAACAGTTGACATCCTGATACGCAAAGGCAAAATTGAAAAGATTGGCAAAGACCTTAAATCCGAAGGTAAAATAAAAGTGTATGAACACAAAGGCTTGTGCGTTTCGCCCGGCTGGTTTGATATGAATGTGAATTTCAGGGAACCCGGATACGAACAAAAAGAAGACTTGATGAGCGGAATAAAAGCTGCTGCACAAGGCGGTTTTACAGGAGTTGCGTGTAAGCCTTCCACCAATCCACCGCTTCATACCAAAGCAGAAATTGAATTCGTAAAAAACAAAACAAAGAACCAGATAGTAGATGTATTTCCAATAGGAACGGTTTCAAAAGAACGAAAAGGAAAAGAACTTGCTGAAATGTTTGACATGCACAATGCGGGTGCTGTCGCATTCTCAGACGGAAAACAAGCGATAGAAAACCCCAGATTACTTTCACTTGCTATGCTTTACACAAAAGGATTTAACGGACTAATCATCAGCTTCCCGGATGATGCAAGAATATCTGCTTCAGGAAAAATGAACGAGGGTGAAACAAGCACAACACTTGGAATTCAGGGAATGCCGGCAGTTGCAGAAGAGTTACAAATTTCACGCGATATTTTTCTGGCAGAATACAACGAGACACCGCTGCATATTTCTTCGGTAAGCACTGCAAAATCGGTTGATTTAATTAGACAGGCAAAAAAGAAAGGATTGAAAATAACTGCCGATGTAACACCCCACCACCTTTCATTAGACGACAGTCTTCTCACAGGATTTGACAGCAACTACAAAGTAAAACCACCGCTGCGAGGTAAAACCGACATCAAAGCCTTAGTAAAAGGCCTGCAGGACGGAACAATAGATGTGATTGCCAGCGACCACAGTCCCGAAGACGAAGAAAATAAGAAGGTAGAATTTGATTATGCAGCATTCGGCATAATTGGATTAGAAACAGCTTATGCAGCAGTAAATACAACACTTTCAGATGTTCTTACGCAAGAACAGCTAATTGAAAAAACAGCAATTAACCCACGGAAAATATTAAAACTTGATATTCCTTCTGTGAATGAAGGTAACGATGCCAACCTTACACTATTCAATCCAACGCTGAAATGGACATTCACGGAAAAAGAAATCCGCTCTAAATCTAAAAACACTCCCTTCACTGGAAAATCCTTTACAGGAAAGGCTTTAGCTATCTACAACAACGGGCAGTTCAGCGAGTGCGCATAAGGTAAAAAACACTACTTTTGCACACTTATTTTTAAGAATGAACGAACTAAAAAAACAACTCAACACCGTTGAGGATGCAATAGCAGATATTAAAGCGGGGAAAGTAGTGATCGTGGTGGATGATGCCGACCGCGAAAACGAAGGTGATTTTATAACTGCAGCCCGCAACGCAACTCCAGAAGTAATCAATTTTATGGCAACACACGGACGCGGATTAATCTGTGCTCCCTTGATTGAAGACCGATGCAATGAACTTGGGTTACAATTGATGGTAACCGATAATACTGCCGTTTATGAAACGCCCTTCACCGTTTCCGTTGATTTAATAGGACATGGGTGCACCACCGGAATATCAGCAAGCGATCGCTCAAAAACGATAAAAGCATTAATTGACCCGAACATAAAACCCGAAGAACTCGGAAAACCCGGACATATATTTCCACTAAAAGCAAAACGCGGTGGTGTTCTGCGCAGAACAGGGCATACTGAAGCTACAATTGATTTAGCGCGCATGGCAGGTTTTGAACCGGCAGGTGTTTTGGTTGAAATCATGAACGAAGACGGAACAATGGCTCGTCTTCCCGAATTGTTGGAAATGGCGAAAAAATTCAACCTGAAAATTATTTCAATTGAAGATATGATTGCTTACCGCCTTCGCACGGAATCATTGATTGAGCGCGAAGTGAAGATAAAACTACCCACTAAACTCGGGAATTTTGATTTGTATGCCTATAAACAAACAACAACAGGACAAGAACATTTAGCATTAGTAAAAGGCGAATGGAAAAAAGATGAAGCTGTGTTGGTTCGCGTTCACTCTTCCTGTTTAACGGGCGATATTTTTGGTTCGTGCCGCTGCGATTGCGGACCTCAATTGGAAAAAGCGATGGAAATGGTGGAGAAAGAAGGCAAAGGCGTAATTGTTTACATGAATCAGGAAGGAAGAGGAATTGGCTTGTTGAACAAACTGAAAGCATACAAATTACAGGAAGAAGGACGCGATACTGTAGAAGCCAATTTAGAACTGGGTTTTAAAATGGATGAACGCGATTACGGGGTTGGAGCGCAAATATTGCGCGACCTTGGTATTTCAAAAATAAAACTACTTACTAACAATCCTACCAAACGAGCAGGACTTATAGGCTATGGATTAGAAATAGTTGAAAATATTGCACTTGAAATAGAATCAAACGAACACAACAAACTATACCTGCAAACCAAAAAAAATAAAATGGGTCACGACCTGAAAATCAATCAGTAATGCAGCATTGTTAATAAAGTTTAGAAAAAATAAAATTTGCTGTTGATTTAGTTCATAATGATTCTATATTTGCACCCGCTTTAAAAAAGCCGATTCCGTAGCTCAGCTGGTAGAGCATTACACTTTTAATGTAGTGGTCCTGGGTTCGAATCCCAGCGGGATCACAAAAAAAGCCTCACTAATTAGTGAGGCTTTTTTTTGTTTCATTAAATTGAAGCAATAAAAAAGGAGGCAATTGCCTCCTTTTTTATTGCTGAACATACATTCAGAATTAATTACCTTTCTTTTTCAAAGGTGAAGTTGTAGTTCCGCTTTCAGTTGATTTGTTAGCATCACCTTTTTTACCAAGTGTACTTGGTTTTTTAGCAGCTTCTTCAGCTTTTTTCTTAGCTTCTTCTTCGGCAGCTTTTTTTGCAGCTTCTTCTTTTGCTTTAGCAGCAGCAGCGTCAGCTTTTGCGCTTTTTGCATCTGCTTTAGCATCTTTCAGATCTGATTGAGCTTCAGCAGCAATTGCTGCAAGTGAATCTAATTTTAATTTTGCATCAGCTGCAAGTGAATCTAATTTTACTTTTTCAACAGCTGCAATAGAATCTAATTTCTTTTGTTCAGCTGCTTTCTTTTCTGCTTCGCTGGGTCCGCAAGCTGCAACAGCCAACATTCCACCAACTACTAATAATGACAATACGTTTTTCATTTTTATTTTTTGATTTAAGGTTTAGGGCAACAAAAGTAACTTTTTTAATAATTAATTATACCGTAATGTGAAATATTTATCTTTGCACCGATAAAATTTAAAACTAACAAAACAATACAATTAATAACCTAAATTAAAACACACAATGAAAACAACACAATTCAATTTCTCTAAAATCGTTTCAACTGCTAAATATCTTGGTGTAGCAGCATTATTTATTGGCGGTCTTGCTACTTTTTCAGGTTGCGCTACTAAAGGTTGCACGGATGATACTGCCGACAACTATGATGCTGCCGCAACTGAAGATGACGGAACTTGCGTACCTGCAAGAGATAAGTTCTTAGGAGCTTACAATTGTCAGGAAGTTTGCGGACCTGATAGCTATATTTACTCAATGTCTGTTACAGCTTCTGCTACAGGAGATTTGAAAGTGATTTTGCAAAATCTTGGTGATTTCCAAACTCAGGTTGATGCTGTTGCAACTGTAAATGGAGAAAACATCACGATTGATGTTGCAAGCTACAACAATGTAACTTTCACAGGTTCAGGTTCTATCAATGGTAACGTTTTAACATTGACTTACACTGCTACTGATAATGCGTCA
>CAMAVO010000191.1 GCA_945861685.1 Chitinophaga pinensis | reverse complement strand
AAGAATAATATTCCTCGCCATACGAATTGCCGTGGGTCATTGCCACTTCAATATCGTTTCCTTTCAGGTGGATGATGGGGTAAAGAATTTCTTCGCTGATGTTTTTCTCCAGCAAATCGCGCAAACCATTTTCGGAATAGAATTTAACTCCGTTGAAATAAATGCTCAACCCGGGATTAAGGAAAACATAGTTCCATAGCAGGCGCTCAATGTATTCGTTCAGGAAGTGGTAGTTGCCGAAAATAGAAGCATCGGGCTCAAACTTTACCAGTGTTCCTTTGCGCAAATCACTGGCTTCAACTTTACTTTCTTTTACCAATTCACCTTTTGCAAACTCAGCGATTTTGGTTTTTTCATCGCGCACGCTTTGCACATAAAAATAACTAGAAAGTGCATTCACTGCCTTGGTTCCAACTCCATTGAGACCAACCGATTTCTTAAAGGCAATGGAATCGTATTTAGCTCCCGTGTTTATTTTTGAAACGCAGTCCAATACTTTACCAAGCGGAATTCCACGACCATAGTCGCGAATTTTCAGTTGTTTATCTTTCAGGGTAATTTCAATCACTTTGCCATTGCCCATTACGTACTCGTCAATGCAATTGTCAATCACCTCTTTTATGAGGATATAAATTCCGTCATCCTGCGATGAGCCATCACCAAGCTTACCGATATACATACCGGGGCGCAAGCGGATATGTTCTTTCCAGTCGAGCGACCTTATACTGTCATCGTTATATGTGTCTGCCATGTTTTATTGAACTATTTGTTGCCACAGATTACACAGATTACCACAGATTAAAACGCCAAAGGCAAAAATCAATTCTGTGTAAATCTGTGGCTTATCATTTATTTAATCAGTATGCAAATTTCTTATTTATTCCTTTACTGTTGCGCTTTTCAGAAAGGTGTGTAAAAATAAAAAACAATACCCCCTTCGTTGATTGGGAAGTGAAAGGTTTTCAACAGAGTTTTTAACAGGAGGAATGGAAATATACCTTCCGCTACCTTTACCTTAGATATAAGAACCCTCAGCAGCGGTGTTTATATCCTCACGCTTTCGGAGGGCGGGCAGCAGGTTGTGCGCAAGGTGATAAAGCAATAAAAGCTAATTCAGCCAGGTAAAACTGTTGCCGTGGTGGCCACGGTGGTAATTCCTTAATCCGAAGTGATGCCGTGGCGGCCACGGAGGTAATCCGACAATCCGAAGTCATGCCGTGGCGGCCACGGTGGTAATTCCTTAATCCGAAGTCATGCCGTGGCGGCCACGGTGGTAATTCCCTAATCCGAAGTCATGCCGTGGTGGCCACGGAGCTAATCCGACAATCCAAAGTCTTACCGTGGCGGCCACGGTGGTAATCCCTTAATCCGAAGTGATGCCGTGGCGGCCACGGAGCTAATCCGACAATCCAAAGTCTTGCCGTGGCGGCCACGGTAGTAATCCCTTAATCCGAAGTGATGCCGTAACGGTTACGGAGGTAATCCGTTAATCCGAAGTCATGCCGTAACGGTTACGGTGCTAATCCCTTAATCCGAAGTGCTGCCGTGGCGGCCACGGAGCTAATCCGACAATCCAAAGTCTTGCCGTGGCGGCCACGGTAGTAATTCCTTAATCCGAAGTGATGCCGTAACGGTTATAGTGCTGAAATTGCTAACAAGCAGGTTATAATTCCTCTAAAACAAAACAGCCCCCTTACCTGAGGCAAGAGGGCTGTTAAACTATGGTCAATGGTCTATAGACCATTGACAAAGATTTACTCAATATACATATCAAACGGCATACGCGCATGGATACCTTCCATTCTGCGCATATCATCCAGTGTTTTGTAAAAGCGGTAGTTCTCGCCTAATGACTTTTTCAGCAATACATCTTCACCCCTACCCTCAGTTTCTTCATCATCTTTTCAATCCCTTCGATGGTAGCCGGGTAAAATTAAAGCTACTCTATTTTGCATTTAACAATCTAAAGACTAAATAACTGTGTAAGCTTTTTTCAGATATTATTCATCCTTTCATCAATATTCATAATTGATTCTCTGGTATTTATCTATAAAAAACACGCCTTTGTCTATTTTTATATAACTATATTTTTTTTGCTCCGTTAACTTGTATAATAAAAAATATATTATGACAGAAGATCACTGGCACCGCCATCAACGTATTCAAAAAACAAACGAGAGACTGCTGACTGCTATTACACTATCAGTTTCGCTGTTAGTTATTATGTTAGTTGTTTTTACAAAATAAAAATCCAGGGTTGTAGCCTGGATTTTTATTTTATTCGCTGTTTGAGTATAGCTTACTCAATATATATATCAAACGGCATACGCGCCTGGATACCTTCCATTCTGCGCATATCATCCAATGTTTTATAAAAGCGGTAGTTCTCGCCCAATGATTTTTTCAACATCACATCTTCACCTTCGCCCGAAAGTTCTTCCATAAATGCTTTGAAAGGCTCTTTTTGCTCAGGATATTCTGCCACACGGTAGTTATCGAGCTTTGCCATTTTAGCGGCAATTTCAATGGCATCTTCCATGCCACCCAAAACGTCAACCAGACCTAAACCTTTAGCATCAAAACCGCTCCAAACGCGACCTTGTCCTATTGAATCAACATCGGCAACTTTCATTCCGCGCCCTTCGGCTACTTTGCCAATAAATGAACCATAGATTTCGTTCACGCTGTTTTGAATAATATCGTGCTCAGCCTGTGTAAGCGGACGGAAAGCAGAACCTAAATCAGCATAGTGATTGGTTTTAACCGTGTCAACCGTAATTCCCAGTTTATTGTTCATCAGATTTTTCAGGTTCATCAATAAACCAAATACCCCGATAGAACCGGTAATGGTGTTAGGTTGTGCTACAATAGTATCGGCAGCACATGAAATATAGTATCCGCCCGAAGCAGCTACATCGCCCATGGAAGCTACCACAGGTTTGGCTGCTTTAGCTAACACCACTTCTCTCCAGATAACATCCGAAGCCAAGGCGCTTCCGCCCGGTGAGTTTACGCGTAATACAATGGCTTTTACATTCTCGTCTAAACGCGCTTTGCGGATGGCTTTAGAAATACGGTCAGAACCAATGGTCTGGTCATCACCTTCGCCACCTTCAATACTTCCGCTTGCATAAATAACGGCAATCTTGTCTTTTGCTAAACCTTTATCGTCTTTCTTTTTAGCTTTTGGAGCATCGGTATATTTTACCATGCTCACCAGTTTCAGTTTTTTGGCATCTTCCAAACCGCAACGGTCTTTCAAATCATCCAGTACCTGATCTTTATAATATAGTTTATCAGCAAGTTTTTGTTCTACTGCGTCTTTTGCATTTTGCACCAAGGCCGAGTCGGCAATCAGGTTCAGTTGAGCAGGAGTAAGTTTGCGGCTTTCTGCAATACCACTTACAATATTGTTCCAGATAGAACCCATGTATTTCATGGTTTGCTCACGGTTAGCCTCGCTCATTTTGTCAAGAATAAAAGGCTCAATTGCGCTTTTAAACTTTCCGTAGCGAATAACCTGAGGCTCCACTTCCATTTTTTCCAATAGTCCTTTAAAGAACATAACCTGTGCGCCAAGGCCTTTAAACTCAATCAATCCTTCAGGGTTCAGCCAAACTTCATCGGACACTGAAGCAAGGTAATATGCACTTTGCGAATAAGCTTCACTGTAGGCAACAATAAATTTCTTTGATTCTTTGAATTCAATCAGCTTGTTGCGGATTTCTTCAATAGTAGCAATACCTGCGGGAACACTTTGCAGGTCAATATAAATACCTTTGATGTTGTCATCGGTTTTGGCTTTCTCAATGTTTTCAAGAATATCATTCAAGCCAATTCCTTTTTTACCTGACAAAGAACCGAAATTGAAATTCTCGAAAGGATTGTTTGAACTGCGGTCGTTAATCTGCGACTCGAAATTGATGTGCAACACTGAATTTGGTTCAACTTTAGCTTCTTTTTTGCTGTCGGCAGAAGAAACCAGGGCGGCAATCATTCCAACAAGCACAACAATGCCAAGGAAGAAAGCCAAAAACACTCCCAACATGGAAGCGAACATAAATTTGAAAAACTGTTTCATTAATATTGGTTTTTAGGGTTTTATAAAGCGGGGCGAAAGTAGAAAAAAAACTGAACAGGAACGGAAAGAAGCGTGCTGTTAAGAATTTTTAACTTTGTTGCCTTCATAATATGGAAGAAGCAATACTCTTATTAGGCGGTAATCTTGGAAACCGCGAGCTGGTTCTGGCGCAGGCAATGGAAAAAATTGAAGAGTATATAGGTGAAATAACTGCACATTCTTCTATTTATGAGAGCGAACCCTGGGGATTTGAAGACAAAAACCAGTTTCTTAATCAGGCAATAAAGGTTAATACTCAACTAAATCCTCAGCAACTGCTTGATAAGTTACTTGAAATTGAACAATCACTTGGCAGAGTACGCACCGGAAAACTTTCGGCACGCACCATAGACCTTGACATCCTTTTTTACGGAAACCAAAAAATCACCACCGAAACACTAACTATTCCGCACCCCCGCATCAGCGAACGATTATTCACCTTATTGCCATTAGCAGAAACCATGGGCAACTCCCAATTACCTGTTCTCAAAAATACTGCACAGGAACTGATACAGGTGTGTCAAGACAGATCAAAAATTCACATCTGGAACTATAAAGACAACCTATAAGGGAGCTTATAAACTTTTCAGATTACAGATGTTGAAAAAAATAGTTAATTTTTTGTTGTTTATTAGTAAAGTAGAACTACTTTTGCAGCCAACTGAAATTCAAACAGTATTAAAACCAAAAGCTAAACGAAAGAAAATCATGAGAAAACTTCTATTAATCCTTGCAGTATTTACTTTGTCAGTTTCTGTGGCGTCAGCACAGGCCCCAAAAAAGCTGAACAACAAATTTTCAATTGGGCTTAATTTGGGAGCTACCCAATTTATGGGCGATATATCGCGCAACCCTGATGGCAATTCACAACAAGGGAATTGGGCAACCCACGATTGGAAATTCGGTTTCGGAGGAAATGTAGGATACCAGTTCAGTAACACATTTGGTTTCAACATAAGCGTTCTCAGTTGCAAACTTTCCGGAGAAAAAAGCTATGGAGTAGATAATGGGTCAACAAATAATTTTGCATATTTCAAAGCAGATGTATTTGATTATTCTATAAATACTGTTTGTTATTTTATGAATCTTATATATCGTAACAAAACGAAACCAAGGAGATTTTCACCTTATATTTCAATAGGCTATGGCTTTACTGATTTTCGCTCTGTAAAAAGAAGAATTGGAACTGATGAAGTTATTGGGGCTACTAGTTATAGTGACTGGACTACTCTTGAAAAGAAAAAGAGAACAACGGAGACAATTGTCCCTGTTGCATTAGGTGTTAAATTTAGACTTTCAAAACATTTCGACATTAGTCTTGAACAATCTTTGCGAAATGCCTTTACTGAAAAACTTGATGCCACTTTTGGAAGCACGAATAGATTTGACAAGTATGGCTACCTTTCTTTTGGTGTTTCTTATAAAATCGGCAAAAATGAAAATTCCGAAGAATGGGTTAATCCTTTGGAAGCACTTAACAAAAACCTTGACGATATTCAAGGCAATCTTGATGGTTTGGCAAAAGATGCTGACGGTGACGGAGTATCTGACCTATTTGACAAAGAACCTAACACACCTGCTGGTGTTGCTGTTGACGGAAGCGGGCGCTCGCTGGACGTAGA
>CAMAVO010000190.1 GCA_945861685.1 Chitinophaga pinensis | reverse complement strand
GTGTTTACAACTCTCACCGCAGGATAGCCGGGTGAAACGGTTGAACCTAATTTAAAATAAACCTCATCTACCGTTCCGTTGATTGGCGATTTTATGTAAGTCATTTCAACCTGTTCCTTCAAGGTTGCCATTTTTTGTTCCAATCCTTCTTTGGTGTTTTTGGCTTGCAGGTATTGAATCTCAGAACCTATTTTTTGATCCCACAGTTTTTTCTGTTTATTAAAAACTTCGGTTGCAAAGGCAAGTCCGGTTTTTAGTTCTTCCATACCTTTCAGCAAAGCAGCATTATCTGTTTCACCTAATATCTGACCAACTTTTACATCGTCACCTGCATCTACATTTACCTTGGTAATGCTACCCGGCATTTTAGGACTGATGGTAATGTTTTCATCCGCATCTACTTTCCCCTGAATATCCAGGTAGTGAACAAAAGACTGCGCCTTGGCTTCGGTAACAGCCACCGGAATTATCTTTTCGGTATTAGTAGTATCTGTAAGCGCAATTTCTGCTTCCAGTATTTTTATTTTTTCGGTTAGCACTGTATATTCTTTTTTCAGCGAATCAAGTTGCGCTTTTTTATTGCCGCCTTCAGGTTTGCTGCAGGCTGCGATTAGTAATACAAGAACGGGGATCAGTAAGTGTTTCATATTTGTTATTTGTTTTTGTCTGTTTTCTTTTTCTTAGTAGGTGAGTAAAGTTTTGTTCAGTTCCGCTTTTGCGTTCATCAATTGAAATAAGCTGCCGATGTAAGCGCCTTGTGTTTGAGTAAGCTGTGTTTCGGTTTGCATCAGCTCCGTGCTGTTAGACAAGCCTTCATTGAATTTTGTAACTGTTTTGTTGCGGATGCTTTCTGCCAGTTTTATGTTGGCTTCTTCGGCTCTTAATTGTTCAAATGCACTGATGTAGTTTGAGCGGGCAGTTTCACTCTGGAGTTTCAGTTGCTGAGCAGTAAAGTCTTTCTGATATTTTATTCTTTCAAGATTTAGTCTGGAGCGTTTTACCGAAGCAGCTTTTGCAAAACTATCCCAGATAGGAATTTTTAAATTCAAGCCCCAAACCGCCATTGGAAACCATTTTCCTCCATCAGAAAAAAAGCTGAAGTCGTTGCTTAACGCTTGTTGCTGGTAGTTGATAAAAGCGTTAGCGGTAGGCAGATATTTTGCTTTTTCAATTTTCACTAAATAGTTGTTCAGCGTTATTTCCATGTCGGCTAAATAGTAGTTGATGTTTTTGTTTACATCAAACTTTGTATTCACTAATGCCTCATGGTTGTTAAGCACCCAAAGTGATTCTAGGTCATCAGTAAGCTGAATGTTTTTGTCCTGATCATAACCCATCTGCAGTTTTAAAACATTCTTGGTTATTTCAGCCTGTCGGCCTGCTTTGTCAATGGCTGTTTTTGAGTTTGCCACCAATAGATTTAACTGGTCAACCGCTGATTCTTCGGCAAAACCACTTGTATAATATTCTTTGGTTTCAAAAAGTATTTTCTCTAGGCTCACCAGGTTTTGTTCCATCAACTTTTTGCTGCGCTCGGCCACCAACACAGTGTAATAAGCCTCTTCAATAGTAGCACCCAAATCCTGATCGTTCTTTTTATCCAGGTTGCGCATTTTCTCAAGATACATTTTTGCGCCCTGCACACCAATAATCCAGGTGGGGTCAAAAAGCATTTGCGATGCTGTTGCGCCTGCGGTGAGATTATAAGTAGTACCAAATTTTACCTTAGCAAACTCACCGGCAGGACCACCAAAAATCTCTGCGGGAATAAGTGATGTAGGTAACTGAAGAAAATCCTGAAAACTTACTGAGCCATTTACCTGCGGCAATCCGTAAGAAATAGATTCATTTACATTGGTTTTTGCCTGACCAATACCCAGTTCATACGATTTTGCGCTTAAGGCATTTTCCATCGCAAAGTCCTGAGCCTGTTTAAGTGAGAACGGTTGCAAGGTATTTTCCTGTGCATAAGCAGCAGCATTGGCAATAAGTATTGCAAGGGCTGCGATTACGGGTTTTAAAATTCTGTTCATATTATATTTTGGGATTTGTTGGGTCAATGGTTTTTATTTTGTCCATAAAATATTCTATTCCTTTCGGACTTGCAATTCCGCGGATGTGGTAGCGTATCATTTCAAAAAACACTTCAGCAAAATTGAATTGGTTTGCCGGAAAAAGTTCACCGTCAAAAACAATATCAACACGTGAAATATGGATACGGGCTACAATCGGGATATTGAGATTTGCTCGGTAAAGTCCTTCCTTTTTGCCTTTCTCCATGTTGTCTGAAACACATTTAAGCATAAAATTTTTGCGGTATTCAGAGAAAATTTTCCAGGCCTCGGGGTAATACTTTCTTAAATCATAGTGAACAGAAGGATGAATGGTTTTCAGCATTTCACTTACGTGTTTGCTTACTTCAAAAATCTCGTCAATAGCATTCAGGTTTTTGCTAACGATACGGTTTTGAAAATCTTCTTCACATCTGAAATGATGTGCAAAGGATTTAATCAATAAGTCTTCCTTATCACTGCAATGCAGGTAAAGGGTTTTTTTTGAAATACCAATTTCGCGGGCTATATCATCCATTGTCAGGCTTTTAATGCCGCAACGCATGAATAATTTATCCACCTGCTCTAATAATTGTATTTCTTTTTGCTCCATTCGGGGCGCAAAACTATACAAAAAGGAAACGATGGAAACGTTTTTGAATAAAAACGTTTCCATCGTTTCTTAAGTGCTTGTAATTCAGCGAGAAAAAATTATTGATATGGTTTAATAAAGAAAGCTTTAGTGGCAGACAAAAGTGTTTTAATTCTGAAAAAGGTAAATAGGGCAAGGTTCTTTTCAAATTATATTTGCAGCCTGTAAACCTTGATTGATGAATTTAATAAAGTTATACCCTGCTGCATTTCTCTGTCTGATTTCATTTGGTTGCTTTTCGCAGCATAACAATATGCTTTCGGGAATTATTACGGATAAACGCACAGGTGAAGTCTTGCCTTTTGCAACCGTTTCGCTTAAAAAGAGCGCAACCGGAAGTTTAAGTAATGAAAAGGGTGAATTTGATATTCTGCTTCCTGCCAACAGCGAAAAAGATTCACTTATTGTTAGTTTTCTGGGTTATGCTTCACAGCGCATGGCTCTTTCGGGTATCAAAAGCCCACTTGCCATTCAACTTGAAAAAAGCGGAGTGCCCCTTGCCGAAGCTGTTATCCGTGCACTTACCCCTGAACAGTATTTAGTGATGGCTATTCGTAGCATAAAAGAAAACTATGCGAATCAACCTTTTCAAACGCTGGGTTATTACCGTGAGCAGGCAAAAGAAAACAAGAATTTTTTAAAAGACGAAGAAGCTGTTTTTAAAACCTATTACCCTAACTACTGCGATACTGCCGCCAATCAGCACCAGCTTATGCTTCACCACAAAGGTGAAACCAAACCACTGCAAATTTTCAAAGACAAACTTGACAAGGCTATTGAAAAAGAAAACAAGGAAGCCAAAAAGAATGGTGAAGAAACGGAAGCAATGGATGCAGATGACCTTATAGATAATTTCGGAGGACCGGAAGCCATTTTAAGTTCTGACTTTATCAGTTCACGCGAACTTTTTTTGGACAGTACCAAATTCAAACGTTTTAAATTTTCGTTCGGGGCGCCTTCCAGCTTTTTGGGTAAAGACCTTATTACCATCAATTTTGAATCACGCAAGGTGGTGGAGTATCAATGGCAAACCGGTAAGCTTTTTATGGACCCTTATACCTTTGCTATTGTATCGGTTGACTTTACTTCCTTTATTGAATTGCCCATGATTGCTCAGCCTGCTTTGTTTGCCCTGGGCGTAGGACTGGAAGAGATCAGCTACCGAAAAAAGTATAATTACTATGAAATGAACGGCCGGTGGTATCCGCAAAATTTCAGGTTAGAAGCAAGTGCCCGCATTATCCGCAAACATGTTTTTAAAGCCAATGAAGTTTCGGATTTTAATCTGGAGCAGTTATTTATGATCAGCGAAACGACTATTGAAGGCGCTATTGCTGTTGAAAAAACAAAGCGCTACACAGCCGACAAAAAATTTGAGGAACAGGTTTTTAATGATACCAACCTTAAATGGGAGGATGTGAACAGTATCAAACGCTGATGTAAAAAAAAGTTAATTTCCTTCTGTTTTACTCATACTCCGCTTCCAGCACCTCCCTGTGCTCACTGTATAGTTTTACCATCAGTTCACCAAAAAGGGTGTTTGCCCAGGCAAACCATTTCCGCGAAAAATGCTGAGGATTATCTTTATCAAATGACTCGTGCATAAAGCCCGTGCCGGCATGGGTATGTTTCAACATTTTTAAACACTGTTTTATTTCATTTGTATCGGTGCTGGTAAGCGCACGCAGAATAATTCCCATGGGCCATATCTGGTTATTACCGGTATGCGGACTGCCCTGTCCTTCGGCTGCTTTGCCTTTGAAGTAATAAGGGTTTACACTGCTTAAAACAAAAGCTCTGGTGTTTTTATAAATAGCATCATCAGGTTTATGCGCGCCTAAATAGGTGAGCGAAATCAGCGAAGGTACATTGGCATCGTCCATTAAAAGCTGCTTGCCAAAACCATCCACTTCGTAGGCATATAATTCCCCCAGGGTGGGGTGGTGTATTACCGCATTTTTTTTAATAGCGGCATCTACTTCATCGGCAAAGGATGCACATTCTTTGGCAAATGCTTCATCTTTTAACACCGTGTTATATATTACGGAAAGTTGCCTTAATGACAGCACCGCAAATAGGTTGGAAGGAATTAAATACGGATAGGTAGTTGCATCATCAGAAGGGCGGAACATGGAACAAATCAGTCCGGTAAATTTTACAGGATTTCCTTTACCATCGTTTACAGGCGCATCAATGGGATTAAATGTTTTGCGGATAAAATAATAAAGCGAAGTACCGTCACTGCGCTGCTCGGTGCGGAATGTTTTTACTACTGTTCGTGCCGCCTCATTCCATTCGCTGTCAAATACGGTTGCGTCATTTGTTAATTCATAATAGCGGTTAGAAAGTCGTATAAAATAGCAGAGCGAATCGATCTCCCATTTGCGTTCGTGCACTCCGGGTTGGGGACTTGGTTTATCATTTTTCCATTCCGATTCTTTGTTCAGGTCTTTGTAAAACGCATTGGCATACGGGTCTTTTAAAACGCATTTTGCCTGACGGCTTACAAGACCCTTTACCAGGTTTTTCAGTTCATCATCTTTTGCAATAAGCGGAATATAAGGCCATACCTGTGCCGTTGAATCGCGGAGCCACATAGCATCTATATCACCGGTAATGATAAAGGTATCGGGTTTGCCGTTTATGGGCTGATAATCAACCGTAGTGTCTAAGGTATTGGGATAGCAATTCTCAAACAACCAGGCCAGCTCTTTGTCTTTTATAGCTGCTTTTACTTCGCTCAGTTGTGCTTCAACTGCTTTGCTGGTAAATGTTCTTTTTTCAAGAGGAGGGCGCTTGCTTATAAATTCTTCTTTCAGGAAAAAATCTAGCGCTAATGACTTAGCCGAAACCAGACTTAAGGCACCCAGAGCCAGGGTGTTTTTATTGATAAAATCTCTGCGGTGCATGGAAGAAGTTTATAATAAATTTTGCGGAGAAGGTGATGAGACAAAACTACAAAAAGCAGGAGACAAGGAATGAGAAAACCTTCTTTACGGCTTCTCAATTTTTCATTCCTTTACATCCCCGCAACACACATTTTAAATTATTATGTCCTCCTCCAAACTGTTTACCCCTT